>CANFQF010000066.1 GCA_947449025.1 Comamonadaceae bacterium
AACTCCTTGCCGTGCTTGTGCTGGCAGTCATCTACCGCATGCACCAACTCGTGTACCAAGGTGTCGATCACCTCGATTGGGTCTGCCAGCGTTGGCGAGATAAAGATTTGGTTCACCGCATCGGCCCCGCTTCTGCGAGACCAACACTGGCCAATATGCCCACTGCGCACACCCGTGCTGGTAAAGCCGCAAGACACCCGGCAGGGGGGCACGCGGTAGCCGAGACCGGTAAACAAGGGGGTGACTTTTTCCACCGCTGCGAGCAACCACTGCTCGCGGGTGGGCCAAGCTGTCACATCAGCAGTTGTCATGATCGTCTTCAGATTGAAAACGATCACTATGGGAAGGTACTAGCTCATGGCGCGAACCCGAGCGCCGACCGCCTGAACTGTCGCTGATCCGCTAACGCAGCAGACCCAAGTGAAGATATTTCTTCTGCGCTGATACGTCTCAGACGCATCGTGCTCGGCGCCCCCTGGCAGACAAACGCTGCAGGCCGTAGTCCAGTTCCACGGACACCTGCTGCTCACAAGTGACCGTCGGCGCCAGGCGCCTGGCAATTGGCTCACGAAAGCCCCCGAACTGGCTCGGATAAAGATTGGCGGCACAAACTAGGAGGGCGAGTAACAAAAGCGAAAAAGGGCGGGTGATCAGCATGGAGCCAGGCATCGCCAGGGCATTTCCGGCGGCGCGTGATGAACAGGCTCACCAGCGTGGTCACCCGGGGGCTCATGACGAGAGCCCGGGTGACCAACCCTTTTCACTTCCGCCGCAACGCGCAAGCGAAGCCTGACCCGAGCTACTTCTGCGCCGCCTTGACCCTATGGGGGCCATCCGGAATAGCGCTAGGCCCAAGGACAAAGACCTCTTGGTTAGCTTGGCGAGTGAGCGGCATGTAGTTGGGGGCCGCGCGGGCCACGGCAGCGGTGATCACCTGCGAGAGCAGCTGCGCCATCGGTGAAACGCCGGAGTTATTGTTGTTATTGGGCTGCCACTGCATGCGCTTGCGCTCTTTCCAGAGCACATCGCCATCCTTGCCGGTCATCCAGTAGTCGAAGTCCACCGTGACCACCGTGGTCAGCACAGCGTACTTGGCATCCCACTGGTTGATGCGCACATACAGCACGGCATCGGCGCCAAAGAGCTTGGCCAGTTGCGCAGGAGGCTGCTCGTGGATCTTGTCGCCTTCGTAAAGCCCCTCTTGCTCCAGAACCACCTTGGTGGTGTTCACCGGAAACACGTAGTACCCCTTCTCGGCCACCGGCACCGGCAGGGAGGACAGCACGTAGTTGGGGGCGTCGACATCCAGCGAGCGGTTGACGACCGGCACCACCAGAATCGAGCGCGGGTTGGCCCGCTGGAAGGCACTCATGTCCCTCGGGACCTGGGTGGCGCAGCCCGTGATGAATAACGCGAGCCCCAGGACCGCCGCATGCAGCAGGCGTTTACCCGTTTCGCTTTGGAAAGTGCGGATCATTTGGCAGCCTCCAGTCGCTCGAGGTTCTGGATCATGGATGTCATGAGTTGGGTGCTTTCAGGCCAGGCCGCGCGCTCTCGCTGGTACCAAGCCATGGCCGTTTTGCGCTGGCCCGCTTGCAAGTAAAGAGTGCCCACCTCGGCATACAAGCCAGGCGCCACCTTCTGACTCGCTTTTTCCATGGCCTGAATATGCGCCTCCAGCTTCAGCCGCAGTGCCTCAGCCTTGGTAGCGTCCTTGTAGGCGGCATAAAGGTTGTCTTCGTAGTCGCCCCACTGATAGAGCTTGTTGCTGGCGCAGCCGCCCATAGCCAGGGAAGCCACGACGGCCAAGAGCACAACACCCCGATGGGACTTGCGAGAGGAAGTCATTGCATTCATGCCCACCTCACTTGAGCACGAAGCTCTTGCTCACACCATCGGCCAGATAGACGCGCTCTGAAAGGATCACGCGTCCACCGGCGACCACCTGCAACTCGTGAGGGCCAGGCAGTACACGCAGCGTGGCCTGGCCGGCCAGGTAACTGCCGGCCACCCCCATCGAGAGGCCGTCGACCATCACCTGGGCGGACGCGAGGTCCGAACGCTCAAGCTGAAAGCTGATCTGCGGACGCATGTCGCTCACGCCCTGCTTCTCAGTGGGCATCTGGGTGCAGCCCGTCATCGACGAGCCAGCGCCCAGCGAGAGCGTGAAAGCAAGCAAGACACCTGCATGACGAAGAAGGTGACGGTTCATTACAGGCCCTCCTGAGCGCGAACGATAAGTTGCTGGACAGGGTGGCCGTCGATAGAACCCGAAATGACTGAAGCTACCGCCCCTTCCGTCAGCTCGCTATCGCCAAACAGGGCGTCGACACGCAGCTTGGCAACCGCCCGACCCGGCAGGGTGATGAAAGCGCCCGTCTGAGGCGACTTGATGCGCTCACCCAAGGTCTGCACCTCCAACTCCAGCCCCGGGCGCAGCCCCTGGGCCTTGCCGCCGCTCACGTAGACACGCCCGCCCTCATGGCGCAACACGACCGTCTGCCAGGGACGCCGCGCGAAGTCGGCGGACAGGCGGCTCACCGCCTCGGACACCGCCTGCCGAATGGCCGCGTCATTGAGCGTGCCATCGTAGGAAGCCTGCGAGCCGAAACCGAAGGTTGATGACACTTCGTTGGAGGCCTCCCCCGCACCGGAAGTGGCAAAAAGAACCTGGGCATTGCTCGTGTCCACCACACGAATGTCCACCTTGGCGAAGGCCACCTGTCGCCGGGTCTGCGACGCGAAGCCCGTCGCTCCCACCTCCTTGCGACCAAACTCGGTGAGCGAGCCGATGACCAGCACGTCCACTCCGATCAAATTGAGCTTGGTATCCGCCAGGCGGCTCTCGGCCTCGACCTTGCCGATGTCGGGCCGCTCAAACACCAGGAACGCGCCCGACTCGGTGAGTGCCTTACTGAAAAGATCAGTTGTCTGCTTGCCCAGCGGGTCTCCGCTGGAATCACGCAACAAAGAGCGGCCGTAGTTGGTTTCGTTGCTGATACGACCCAGCGCGATCTTGTGCTTAAGCGAGGGCTTCTTGGGCGCCTGGTTCGCCAAGGCCTGCTGCGCAGCGCGCTGCTCGGCGGCAGATGGGGACGCCTCCTTGGGCGTGACGGGGGGCGCTTGGACGGCGCAACCGGTGAGCATCGCGGTCGTAGCGCCAATAGTCGTTATGAGGAATTGCCTGCGGGGAAGTTGCATGAGTGCGTCCTTGCCTAATGAGATGAAGAGGCCCGTCATCGGGGGGCTAAACGGAGATCAAAACTGGGTCCGCAATCCAACGGAGAACCCTCCCGCAGTGACTCCGTCTTTGTTGTAGTAGGTCATGTAGTCCCCCACGATGGAAAGCGTCGGGCTCAGCCGGAATGCGGCACCAACTCCATAGACAAGATCAGAATCGGAAGAGGAGAGAGCACGTGAAAATCCGATCACAGACCCGGTTACGGAACTTTTTGCAAATCCGAGTCGACCATAAATTTGAAAGTCAGGGCTGACGTCGACCTTGGGCCGCACAAAAAGTCCAATGGTGCTGTCGACTGTCCCCTTCAGCGTATAGCCTGAGGCTCTGAGCGTTCCATCAACGATGCCAAAGCCGAACATCCCTTCAAAGGCAAAGTTGGGATGCGCTTCGTACCCAACGATGCCTCGCACGACCATGGGGGTCAGCGAATAGCCTGCCTCTTCATATCGGATCGGAGCCACAGCCACTTCTGCATAAAACGGCTTAACTTGTGCCTGTGCTTAGCACGCTCCGGCAGCCAACAAAGCGGCCACGCAAGTGATAGATTGAAAGGCGTACTTCATGAGAGTCCTTGGTCGATAGAAGTTGGGATGGACGCGACCCCAAGCAGCGCTTGTCGGTTCGCAATTCGATGACAGACCAAGCGCCGACATGGATCTTGATCGCCATTGAGTGAATGACCGTATCCGCCCGAGGGCTCGCTCAGTGAGCCCAAAGAATCGATTCGCACCCGGATTGCCGGCGTTGCTCGTTCCGCAGCAATCCGCATGCCTTGCAGGATCCACATGTTCTACAGAAATCCGCAGCCGCAAGATCCTTTCCGAGCCGAGAATCTGCGCCCGGCCTGATGCAGCGCCCTCTGGCAAACTTCTCCCACAACATTTGCCACGACGCCGCAGCCCATGGCCCGCCTCATCCCCTCCGACTTCGACCCCGCGCTCGGACCAGACGGTATGCACGCCGCCGAAGCGCGGACGCTGGCGCGCTTGCGCGATGGCTTGAGTGACCGCTACACCGTCTACCACGGCGTGCACTGGGCCCGCGCACAGCGGGGCGGGTCGGCTTATGGAGAAATCGACTTCATCGTTGCCAACCCCTATGGCCATCTGCTGGCCATCGAACAAAAAGACACCCAGATCATTGCCACCGCGGACGATCTCTGGGCACGCTACAACGGTGGACGTTCTTCAGGCGCGGCGACGAAGCAGGGGCAAGACAAGAGCATCACCACCCAGGTCAATCGCAATCTCAATGGCTTACGAGGCCAGTTCGCCAAGCGGTACCCGGGCCGCGCGCTGCAAATTGACCACCTGTTGTACCTGCCCACCGCGCGCCTCGCAGGCGCACCGCCCTCCTCCGTCGACCCGGCCCGTGTGGTCGACGCCGACGGTGATGCCGGCCTGATTGACACCATCGAGTCCTTGCTCGAAGGCCATGCCGGCGAATGGTCCGACGACCGGCTGGAAGACCTGCCCCGCATCGATGATTTTCTGTCGCAACGCGTGGGCGCGGCGCCGCACATTGGTTTGCTGGGCCGCTCTGCGCGCGAAGTCACCACGCGCTTGTCGGGCGGCTTGTCGACCTGGGTCTCGCGCCTCGCCATGCAGCCCTGGCGGCTGCGGGTGCGGGGCACCGCTGGCTCGGGCAAAACGCAGCTGGCCCTGCAGGCGCTGCAACAGGCGCACGCGGCGGGCAAACGCGCGCTCTACGTCTGCTTCAACCGGCCGCTGGCG
Organism: Comamonadaceae bacterium; assembly: GCA_947449025.1. Classification (GTDB taxonomy): domain Bacteria; phylum Pseudomonadota; class Gammaproteobacteria; order Burkholderiales; family Burkholderiaceae_C; genus Ramlibacter. The sequence goes on from CANFQF010000066.1 coordinate 4,975, forward strand.
GACGCAATGAAGCCGCTGGCACCGCAGGCACAAGATGTGGTCACTTTCCATGAGCTGGCGCGCCTGGTCCACCAAAGCGCGGGCGGGCCTGACATTGACTTCAGTGACCGCACCGTCTTTTCAAAACTGGCCGATCGCTTCATCGCGCTGAGCCCGCAACTGGCCGACACCTTTGACACCCTCATCATCGACGAGGGTCAGGACTTCGAGCCCGCCTGGGTGCACAGCCTGATGTCCATGGCGCGCAGCGACGCCCACCTGCTCTGGCTGGAAGACCCCGAGCAGGCGCTCTACGACCGCGCGCCTGTCAACCTGCCGGGATGGGTCAGCCTGAGCAGCCCGGTGAACTACCGCTCCCCGCAATTGCTGGTCGAATTCATCAACTGGCTTGCGCTCACCGACGAACCCGTTGAGGCGGGTAGCGCCGTTCTGGGCTTTGACCCGAAGTGGCATGTCTACGCAGAAGGCGAATCGCCGCTGCAGGCCACGGAGGCGGCGTTGACCGCCCTGCTCGCCGAGGGCTATTCGGCCGAGAACATTGCGGTGCTGAGTTTTCACGGGCAACAAAAGAGTGTGCTGGCCAGTGCCAGCGGGCCCACTCGCCTGGCCGGTCAACGGGTGGGCCGCCACGCCGGGTTTGACAGCGAAGGCCACGCGCAGTGGTCCGACGGGCCCTTACTGGTCGACACCGTCAACCGGTTCAAGGGCCAGGCCGCTGACGCGGTAGTGATCACCGAGGTGGATTTTGAAGCGCTGAGCGACCGGGACCGGCGCCGTCTCTTCGTGGGCTTGACGCGGGCGCGCTTGCAAGCGGTGCTGGTGACCACGGAGCGGGCGGCGGAGGTGTTGAGGGGGAGGTTGGGCAATGGGCCCGCCTAAAACAACAGGAAGACCTGGCAGCCCTCATTGACGGAGCCGATTCCTTACCTTAAGTTAAGAAATAAGGAGATTTCTCATGCCCACCGCAACACTGACCAGCAAGGGCCAGATCACCATCCCCATCGACGTCCGTAACCGCATGAATGTCAATACGGGAGACCGGGTCGAGTTCATTGAAATTGGGCCGGGCCGCTATGAGTTTGTTGCGGTTTCCCGCAGTGTGCGTGAGCTCAAAGGCATGTTCGGGAAGCCCTCCAAGAATGTCTCGATTGATGACATGAACAAAGCCATTGGGCGCCGGGGCAGCGGACCTTCATCGCGCGCTGCAGATTTTCGAAGCCGGCAAGGCTGATTTCGCCGACTGCCTGATCGCATGCACAGCCACATCGGCTGGTTGCGAGCGGCCGATGACGTTTGATGTCAACGCGGCAAAGCATGCGGGAATGACGCTCGTTCGGTAAACGGCGGGATATCGGCCACCGAATAGTTCTTCTACAAAGGAGCGCCTGTCTGCGTACTCTTCTACAGGGTAGACACAAACAGCCGCGCCATACGGCGAAGCATCTTTGGATTTTTGAATGGCTTGCTGGTGGACCTTGGCGTTTTCCCAGCCAAGTTCGTAAAACGCCAGAGACTTAACGCCGTATTGGCCGACAAGTGTTTGAAACGAATCGACCGGCTCGAAGTGCGCTACAGGCTGTACGCCTAGAACCCGAACGCCTCCGCTATCTCCAAGGCTTTTTCTTTTGTCAGGCCGGGATACAGCTTGGTTGCCTCCTCAATAGGATCGTAGTCCGCTTCTAAGGGAGTATTTTTCTGCCCTTTCGACTCCCTCATCGCCTCTTGCGCCGGGTCGAACGGCAGGTTGTTCAGATCGAATGGTTTCACGCTTTTCTCCTTTTACTGGCCGTGCAACTGCCTTAGAAGCAGGGCTGACACCCTTCTCACCGCCTCTTCCTCTTGACTCTGCGTACTTTCTTCCGCCGTCACTGAACCCTTAGGACGGCGATCTGACTCCCATCTCGGTGAGGAGTCTTTGCTCATAGAACCAGAGGGGGGACTGGACTTGGTACGGTTTGATTCCTGCATTTTTTGCCACCTCATTGACAAGTGCTTTGACGGCCCTGCGCTGCGGGTCTGTCGGCGCATCAATGATCTTTCCGTCTGCCCCCATCATTGTGCCGAAGTACCGATTGAAAGTTCTAGTCATCCATTTGTCGACGCTATTTTTCGCCGGTAACGGAAGCGTCGGCTTGGAAGAACTGGGCGGGTTAGGACCCACTCGTTGTGACTGGCACCGCTGACAGGCCAAAATCACACCATCGACTTTTCTCTGCACACACTGGCGAGTATGTGCAAAGGCAAACTTCCCAAACTTCGCATAGGCGACGACTCCCAGGCTGTATGCGTCCCTGCCGAATTTCGCTACAAAGCTGGGGAGATGCCCCGACCAGAGTGCGCCAAGGGATTGAGGCCGGCCTCAAGCAAGGCCAGTGGTCTGGTAGCAAGGTACAGCATGAAGCTGAGCCGACAGAACTGGCCGACCGCGTACTGGCTCCAAGGCAGAAGTACGCTCTTTCCGACCTGATCGCCCTCTGTGACTCCAAGGCGGCCACGCCAGAAGACCTCGCCCTCTGGGAGTGCGCAAAACTTGCGGAGCAAGAGCTTGGGTGATGTCTGCATCCAGTCAAACCTGACTCGCTCTGCGCAAGCTGCCGTTCCCTTCGACGGAGAGGATGTGGCGAGAGCTGGCCAACAGACTGGCAGTTTCAACAGGGAGCTTGCTTCGGGTTGTCCGCGAAGGACTACATTTTGGAACATACAAAGTCTTGTATATTTCAGATGAAGCCAGCAAAATTCCGTGGCAGCTCGCTTGAAGACCTTCGCCGCTTCCCCCAAGCAGCCATGCGCGACGCGGGCTATCAGTTGGACCGGGTGCAACAAGGGTTGATGCCCACCGATTGGAAGCCCATGCCTTCAGTTGGGAGAGGCGTCACTGAGCTTAGGGTGTGGGATGGGCCTAGTACGTTCCGTGTCGTCTACATCGCCCGGATGGCTGATGCCATCTATGTGCTGCACTGCTTTCAGAAGAAGGCGCAACAGACACCCCACAAAGACATCGCCGTTGCAACACAGCGCTATAAAGAACTGCTCGAGGATTTAAAAGAATGAATGCTAAAACCACGAGTTACGCGAGCGTCTGGGACGCTCTCGAAGACACCCCCCAAGCGGTCGCCAGCATGAAGGCGCGATCTGCTTTGATGATGGCGCTCACCCAGGTGATCGAAGACCGCGGCATCACCCAGGCTGAAGCCGCTGTTCTGTTCGGCGTGACACAACCCCGCATTTCCGACCTGGTACGCGGCAAGATCAACCTCTTTTCACTGGACACCTTGGTTGACATGGCGGCCACGGCAGGCATGTCACCGACTGTGAAGTTGAGTAAGCCCGGAAAAAGCTCCGCCACCGCGAAGTGATGCACTTGGCGGTCAACGGCATTGCGCTGCACCTCGCCAATTTCCGGAGCACCTGGCGCCGCCTCTTCATGTTGCTCCCTATAAATCCCCGCTTTTGCCAAGGGTAGGGCGCAGCACCGGGCCGCATAGGTCAACTTGACCCTATGCTACCGTCGCATCCGTACCCCCTACAGGAGAGTCCTGTGTTGATCAAAAAATTGATTGATGGCACCGAAAAATGCTTTTTGGTGATCATCGCCCTCTTTACCGTCGGCGCCATGGCGCAAGAGGTCGTGACGCTGATCGATCAGCGCAGCGTTGCACTCAAGGACCTTCTGCTGATGTTCATTTACGCAGAGGTCTTGGGCATGCTGGGCGCGTTTTATAGCAGCCACCGGATCCCGATCACGATTCCGCTGATCATTGCCATGACGGCATTGAGCCGGCTGATCATCCTTCAAGGCAAGGACGGCGACCCCGCCATACTTTTGTATGAAAGCGGCGCCATTTTGATGATTGCAGCGGCTTGCTGGGTGATTAGCCAGATCAGAGACCGCGACTGAATCGCCTGCACAAGATTTCAGCGCAAGGCCTGCATCGACAAAAACTTGACCACTCCCTTTTGATCTGGGGTCCAGTTGGCCGCGTCGCCCAGATTTTCTGGAATCTCAGGCAGAAACGCTAATCCAGGTTCCGCTTACCCCTTCAGCAAGATCTCACGGAGGCTGGCCTTCATGACCTTGCCGCCGCTATTGACTGGCAATGCCTCTAAGCGGTGCCAGCGCGCCGGCACCTTGTAAGGGGCTAGATACTGTCGACAGTGCGCCTTCAACTCGGCTTCAGTGAATGCCTCGGTGCCTACCCAGGCACAGGCGACGATCTCACCTAAATCGTCATCGGCAATTCCGAACACGCTACATTCGCGAATCGCCGGCAGCCGCATCAGCACATCCTCGATTTCGTTGGGATAAATATTCACCCCGCCGCGAATAATCATGTCTTTTGATCGACCGCGCAGGTACACGTACCCATCCGCATCGCGCTCAGCAAGATCGCCCGGGTAAAACCAGCCTTGGTGAAAATGCTGGGCGCTCTGCTCAGGATCGCGATAAAAACTGTCCGCCACACCAGGCCCACGGTAGCGCAAGGCACCGACCTTTCCTGAAGGCAGGGACTGATCTTGCTCATCAACGATGTCCACCTCGACACCGAAGATGGGTCGGCCAACCGATGACGGCCGCTCGCGAAGACCACGCGGTGTACCCAGGCTCACGCCACCACCCTCGGTGGACGCGTAGTACTCGTAAAAATGGGGGCAAAGCCGATCGAGAATGGCGATACGCTCATTGGGCTGAAGCGGCGCACCTGAAGAAATCATCAAGCCCAGCGACCTGAAGGCCGACTGCACCTCGTCGGGCATCTGTAGCAAACGTCGCAGCTGAGTAGGTACCAGAAAAATAGCGTTCGCCGATTGCTCTCGAATATGCTCAGCCAGGGCCTGCGGCTCTGCAGGTGGGGCGCACAGAGAAACGCGCCCACCGCTAAACAACACCGACAAGGTAAAGGTGCGGCCACCGCCGAAGTACATGGGCGTCGCGCAGACATAACGGCTTGCCGCATTCAGACCCAGATTGATCCAGTGCGTGTAAAAACGCCGCAGAAAATGGCGATGCGTGATGCGCGGCCCTTTCGGACGCCCGGTGGTGCCCGACGACAGCGACAGCAGCAACGGCGATTCGAGATCACTGACGGGAAACGCAGGGCGTTTGAGGGCAGCGTCATCGCGAAGCAGTTCGGTCCAACTGTCCGATGGCACCTCGTCAACCAAAGCCTGAGGTTCTCGAACCACTCGAACCGCACCGAAATGCTGAACCACGGCGCGTCGCTCAGCATCGGTCCAGCGGCAATCCAGCGGCAGCATGACCACACCCGCCCGCATGCAGGACCACATCAGAACCACATGCGCCCAGTGATCACGCAGGCAAAGCCCGACGATCTCGCCCGGCTGACAGCCACGCGCCATGAGCGCCCATGCACCTCGGTCGACTTCGCAATCGAGCTCGGCATAGCTCAGCTGCCGCGTCCCATCGATCAGTGCAATTTCGGTACCGCGATTACGCGCATGCTGGCGTAGCGCGTCAGCAAGGTTGCGCTCCACGATCTCAGTCCAGGCCGAGTTTGTAGACGCGGTTAGCGTTGTCGCGCAGAAGTTTGCGCAGTGGCCCAGGCTTGAGGCCCAAGGCCTCGATCTCCGCGCGCGTTCGCTCAAAGCGAAGAATGGGAAAGTCGGTGCCGAACAGAACCTTGTCTTGCCCGAAGCTGTTGATGTAATGCACGAAGGACTGTGGCCAGTAGGCTGGGCTATGCGCATCACAGCCGATGAAAACGTTGGGATGCTTCCAGGCCATGGCGATCATTTCATCGGTCCACGGAATGCCCACATGAATGCCGATGATCTTCAACTCGGGAAAATCACAGGCCACATTGTCGAGTGTGATGGGACGACCGACGCTACGACGGGGCAGGCTGGGATCGTAAATCATCGACTGCCCCACCTGCAGTTGCACCGGAATATCGAGTTCAACGCATTTGGCATAAAACGGATACCAGCGTGCATGATCGGGGGCCAGCTCGAACCAGTGCGGATAAAAATGCGCTCCGATAAAGCCATCTTCCTTCACGGCACGTTCTAGCTCGCGAACACCGTCCATGCCTTCTGTCGGATCCAGTCCGGCCAGCGCATAAAAGCGATCGGGATACTGACGCACCGCATCGCGCACCAGGGCGTAGGGCGTGTGATAACAGGCAGGGTGATATTTGGGGCCCACCTTGGCCGCAATCAGCATCGACCGTTCAATGCCCGCCGCATCCATCTGCGCCAGCATGGTCTCCAGCGAAAACCCCTCGTACATCTCCGCGGGGACGCGCATCTTCGAATAAAAATCACGCCGGTCGGGGCGATAGGCGAGCGCCTCGGGCGTGTAGATATTCACGACGGTGTCGATGGCTTTGATGCTGTGAGTCATCTTGGAGTTCCACTGAAAGGGGTTTTTGAAATAGAAACTTGAATAGCCGCAGGAATGGCGATGGTTCGGTTGGTGACCGGGTCCGTTTGCAAAGAAGTGGCTCAGTCGACTCGCTGATGAGGCGCCAGATGCCGCGCGGTAGGCTGCGCACTCATGATCGATTTGATCATCTGGTTCTGCTGCTCAGTGCTCAGCGATTCATGGGTCAGCCGGCAGAATTTATCGATGACGCCTTGTTCGTCCAGCACCGGCCCGAACGGGCCTGCGGGTGAGTAGGTCTCGGCAGCGGACGCATATAAGAGCTCCGCGCTCTGGAAGTAAACCTGCCCCTGATCATCAACCACACTCAGCGTGGCGCCCAGACGCTCGGGGTAGGTGGCCTGATGCGCGATATCGGATCGCACTGTCACCCGCTGACAGACTGCCCATAGATCGTCACCATCTCGCGACTGACTGACCGCTGCCGCATCTGGAGTTCCACGCAGCAGGGCCAGTGCCACGCACCACGGCAGACTCATCAGGCAGTCATAAAGCTCAAACTGCGGTCTGGGAATGGCGCCAAAACTAACGGCCAGGTCATAGGTGGCGATTTCAATCCGCTGCCAGCGGCGTGGGTCAGCGGGTAAGCGAGACCGCAACCCCAGGGCGGCCTCGACCGCGGGGTGTACGTGACGACACCCCGGAAACGGTTTGAGATAGACCTGATCCAGCGTTTCACCGCACCAACTCAATGGGTCAATCGCTGCGACCGCCTCGGCGCTCACACCCAGAAAATTCAGCAGCCCCGCCCCGCCTTGCCCCTCAAATAAGTGGTCGGATGCCTCATAGCCCGCCTGCGCAAGCTGCACTGCCTCAAGACCCGCGCGTGCCGCCAGACCGCTGTGCAGGGGCGCGGCGCTACCCCGAGCGCGCAGCCCTTCGAAGGCCGCAATGGGCGCCCCAAATCCGGCGATACCCAGGGCTCGCGCGGTGGTGATTTCATCCAAGGCCTGCCATCGGCATAAAGCGGCGGCAGCACCGATGGCACCCATGCTCGACGTGGGGGCGCTACCGGCCAGTGTCTGCCCTGGATGCGTGAGCCCCGCCAGCCGGTTGGCCGTCTCATAGCCCACCAGCACCGGCATGAGCAGCGCTGGCCAGTCCTCCGATTGCGCCAGCAGCACCGGGAGAATAGACGTCGAGGGATGATTACCGCCCCGGCCATAGCCGTCATGCCATTGCAGCAGTGCCCCCGTCATACCCCAGGCGATACAGGCCGAACCCAGGTCCATGGTCTGATGCTGACCGGGAACCCGGAGCGGACCCGCCTTGATCAGCGGATGCACCGTGCGTGTCTCGGCGAGATGCGCTGCGCCATGAACGCAGGCCAGAAAGTCCAGCAACACAATTCTCACGCGATGCAGTCTGGCCGCACTCACCTGTGAGGCTTCAAGCTTGTGCAGCCAGTGCGCGATTCGTCGGCTCAGCGTTGACGGGACCTCGATGGCTTGGCCCTCCGACATCACAGCCCCAGGTGACGCGCGATGAGATCGCGCTGAACCTCGTTCGTACCTTCGCCGAAGGTATACAGGCGCGCATCCCGCCAGATCCGCTGCACGTCGCTCTCGGCGGAATAGCCCTGGCTGGCGAACATCTGCATTGCGTCATTACTGAGGGCCTGCAAAGTCTCAGTGGCGATCACTTTAGCCTGCGACGCCTCGAGCGCGCAGGGCTGGCCTGTGGCAATCAACCAGGCGAGGTGACGAACAATCCATCGTGCCTGGTCCACCCGCATCTGCATGTCGGCTACGCGATGACGGAGCACCTGAAATTCAGACAGTGCACGACCAAATTGGTGCCGATCACGCAAATGCGCCAGACACAGATTGACCACAGCCTGCGCACTACCCACGCAGGTGGTCGCCAGACTGGCCCGCGAATAGTGCAAGGTGGAGCCCAGCACTGAGAAGCCTTCATTGAGAGGCCCCAAGAGCGCGTCTTGCGGCACCAAGACATCATCGAAGCCGATATCCCAGCTGGGCATGGCGTTGTTACCAACTTTGGGCAGAGGCGTCATCGACAGACCCTCGCTTGCTCGCGGCACAATGAACATGCTAAGCCCGCGTGAACCACGACGATCGGGATCGGTGCGCGCTACCACCAGCAGTGCCATGGCCTGATCGGCATCGCTGATCCAGATCTTGCGTCCACGCAGACGCCAGCCCGCTACATCGGGAATCGCGCGTGTCTCCACCGCGCCAGCATCCGACCCTGCATGGCCCTCGGTCAGGGCCAGCGCCATCACGCCCGTACCCTGAACCAGCGGGGGAATCCACAGCTGCTGCTGTGCGGCCGAGCCATTGCGCAGCATCGTCATGAGGCCGAAGCCCACCACACGGTTGACGATAGACCCCACAAAATACGCATGCTGTGCGAGCCGCTCCTGCACAAGAGCCAGACTGACCCAGTCCAGCCCCAGCCCACCCCATTGGGGGGGCGCGACCATACCCAGGACGCCCATAGCGCCCAATTCTGGTAGCAGATCGTAGGGTGGTTGATGGGCCGCATCACGACGCCGCACCTCTTCCGGTGGAAGGCGTTGCGCCAGAAAGCGATCAACCGCGTCCAGCATGGACTGCTGCTCGGCGCTGATGGCGAAATCCAAGGCGCTTACTCCAGGGAATCGCCACGCTGCTGGGCGGCCTGATGACGCGACAAGTCGAGGGCACTCAGCATCAAGAGCGTACAGACCGCAAGACCGCACAGCCACGCGACGATGTACCTGGAATGCCAGGACATCGCGCCCATGTAACCAATACCTAAAGCCACCGCCGCCATCAGTGCCCAGGCCCGCAAGCTTGAGAGGTCATGGGCGGGGTCAGGCAGGGTTTCCTGAGACATCCAATCGGAGATCGCACGCCGATCCTCGTCGGTCCAGACCTCCTCACTCTGCCCCGCACGCGCGCGCCGACTCGCCAGCCACTGCGGCAGCAACACCGCAGACGCCACGAGAAGCCCGGCCAGATCGAACATCCAATGATCCACGATGAGCGCCACACAGGCGCCGCTAAGCAGCAGTCGCTCCCAGACGCGAAGGTCACGCCAGGCATAGCCCGTGAGTGCCACAGCCAGACAAGCCAGTCCCAGACTGGCGCTGAGGCTGGCCCGTAAAACGTCCCACAGCGAGCCCTGCATCAGCAGTCCCGGCGAGTACACGAACATGAAGGGGACGATGAAGGCTGCGATACCGATGCGCGAAGCCTGATTCATGGTGCTGACCGGATGACTGCGAGCGATCCCAGCGGCCGTCACCGCAGCCAGCGCAGTGGGGGGCGTGATGTCGGAAACGACACCGAAGTAGAACGCAAACATATGCGCGGCCATGTCGGAAACACCCGCGCTCTTCAAGATCGGGATGACGGTCGCGACCATGGTGATGTAAACCGCTGAAGCAGTGAGCCCGGTACCCAGAAGTAGCGCCAGGAGCGCCGACATCACCAGAAGACCGGCCAGCGTCTGGCCAGATAGATCAACCAGAGCCTGTGAAATTTGAAAGCCGACACCGGTGGCTCCCATGCTTCCGATCAAAACACCCGCGATAGCGCAGGTGACCGTGAGCGGTCCGGTGAGTGATCCGGTGGCCACCAGCGCACTTGCGAAACGGTGGGGCGATACCGCACTGGCACGTTTGCGAAATGAGATGAGCACCGTCGCCAGAATGGACCACACCACCACGAGGATGACCGAGTAGCCCACCAGAATGAGCGCCACAATCGTTGCCAACGGCAACAACAGATAGCCTTCCTGCCGCAGCAGTGGCCAGGCCCGCGGCAGAAGATCGGGGGGTAAACCACGCAACTTCAGGCGAGACGCCTCAAAGTGCACGGTAAAAAAAATAGCGAGGTAGTACAGCAGTGCCGGAATCGCGGCGGCAATCGCCACCTCGACATAGCTCACGCCCATGAACTCGGCCATCATGAAGGCGACAGCCCCCATCACGGGCGGCATGATGGCACCCCCAACCGCAGCGCTGGCTTCCACGCCGGCCGCAAAGGGCGGTTTGTAGCCCACCCGAATCATCATGGGTATGGTGAAGGAGCCGGTGGTCAACACGTTTGAGACACCACTGCCCGACATGGTTCCAAACAGACCGGATGACAGCACAGCGGCCTTGGCAGGCCCGCCGACACGCGCGCCGAACAGGGCAAAGGCCATGCGCGAAAAAAACGCTCCGGCTCCGATGATTTGCAAGAGTCGACCAAACAGCAGAAACAGCACCACGTACTGAGCGATGACCAGAACGGGCACGCCGAAAATGCCGCTATCGCCAATCACCAGACTGATCAGCAAAGACTCCCAACCGACCCCTGCCCCGTGGAGAATGCCCGGAAAGTAGCGCGCCCAAAGCGCATGCGCCATGAACAAACCGCTCATGACGATAAGGGCCCACCCCGTGGTGCGGCGTACCGCTTCGGCCACCAAAACAAGCAGCAGCGTGCATGCCACCTGGTCCAACGACGACAGCCCAACTGACTTCAGGTCCCAGTCGTCAAGACTAACCAGGCACCAGGCGAGAACGAGCAGTGAGCCGATTGCACCACCCGCATCCAGCGCAGAGCCCATACGACCTATCCCAGCCGTCGGGCGCGCAAGAAAACACAAGGCAAGCGCCAGACACAGATGCACCGGCAAAAACACCCGATTGGTGGGTGATCCGTAAATACCGATGTAGAGGTGATAGAGGGCTAGGTAGGTGGCCAACAAGGCCACCGCCAGCGCACGATGCCGGGTCACTGAACGGACTTACTTCAACAGACCGGCTTCGCGATAGTAACGCTCAGCACCGGGATGAAGTGGCACGCGGTTTTGGTCGAGCGCACGCTTGGGAGTGATTTCGTTGGCCCCGGCAAACAGGTTGTGCAGTTCGGCATGACGCTCATTGAGCACCTTGGCCATCTGATAAACCATTGCGTCGGGCAAGCGCGCACTGACCACAATTTGGTTGACCACATAGGGCACCATCACCTCGGCGGGTGAGCTTTTGTACGTGTTGGCCGGTATGCGGGCCGAACCTGTTCCTGGCAGGGCCTCGTTGAAGCGTTTAATCGCCGCCTCGTCAAAGCCCAACATGCGAAAGCCCACGCCGCGATCGAGTTCCATGAGAAGACTGTAGGGAATGGGCCCCGAGAAAAATGCAACGTCGACCTGGCCATCCTGAAAGGCCTGCATGAGCGTCTGATAACCCGCCGAGTTGATCACGCCCCCGGCCTTGGTGATGGCCTCGGGCGTCACGCCATAGGCACCCAGGGCGGCCATATTCATGGGCCAGAAAACTGAAGATTTTGGACCCAGCCACACCCGGTAGGGCTTCTTGGCCAAATCGGCAAGGGTGCTGATTTCGACATTCTTGCGAACCAAGGCCACATGAATCGCACCATAGGTGGTCATGAGGTGACGTAACAGCGGGGCGGGGGTCTTGAGTTCACCGCGCCCCTGGTAAGTACTCTCAGCTTCAAAGGTGTAGGTGAGCACGGCTTCGGCCTCACCACGCTGCAGCTTGACCAGACTTTGCTCAGTGGGGCCGGAGAAGGTACTGGCCTTCACGCCATCGACGTGGCGATTGAACAAATCGGCAACTTTTGCACCAAAA
>CANFQF010000067.1 GCA_947449025.1 Comamonadaceae bacterium
GGCTGTACCGCGCCATGGACCACCTGACCTTCCGCGGCGCCCTGATCCCCCTGGTATCGAGCCTGATGAAACTGGGCATCAGCGCCATCTCAGGGGGGGGCGCGCTGCGCCATACCCTGCTGGCAGCGGCCGGCAGCTCCGCGGCCCAGGCCTTGGTAGGTTCGGCATCCTCGGGCGACCGGGAACATGGCTTCACCTGGGTAAGCACCTTGGCGCCCCGCAGAGGCCTGACGCCGCCCCCCAGCGTGCTGCAATGGGGAATGTGGGCCTCCCAGGAGGACCAACGGCGGCTGGCGACGATCGACCACTGGCGGGCGACTATTGACAGGGACCCGGGGGCGGCAGCCGCCGCCTTGCCCCCCCAGGGACGGGCAGGCCTGGAGCAGCTGGCGGCGCGCATGCACACGGTGCTGAGTACCGAGAAGAACCAGGCCGACGCTTTGGCGGGCGTTTTGGCCATGGTGGTGGTGGTCCTGGACGGCGTGGTCGCCGCCCAGGCCAAGCATGACGCCGACGTCGGTCGGCTGGCCGCTGGCTCTTATTGGGTCATCCTGGTTCAGATGGGGCTGTCCATCCTGCTCGACGCCGCCGCCTGCCATTGGCAGATGCAGATGCGAAGCCCGTCACCCGCGAGCTACCCAAGGCCGCATGTACCCGCCCAGGCCGCAGACGCGATTGCGCCACGCCTCGATCCCGGGGCGGTCGCTGCAGGGGCCGCCCGGCCGCATGAACCCCGGGGCATCCAGCACGCTGGCGGAGAGGCGGTCGCGCCTGCGCGGGCCTCGGATGCGGAGGAAATGGAGGATGTGGACGACGGGCCAGATGAGAGCGGCGACAGCAGCGACAGCAGCGACAGCGACATGGAGAGCGGCTGCCGGATCATGCCCCTGCAGGTCAGAGATTGGGGGCCAGCAGGCGGGCCAGCTGCGCCTCCTGCGCGCCCCGGCGGCGGGCCTGGTCCTGCAGCTGATCGCCCCCCACCTTACCTACGTTGAAGTACACGCTGTCGGGGTGGCTCAGGTAGAAGCCGCTGACACTGGCCGCCGGCGTCATCGCCATGCTCTCGGTCAGGCCCATGCCGATGTCCTCGGGCTTGAGCAGCTCGAACAGGTCCTGCTTGGCGCTGTGGTCGGGGCAGGCCGGGTAGCCCGGGGCGGGGCGGATGCCGCGGTATTTCTCGGCAATGAGCGCCTCGTTGTCCAGGGACTCACCTGCGGCATAGCCCCAGAGATCCTGGCGCACCCGTTGGTGCAGACACTCTGCAAAGGCTTCGGCGAGGCGGTCGGCCAGCGCCTTGAGCATGATGGCCGAGTAGTCGTCGTGGTCGTCAAGGAAGTACTGCTCCTTCTTGTCCACGCCGATGCCGGCAGTGACCGCAAAGCCGCCCACATAGTCGGTGAAGCCCGATGGCTTGCCAGCTGCGTCAAGTTTGGGCGCGACGAAATCGGCCAAGCAGCGGCTCGGTCGCATGACGCCGTCCACACTTTGCTTTTCGGCCTGTTGGCGCAGGCCCCACCAGGTCATGGCCACCTGGCTGCGCGTTTCGTCGGTGTAGAGCTCGATGTCATCGTCATTCACGCTATTGGCCGGCCATAGACCCATGACGGCATTGGCGGTGAGCCAGCGCCCCTCGATCAGGCGCTTGAGCATGCGCTGACCATCGGCGTAGACACGCACCGCCTCGGCGCCCACCACCTCGTCCTTCAAGATCGCGGGGAAGGGGCCGGCCAGATCCCAGGTCTGGAAAAAGGGCGCCCAATCGATGTACCGGGCCAGTTCCGAGAGGTCGAAGTTGCGGAACACGCGCCGGCCGATGAACTTCGGAACCGGCGGCTGGTAAGCCAACCAGTCAATAGGCGTCTTGTTGGCGCGCGCCTGCGCCAGCGGCCACAGCGGCACCTGCTTCTTGCTGGCGTGCTGAATCCGCACCTTGTCGTAGTCGGCATTGAGCTCGGCGATGTACTTGCTCGCCTGCTCGGAAAGCAGGCTCTGCGCCACACCCACCGAGCGCGAGGCATCGGGCACATAGACCACCGGGCCTTCGTAATGCGGCGCGATCTTGACCGCCGTGTGCACACGGCTGGTGGTCGCTCCGCCAATGAGCAGCGGAATCTTTCGCAAACGGAAATGGTCGTCCTTTTGCATCTCGGCAGCGACGTACTGCATCTCCTCGAGCGAGGGGGTAATGAGTCCCGACAGACCGATGATGTCGGCGCCCTCGACCTTGGCCCGGGCCAAAATTTCGTGGCACGGGACCATCACCCCCATGTTGACCACCTCGAAGTTGTTGCACTGAAGGACGACGGTGACGATGTTCTTGCCGATGTCATGCACATCGCCCTTGACGGTGGCAATCACGATCTTGCCCTTGGCCTTCACATCCTGGCCGGCCGCTTCCTGCTGCTTCTTCTCTTCTTCGATATACGGGATGAGGTGGGCCACCGCCTGCTTCATGACGCGGGCCGACTTCACCACCTGGGGCAGGAACATCTTGCCCTGGCCGAACAGGTCGCCGACGATATTCATGCCGGCCATGAGAGGACCCTCGATCACGTGCAGGGGCCGTCCGCCCTTGGCCAGGATTTCGCGGTAGACCTCCTCGGTGTCCAGGGTGATGAAGTCGGTGATACCGTGCACCAGTGCGTGCGACAGGCGCTGGGCCACCGCCGCATTGCGCCACTCATTGCGCTTGCTGTCGTCCTTGGCGGCGCCCTTGGCCGCCTCGGCAACCTCAATCAGGCGCTCGCCGGGGGATACGTAAGGCTCCCCTTCGGGGATCCGGGGGCGGCGATTGAGCACCACGTCCTCGACCCGCTCGCGCAAGGTCGGCTCGAGCTCGTCATACACGCCGACCATGCCGGCGTTGACGATGCCCATGTCCATGCCCGCCTGAATAGCGTGATACAGAAATACGGTGTGAATCGCCTCGCGCACCGGGTCGTTGCCGCGGAAAGAAAAACTCACATTGGAGACCCCGCCAGAGACCTTGGCACCGGGCAGGTGCTGCTTGATCCAGCGGGTGGCCTCGATGAAGTCGACCGCATAGTTGTCGTGCTCCTCGATGCCGGTGGCGATGGCGAAGATATTGGGGTCGAAGATGATGTCCTCGGGGGCAAAGCCCACCTCGTCCACTAGGATGCGGTAGGCCCGCGCGCAGATCTCGGTCTTGCGCTGGAAGGTGTCGGCCTGGCCCTTCTCGTCGAAGGCCATCACCACCGCCGCCGCGCCATAGCGCTTGACCAGCTTGGCCTGGTGCTTGAACTGCTCTACCCCTTCCTTGAGGCTGATCGAATTGACGATGGCCTTGCCCTGGATGCAGCGCAGGCCTGCCTCGATCACCTCCCACTTGGAGCTGTCGACCATGATCGGCACCCGGGAGATGTCGGGCTCGCTGGCGATCAAATTCAAAAAGCGCACCATGGCCGCCTTGCTATCGAGCATGGCCTCGTCCATATTGATGTCGATCACCTGGGCGCCGTTCTCGACCTGCTGGCGTGCGACCGCCAGGGCCTCCTCGAACTGGTTGTTGAGGATGAGCCGCGCAAAGGCCTTGGAGCCGGTGACGTTGGTGCGCTCGCCGATGTTGACGAACAGGGCCTGCTCCCCGACCCGCACGGGCTCGAGACCGGCCAGGCGCATGGGCGGTACGTCTCGGGCCAATCCGGAGGCAAGGGTCGAAGCGGCGGCGGAAGAAGAGGGGGGCGTCATGACTCACCTGGCTGGGTTGGGGCCGGTGTCCTGAAGACGGCGCGGCGATAGAGCAAGGTGAGCGCGGTTGGGGCGAAATTCAACTCAAGCCTGACGAATGACCCGCCTGAAAAGGCCTGGTAACCGCTGCAACGCTCCTTGAGTGAGCACATTTTAACGGCGCAGGCCCACTTGTTGGCCAGCGTCAGGGCCGCGGGTACATGGGCGCGCCCGGTCCGCAGATGGTGCAGGCAGCCCGGCGCCCGCCAGGCGTCCACCCGTAGCCGGATCCCGGCCCCTTTGCAGGAAACCCACATGCTCGCCATCCGCCGCATCCAGAACCTGGCCGTCCGCAGCAACAGCATCGGCGCCTTGCCGCGAGAACCCGCGCGATACGCCACCTCCACATGCGACATGCTCCGCGCTGCGGAAGCGCATTTGGACGCAGCCACCGACGGCCTGCGCGCAGCGGCCCTCCACGACCGGCGCGGGGAGCGCGCCCTGTCGCTGGTGGCCCTCGCCGACTCACTCGCGCCGCAGGCAGCCCACCTTAGGCACCTGTCTATCGCGCAGCCGCTGCCGCCAGAAGACCCCCTGCGCGATCTGGTGCGCCGCAGGCTCGCAAGCGCCGGACATGTACAGGTGATGGTCACTGCCGGCGCTGCCCTGCTGCGCGCCTACGCCCCCAGCCAATACGCCGAGGAAGCCCCGATCTTGGACGACGAATGGACGCGCCGCCTATTCGGTGAGGCCAGGACCTTCCTCCATCTGCTAGCTGCCGACCCTGGTCAACCCGCGCGCACCCGGGCCGCGCTGCTGGCCGCCAGTACCCCAGAGTCCTTGCTGCCGCTGATGGGCATAGAAGACCTACCAACGGATGTCCGACTGGACGCGGGCAGGTGGCGGCTGCGCCATGCGCCGCAGGCCCTGCGCGTTCCCGAGTGGCTGGCGCTGCGTCTGCTCGCCCACCCCGATAGCGGCGCCGCAATCGCCCTGCGGACGCTGGAGCACCTGCGGTGGCTGGACGCGGATTTGATGATGGCGTGCGGGGCGCTGCTCAGCGAACTCGCCCAGTTGCAAGGCCGTGCGCTCGCCGCTGCGGCAGGCCTGCCGGGACTGGGCCTGGCCGATCCACAGGCCCACTATCACTTGACGTTATCCAGCGAGGCCCTGCCCCACCTGGATTCCGTCCTGCGCGAGGGCGGGGAATGGCTGGTCGGGGGCGCACTGTCGACCTGCCGGTCGCAGCAAACGGTGCAGCAGGAGCTTGGTCTGGGCGATCCGCCGACCGATCGCATACTGAGCCTGCAGTCGCCCAGCGTCATGGCAGGGCCGGTTCGCGGCCTGCGCTTTGACATCTTCCATCCGCCTGAGGCTGCGCCGCGCGACGAGGTCCTGCTGATGCCGGGCCAGCGATTCCGGGTGTGCGAAATCGGAGTCACATCGCTGACGCGCGAGGGCGGCGGCCCGCTGGCGGTCAAGCACTTCCGGCTGGACAAGGAGGGCGAGGTGGCCGGGACTTCGGTCCCAGGCGCGCTGCAACCTGGCCGGGACCCGGTCCTGCGAGCCTGGTCGCTGGCGTCTGAGCTCTGAGGGCGCTCAGGCCGCCTCAGCGCGGAAATACGCGCGTTGCAGGCCGCGGGTTTGCAGGGGCGCGACCGCCTGGCGAATCGCGGCGATGTGCTCGGGCGTGGTGCCACAGCAGCCGCCCACGATGTTGATCAGCCCTTCGGCCGCGAACTCGCGCAGCAGCCGGGCGGTGACATCGGGTGTCTCGTCGAAGCCGGTGTCGCTCATCGGGTTGGGCAGTCCGGCATTCGGGTAGCAGCTGATGTAGGTGTCGGGTGCCGCCCGGGCCAGCTCCTGGATGTAGGGCCGCATCAGCGCCGCGCCCAGCGCACAGTTGAGGCCGACAGCCAAGGGCTGGGCATGGCGGACGCTGTACCAGAAGGCGGTGACGGTCTGTCCGGAGAGGATGCGGCCGGAGGCGTCGGTGACGGTGCCGCTGATGATGAGCGGCAGACGTTCGCCCGTCTGCTCGAACAGCTCGTCGATGGCGAACAGCGCCGCCTTGGCGTTGAGCGTGTCGAAGATGGTTTCGACGAGGAACAGGTCCACCCCACCCTCCAGCAGGGCCTGGGCCTGCTCGAAATAGGCGGCGCGCAGCTGTTCGAAGTCGACGTTGCGTGCGCCCGGGTCGTTGACGTCGGGGCTGATGCTGGCGGTACGCGGGGTGGGACCGAGGGCGCCGGCAACAAAGCGGGGTTGCTCGGCTGAAGAGAACTTATCGGCGGCCTCGCGGGCGATGCGCGCCCCTGCGAGATTGAGCTCACGCGCCAGCGAGCCCAGCAGGTAGTCATCCTGGGCGATGGTGGTGGCGCCGAAGGTGTTGGTCTCGATGATGTCGGCGCCGGCCGCCAGGAAGGCCTCGTGGATATCGCGAATGAGGTCCGGGCGGGTGATGTTGAGCAGGTCGCTGTTGTTCTTGAGGTCCTTGCCATGATTCAAGAAGCGCTCGCCGCGCACCTGGGCTTCGGTCAGCTTGAAGCGCTGAATCATGGTGCCCATGGCACCGTCGATGAGGGCGATGCGGCGCTCGAGAATGCCAGGCAGGGCCTGGCCGCGGGTGTAGGCGGGCGAACTCATGATGGCCTCGATTGTAGGAAGACGGGGCGGCTGGCAGCGGTCGCGCCGGATAGGCCGCCCGCAAGGTGTCAAGCAATCGAACCCGATCGGTCGGCGAGGCTCGCCCGCTTGGGGCGACAATCGACCGCATCTTGTCCGCCCTCGCCACCCTGTCCCCGCCGGCTCCAGCGTCCGCACCGGCCAGCCCCGCGCCGCTGGCCATCTTGCGCGAGGTCTTTGGCTACGACCAGTTTCGTGGCCCGCAGGCAGCCATCATCGACCACGTCACTGCCGGTGGCGACGCTCTGGTCCTCATGCCCACAGGCGGTGGCAAGTCGCTGTGCTATCAAATTCCGGCCATCGCACGCCAGCGCGCGGGGCAGGGCATCACGGTCGTCGTCTCGCCCCTGATCGCGCTCATGCACGATCAGGTTGGCGCGCTGCACGAGGCCGGGGTGGAGGCGGCCTACCTCAACTCTTCTCTCAGCGGCGAGGAGGCACACGCCGTCGAGCGCCGGCTGCTACGCGGGGAGATCACCCTGCTCTATGCCGCGCCCGAGCGCATCACCACGCCACGCTTTCTGGCCCAGCTCGACTCGCTGCACGAGCGCGGGCAGCTGGCCCTGTTCGCGATCGACGAGGCGCACTGCGTGAGTCAGTGGGGCCATGACTTTCGGCCCGAGTACCGGGCGCTCACCGTTTTGCACGAGCGGTTTGCGGGCGTCCCGCGCATCGCGCTCACCGCCACGGCCGACGGCCTGACTCGCCAGGACATTCTCGAGCGGTTGCAACTCGAGGAAGCGCGCCAGTTCGTCTCCAGCTTCGACCGGCCCAACATCGGCTACACCATCGTCGAGAAGAAAGACCCGGTGCTGCAGTTGACCCGCTTCATCGAGATGGAGCATGGCGGCGAGGCCGGCATCGTTTACTGCCAGTCTCGCAAGCGGGTCGAGGATATTGCCCAGACCCTGGCTGGACAGGGCATCGCCGCACTGCCTTATCACGCAGGCCTCGACCCCGAGATGCGCCAGCGTCACCAGGACCGCTTTTTGCGCGAGGACGGCATCGTGATGGTGGCCACCATCGCCTTTGGCATGGGCATCGACAAGCCTGATGTGCGCTTCGTCGCCCACCTGGACATGCCCAAGAACATCGAGGGCTACTACCAAGAGACCGGGCGCGCCGGACGCGACGGTCTGCCAGCGGCAGCCTGGATGGCCTATGGCTTGCAGGACGTGGTGAACCAGAGGCGGATGATCGACGAAAGTCCGGCCGGCGAGGACTTCAAGCAAGTGATGCGCGGCAAGCTCGATGCCCTCCTGGCGCTGGCCGAGGCCACCGATTGCCGGCGCAACCGGCTGCTGGCTTACTTCGGCGAAGCCTATGCCGAAGAGACGACCGCCGCCGGCACGCCGAACCTGGGGGTCCGACTCCGCTGCGGCAATTGCGACAACTGCCTGAACCCGCCCCTCTTGTGGGACGGCACTGAGGCCGCCCGCATGCTGCTGTCGACCGTCTACCGGGTCCAGGAAATGAGCGGCATCAGCTTTGGCGGCGGGCACATCATGGACGTGCTGCGCGGCAAGGCGACCGAAAAAGTGAAGCAGTACGGCCATGACAAAACCAGCACCTTCGGCAAGGGCAGCGCCCTCTCCGAGGCGCAGCTGCGCGGGGTGATGCGCCAGCTGATCGCCATCGGCGCGCTGGCGGTCGATGCGCAGGCCTTCAACACCTTGCAGCTCACCCCCGACTCGCGGCCGGTGCTGCGCGGGGAACGCCAGGTGCTGCTGCGCGAGAGCGTGGCCACGCCGGTGGGCAAGGGCCGCCGCAGCGGCACGCACCGGCCAGTTGCCCGGGCAATGGTGGCGCAACTGGCGCCCGACGCGCAGACGCGCTACGAGGCCTTGCGCGCCTGGCGCGCCGAAGTGGCCAAGGGGCACAACCTCCCGGCATTCATGATCTTCCAGGACGCCACCTTGGCGGCGGTTGCGGCCCTGGGTCCTGCCAGCCTGGATGCACTGGCAGGCGTGAGCGGCATCGGGGCCAAGAAGCTCGAGGCCTACGGGCAAGAAGTGCTTCGGGTCGTGGCAGGGGCCGGGCTTGGGCACAATCCCCGTCCATGACCGACACCGCCAGCCGACCGCCGCTTCCCGACCGCCTGTCCATCGACACCAGCAGCCCGCATTACGTGGCGGCCGTGTTCGAGCATGACGTGGGCATCCGATTCAACGGCAAGGACCGCCACGACGTGGAGGAGTACTGCCAGACCGAGGGCTGGATCCGCGTGCCAGCCGGCAAGACGCTGGACCGCAAGGGCAAACCACTGCTGATCAAGCTCAAGGGCCAAGTCGAGGTTTACTACCGCTGACTCTGCGGGCTGGCAGCGCCAACCCGGCCTGGCCGAAGACCGAGCGGCAAGCGAGCCCGGGCGTGCATCGCGCTGAGGGTGCTGGTGGCGCTAATGGCGTCCCTGGCTGAATTGGCGCCATAGACGCCAGGCACCCCAGCCCTTGGCACCCCAGGCCAGGCAACGGCGCGGCCCGAGGGCGAGCAGCAGGCCCATCCCTGCGGCCAGTGAGGCCCCGGCTACAACAGGACGCGCCAGGGTCCGACGGGCACCGTTGACGCACCGATCCACCCAGCACAAGGGGCGCGCCAGCACCACGGCATAGCCCAGAATTCGACCGCGGCGCGCCGCGCTCTCTGCCAAAAGGCGCTCGCGCCGGCGCAGGATCTCGGCCAGCTGGCTCATAGGACACGCCTGCGTGTCGCCGACAGGCCGGGGCAGCGCGCCAGCCTCCCGCGCCGGACTTGGCGGCCGAGGCGTGTGGGATGAGGGACAAGCAAGGGGCACATGGCAATCACCGGCGGCTCAGGTCACTGGCGCCGCGACCCTCTACCGCAGCGCGGTCGGCACGCAGCTCGGCCAGGGTCGCACCGAAAGGGCCCCCTTCGCTGCGCAAACACCGGCGGGCACTGGCCAGCAGCCAGGCACCTGCGCCGAGAAACCCGAGGGTGAGGGCCGCCAAGGCCGGCAAGCGGTAGCTCTCCCAGAACAAAAGCAGCACGAGTCCGGCGAAGAGGACCAAGCCCACACCCAGCACGAACAGGCCTGCAACCGCCATCACCAGGCTTTGAACAAGGCGCAGCTTCTGCTCTTCGAGCTCATTGGAGAGCAGGGCCAGCCGATTCTCGGCCAGCGCCAGACCAGACACGAGCAGCCCGCGTAGAGAGGCCAGCAGGCCCGCGCTGCGCGGGCCGGCGCTTTCGCTCACCGGCGCCCCATCAGCAATCCGGCGATCAGGCCGACGCCGGCGGCAATGCCCACTGCGGTCCAGGGCCGGTCATGGACGAAATGATCGGTGGCCTTGGCGGCATCGCGCGCCTGATCCACCGCCGCGGACTGAAGGTGGCTCAGTTCGTCCTTGGCTTTGACGATCCGCTCCTGCATGCGCGCGCGCAGGTCTGCCACCTTGTCGCCGGCCTGGCTGGCTGTGAGCTGGAGGAGTTCTTCAGCGTCGGAGATGACGACGCGCAGGTCGGCCATCAGCTTGTCGCGGGAAACGGATGGGGTTGGGTTCATATCGGCTCCTGTCAGACCGTGGCCCGGGATGGGCCCTGTGACTGAGATCAGGATACGACAGGACCTGCACCTGGCGGCTTGACCTGCGTCAAGGGTCAAGGTCGTGCCAGGGCCCGTGATCCAGTTGGCGCGGGCGGCTCGGATCCCACGCGGATCTCAATTCACACGTCGCTGCAGAAAATCGAGCACGCGGGTGTTGAACACCGCCGGCTGGTCGCGGCTCACGCCGTGGCCGGCGCCGGGCACGCGCAGCACCTCCGCCTGCGGCATCGCCGGGCAGAGGTTGTCGAAGATAGCGCGGTGCACCGGCTGCGTGTCTGCTCCGGACATGAGCAACACCGGCATGGGCAGGGCCGCCAGGCGGGCGGGCTCGACCCAGGGGAACTCGTCGGTGGACAAGGCCAGCATCTTCATCGCCCGCATGTTCTGCAGGCGCCGCCGCAGGGCTTCACCGCCGTTGTGGGGTGATGCACCGCCGTTGATGCCGCCGGTCATGATCTGCGCGGCGCGCTCGTCCTCCCCCAGCCGAAACGCGGCGTTGGCCGGCTCGATGGTGCGCAAGCGGAATTCTTCGGCCACCTGCTGGCCCGCATCGGTGAGATGGGCGTAACGCATCATCGGCGGCTCGACTGCCACCAACGCCTGGACCCGGCCGGGGTCAGCCAAGGCCAGGGCCAGGGCGGTGAAGCCACCGTAGGAGCTGCCCACCAGGATCACTCGGTCCCAGCCCAGTGCATCCAGCAGCAGGCGCAGATCCTCGGCCTCGTCAATCGCCGAGTGGTGCGGCGAGGCCAACTCGTTGCGATTGGGGAAGCTGTAGCGGCGACTGTACGAGAGGCAGGTGTAGCGCGCGCTGAAGGCGTGCCACTGCGGCTCCCACGAACGCCAGTCGCCCATGGCGCCGTGAATGAAGACCAGACGCGAGCCCTCGCCACCGAACACACCATGTAGCTCGACTCCATTGGGTAGGCGAAAGGCCTGGGGCGTCTGGTCGGGAAAAGGCGCGGGGGCCAGAGATGCACTCATCGTCACGCGTCCTTACTGGTCGGCCTTGATGCCGGCGTCGCGGATCACCTTGCCCAGGCGCTCGCTTTCCTTGCGCAGGAAGGTCGCTAGGCCCGCGCTGTCGGCGTTGGCTAGCGACTCGGGCGCGGCCATAGCCAGCTCCTGCAGCTTGTTGTACACCGCCGGTGTCCGGCGGGCCTTGGCCCAGGCACCGGCCAGCGCGTCCACAACCTGCTTGGGCGTGCCAGGGGGCGCGAACATGATGATCCAGCCCAGGTATTCGAAGCCGGGCAGGCCCGACTCGGCGACCGTGGGCACATCGGCCATGGACGGCACGCGGGTGGGCGTGGTCACGGCGAGCAGCTTGAGCTTGCCGGCTTTGACGTTGGCCATGGCCACGTTGGGTGCGGTGAACATCAACTGGATCTGGCCACCGAGCAAATCGGCCATGGCCTGGCCGTCCCCCTTGTAGGGGATGTGGGTCATCTTGCCGCCGCCCATGGAGGTGAACAGCTCGGTGCACAAGTGACCGGAGGAGCCGGTGCCGCCCGATCCGTAGGTCAGCGCACCGGGCTTGGCATTGGCCAGGGCCAGCAGTTCCTTGACGTTGTTGACGGGCACCGAAGGGTGAACCACCAGCACGAAGGCGCCAGCGCCGGGCATGGCGACTGGCACCAGGGCGGCCGGGTCGTAGGGCAGCTTGGCCATGAGGTGCGGCTGCACCGCGATCGGGCCCGGGCCGGAGGACAGGAGGGTGTAACCGTCGGCAGGCGCTTTGGCCGCCGCTTCGGTGGCGAGCATATTGCTCGCGCCGGGCTTGTTCTCGATGACCATGCTGCCGCTCAGTCCGTTGGTGGTGACGGCTTCGGCAAAGATGCGGGCGATGAAGTCGGATGGGCCCCCCGGGACCGCGCCGACGAGGATCTTGACCGGGCGGTTCGGATAGGCCTGGGCCTGAACAGACAAGGGCGAAAGACTGGCACCCCCGGCGGCGGCGGAAGCAGCCAAGGCCAACAGATGGCGGCGTTGCAGGGGCAGGGCGTTGCGCATGGCGTGTCTCCAGTGTTGTTTTAGGTGCTGTGATTGTGGGCAGGCCGGGGCCAGGGGCCCCATAGAATCGAGGCCTGACCTATAAGCGTTGTTAATAGATGCCCCGCGCCGCGCCGCCCGTCTCCGCGACCGTGTTGTCCAACCGGCTGATGGCCCGTGCACGCTTTCGCCACTTGCAGGCGCTGGTGCGCCTGTGCGAGCTGGGCAGCCTGCAGCGCACCGCGGTTGCGATGGGCATCACCCAGCCGGCGGTGACCCACCTGCTGGCCGACCTCGAGAGCCTGCTCGAGGTGGCCCTGTTCCAGCGTCATTCGCGGGGAGTTCGGCCCACGCCGGCCGGAGAAGACCTGCTGCCGATCGCGCAGCAACTGCTGCAAGGCCTGCAAGCGGGCGCCGAGGCGGTGGCGGCGCGACACAGCGGCGGCGCGGGCCTGGTACGGCTGGCGGCCTCATCGGCGGCGGTGCTGGGCCTTCTGGTCAACGCGTTGCCAGCCTTTCAGCGCCGGTACCCGTCCATCCAAGTGCAGCTGCGCGAGGCCGAGATCGACGGCCTGCTGGCCAGCGTGTCACGCGGCGAGGTGGACATGGTGGCCTGTCGCCAACCGGCGGTGGTGCCGCAGGGCTGGGGCTTTACCCCGCTGGTGGAGGACGAGTTCACCGTGATCTGCGCACCCGACCATCCGCTGACCCGCAAGCGCAAGCTGCAATGGGCCGACTTGGCGCGCCAAACCTGGCTGCCGGCGCCGACCGGTAGCCTGGCACGCAGCCGCTACGACGCCCTGGTCGAGGCGCGCTTCGACGAGGCGCCGCCCAGCGCGCAGGTGATTACGCGCAACCCCGCGCTCACCACCGCCTTGCTGCGGGGCCAGCCGGCCTTGGCGCTGGTGCCCACTGGTTCGGTGCGGCCGCAGCTCGACGCCGGCCAGGTAGTGAGCCTTCGGTTGCCCGAGCGTTTACCTTTCGACCCGATCGGGGTGCTGCTGCCACAACAGGGCATGGGACCGGCAACCCAGGAACTGGCGGGGTTCCTGCAGGCGCTCCACGCGCAGGGCTGAGGCGGACAGGCGGCAGTTAGAATTCCAGCCATTCCGACCCCTCGCAGGGAACCCTCAGACAGGAGAGCGCCATGTCCAACCCCACCGATCACCACGCCAGCGACACCCCCCACGACCCGATCGAGGACATCGTCCACAGCATCCCCATCGTGCTGCCCTTGGCCGGAGGCGTGCTGATGTTTCTGCTCGCGTTCATCGCCATCTCGATGGCCTGATCCCGGCTAGCTCTGGGCATAGGCACCGGCCGAAGGCATTGCCCCCAAGGCGCCTCTGACAGCCCGCCCGTGACAGCCCCTGGGCCCGCGCTCGCGCCAGCGACGCGGGCCTTTTTCATTTCGCCCCCGACAAGATGAAACCTTTCGGAATCATTTTCGGGCCAGCCGGCAGGGCACGCATAATGTCATGCAAGTTTTGCATGGAATCAATGTGTAACCGGGGGCGGTTTGGGGGGGGGCTCCCTACAATTCGACGCCACCGGCGCAGCTTCAGCGCGGCCGTACCTGATTCCCCAAGGGACCCGACCCCGCAACCCTTGGGAAATCCGGTTTTCAACTTCAGGAGCTTTTCCTCATGAACTCTCCCGCGATGCAGGGCCTGTCCCTCCACGCACCCGCCTGGGTGCGAAACGCGAAGCTGGTGGCTTGGGTGGCCGACATGGCCGCCCTGTGCAAGCCCGACGCCATCCACTGGTGTGACGGCAGCGAGGCCGAATACAACCAGATGTGCCAGCAGCTGGTAGACGCCGGCACCTTCAAGCGGCTGAACCCGGCCAAGCGCGCCAACTCCTACCTTGCCTGCTCCGACCCGTCCGACGTGGCGCGGGTGGAAGACCGCACCTTCATCTGCTCCGAAAAGAAGGAAGACGCCGGCCCCACCAACAACTGGATGGCACCGGCCGAGATGCGCGCCACCCTGCAGCCGCTGTTCGACGGCTGCATGCAGGGCCGCACGATGTACGTCGTGCCCTTCTCCATGGGCCCGCTGGGTTCGCCTATCGCCCACATTGGCGTGGAGCTCTCCGACAGCGCCTATGTGGCGGTCAACATGAAGATGATGACCCGCATGGGCAAGGCCGTCTATGACGTGCTGGGCGTGGACGGCGAGTTCGTCCCCTGCGTCCACACCGTGGGCGCGCCGCTGCAAAAGGGCGAGAAGGACACCACCGCCTGGCCCTGCAATCCGAAGACCAAGTACATCGTCCACTATCCCGCCACGCGCGAGATCTGGTCCTATGGCTCTGGCTACGGCGGCAACGCGCTCCTGGGCAAGAAGTGCTTCGCGCTGCGCATTGCTTCGAACATGGGACGCGAGGAAGGCTGGCTGGCCGAGCACATGCTGATCCTGGGCGTGACCAACCCCCAAGGCAAGAAATTCCACGTGGCTGCAGCCTTCCCGAGCGCTTGCGGCAAGACCAATTTCGCGATGCTCATTCCCCCAAAGGGCTTTGACGGCTGGAAGGTCACCACCATCGGCGACGACATCGCCTGGATCAAGCCTAGCCAGGACGGGCGCCTGTACGCGATCAACCCGGAGGCTGGTTACTTTGGCGTCGCCCCCGGCACCAACACGCTCACCAACCCCAACTGCATGGCCAGCCTGAACAAGGATGTCATCTTCACCAACGTCGCACTGACCGACGACGGCGACGTGTGGTGGGAGGGCATGAGCGAGGCCCCTGCACACGCCATCGACTGGCAGGGTAAGGACTGGAGCCCGGCCATCGCCAAGGAAACCGGCGCCAAGGCCGCCCATCCCAACGCCCGATTCACCGTCGCCGCGACCAACAACCCGGCACTGGACTCGGCCTGGGACGACCCGGCAGGCGTGCCCATTGATGCCTTCATCTTCGGCGGCCGCCGCTCCACCACCGTGCCGCTGGTCACCGAGGCACGCAACTGGAACGAGGGCGTGTACATGGCCGCCACCATGGGCTCGGAAACCACCGCAGCGGCCTTTGGCCAGCAGGGCGTGGTGCGGCGCGACCCCTTCGCGATGCTGCCTTTTGCCGGCTACAACATGTCCGACTACTTCCAGCACTGGCTGGATCTGGGCAAGAAGCTGGCCGCCTCCGGCGCCAAGCTGCCCCGCATCTACACGACCAACTGGTTCCGCAAGGGCGAAGACGGCAAGTTCGTCTGGCCCGGCTACGGCGAGAACATGCGCGTGCTCAAGTGGATGATTGACCGCATCGAGGGCCAGGCCCACGGCACCGAGCATGTCTTTGGTGTGAGCCCGGCGTACGAGGAGCTCAACTGGACTGGGCTGGACTTCTCAGCGGAGCAATTCAAGTCGGTCACCAGCATTGACAAGGCCGCGTGGCAGCAGGAGCTCAAGCTGCACTCGGAGCTGTTCGAGCAACTGGCCTACCACCTGCCCACGGAGCTGAGCGAAACCAAGGGCCGCATAGAGGCGCGTCTGGCCGCCTGAGGCTGCGCTCCGCGCTGCATGAAAAAGCCCCTCGCGAGGGGCTTTTTCTTTTCCGGGGTGCGGCACTGCGCACCGGGCAGAACGCGGGGCCTCAGCCGCCCACCGGCTGGTAGCGAGCGCGGTTGGCTTCGAGCCAGTCCACCGAAGCGGCAGCGTCGTGGTCAGAGGGATGGAAGTCGGCCTTGAAGTAATCGCGCCAGGGCCTGAAGGTCTGACGGATCAGGCCCTGCTTGCCAAACAGGTGCCGCCAAGCGCTGGCCCAGGTAGCCCGGCGCCAGAGCGTGCGGTCACTGCGCAGATTGGTCACGGTCTGACGCAGTACGTCGGTGAGGAAGAAAACCGTGATCAGCCGGGCCCAGCGCAGGCGCCATTTCTCGTTGCCACCCAGGGCCTTGTACAGGTCGAAGGCGGTGCAGCGATGCTCGGCTTCTTCGGCCGCGTGCCACAGCCACATGGTCGACAGGCGCGTGTCGGTGGACTGCAGCACCGAGGGGTTTTGCAGCAACCATTGGGCAAAGATGGCCGTGAAGTGCTCGTTGGCCGCGGTCGCCGCCACCGCATGGCGCGGATCCAGCCCCTCAAGGCGCCGAATGCGGGCCTTGGCACGAGGCTCCCAGGCATTGGGCAAGCCCAGCGCGTCCAGGTGCGCGTTGTAGAGGGCGTGCAGTCGGCGGTGTGTGGCCTCCTGGCCGATGAAGCCCTTCACCTCGGCATCAAACTGCGCCTGCTTGTCTGCCGGTAGCGCCTTGAAGGCACTACGCACCGAGTCGATGAAAAACTGTTCCCCGACGGGGAAGCTCATGGAAAGCGCGTTGAAAAAGGCCGAACGAAAAGGGTCGTCGCCACACCAGTGGCGCGAGATGGGAGCCTCCATGTCGACGAGGAGGCGGCGGACGACGAGATCGGTCATGGCAAAAGTTGGGTGGTGTCACCGCAGCGGCGGCGCGCCGGGCATTCCGTACACAAGTGTATCTCGCCCCCCGGTCCGCGCATATTAGCGCCTGCTCGCCAATCCCGCCGAGCGGGGGGTCATTGCCTGCTCGTGGCCCAATCGGGGCCGCAAGCTGCCAATACGGTCGGCTGACCCCCTGAGCCGCTCCCCAGTTTTTTCGAATTTCGATGGATGATCACCGCTCGTTGCCAAAAAGATAATCCACCTGTGACGCTCAATTTCCAGAATCAGGGTTTGACTTCGGGTGATCCAGGATTTGCCCGAGGGCTTGCTGCATGCGCCTGTGACTGTGACTGTGCATGTGGGCACGCAGTGGGCGGGCGCCTGGGGCTGGGCCGCGCACCGGCAGCGGCCCGCGGAGGCTGGGCCCGATGAAGGTCCAGCTCTTGTCCGACCTGCATCTGGAAGCGCAGCCCCAGTGGCAGGTCCGGCCTGCACCCGGCGCCGAGTTGCTGGTTCTGGCAGGGGACATCGGCTCCTACCAGGACGGCAGCCGGCTCACTGCGGCCGGCGAAGCCGACTTCGGGCTGGGCCGCTTTTCTCCCC
>CANFQF010000068.1 GCA_947449025.1 Comamonadaceae bacterium
CCTCGCGCCGCAGCACGGCGCTGGGCTCGTGGGTAAACGGCAGCCGCGGCAGCCCCATCAACGCCTGCAGACGGGCATGGGCCCGGTCCATGTCGGCGCCGACCATGGCTAGCGCGACCTCATGCCCCGGCTCGTTGCGAGCCACCTCGAGGTAGGCGGCGCGCAGGCGCTGGTAGTCGGACTCGGCGCGGTGCACAGCCTGCGGCGAAGCCATGACCTGGGCATAGGTCGTCCGCGGCTGAAGCCGGCGCTCAGGCTCGAAAGCCGAAGCCGCTGCCGCGCGCGGCGCAATCAGTGCATCCACACGCGCCGGAGGCGCAATCTCGGAAGGAAAGGGTCGCATGCGAACACCTTAGGCCCGCGCCAGACCTGCGGGTGTTCGCCAAATGCAACAAGCGTGGCTTCCGGCGCGCGGCGCCAAGGTGCCGTCCAGGTGCCGCACAGATGCCACACAGGTGCCTCCGATCTGCGTCCATGAGCCCTGGTAGGCCCCGCATGAGCCACTACCATCAGCACATGCGGGGCAGCAGACCCTGCCGAACCCACAGGACCCGCAGGACCCGCAACGGAGACACCCCATGGACGGCCACATCCTCGCCCTCGACCAGGGCACCAGCAGCTCGCGCGCCCTCGTCTTCGACGCCCGCGGTCAGGCCGTGGCCCTGGCCCAGCGGGAATTCCACCAGCACTTTCCCCAGCCCGGCTGGGTGGAGCACGACGCACAGGAGATCTGGCAGACCCAGCTGGAGGTGGCGCGCGCAGCGCTGGCCCAGTTGCGGGCCGCCTCGCCGAAGGCCCGGGTGCGGGCCGTCGCGATCACCAACCAGCGCGAGACCTGCCTGCTGTGGGACCGCGCCACCGGAACGCCGGTGGGCCCGGCCATTGTCTGGCAGGACCGCCGCACCGCCGGCTGGTGCGACGCGCTGCGCGCCGCGGGACACGCGCGGCGGGTACAGCGCAAGACCGGCCTGGTGATCGACGCCTACTTCTCCGGCAGCAAGCTGCGCTGGATGCTGGACCACCTGCCAGGGGTGCCCGACATCCGCGCCCGCGCCGAGCGCGGCGAGCTGGCCTTCGGAACCATCGACACCTGGCTGCTGTGGCAGCTGACCGGCGGCCGGGTGCACGCCACCGACGTGAGCAACGCCTCCCGCACCCTGCTGTTCAACCTGAACACCCTGGACTGGGACCCGGAGATGCTCGCGCTGCTGGACGTCCCACGCGCGCTGCTGCCCGAGGTGCTGCCCTCCAGCGGCTTTTTCGGTGAAACCGATGCCCACCTTTTTGGCGAGGCGCTGCCTATCACCGGGGTGG
Source organism: Comamonadaceae bacterium (assembly GCA_947449025.1). Lineage (GTDB taxonomy): Bacteria > Pseudomonadota > Gammaproteobacteria > Burkholderiales > Burkholderiaceae_C > Ramlibacter. Next base: position 1,315 of record CANFQF010000068.1, read on the forward strand.
CGGGCGACCAGCAGGCCGCCACCTTCGGCCAGGCCTGCTTCGCGCCGGGCATGGCCAAAAATACCTACGGCACCGGTTGCTTCATGCTGATGAACACCGGCAGCCGTCCGGTGAGCAGCCGCCACCGGCTCCTCACCACCGTGGGCTGGCAGTCCGCGGCCGAACCGGCGCGACCCGCCTACTGTCTGGAGGGCTCGGTGTTCATGGCTGGCGCCACGGTGCAGTGGCTCAGAGACGGGTTGCAGATCATCGAGCGTGCCGCCGATGTCGAGCCGCTGGCCGCCAGCGTGCCCGACACCGGTGATTGCTTTTTGGTACCCGCATTCGCCGGCCTGGGCACACCCTGGTGGGACGGTCATGCGCGCGGGACCCTGGTCGGAATGACGCGGGGCACGACCCGGGCCCACATCGCCCGCGCCGCGCTGGAGGCCATCGCATTCCAGTCGGCCGATGTCTTTGGCGCCATGGCGGCCGACGCCGGCATCGCCCTGACCGAGTTGCGCGTGGACGGCGGCGCCAGCCGCAACGACCTGCTGATGCAGATGCAGGCCGACGTGCTGGGCGTGCCGGTGGTCCGGCCCCATCAGACCGAAACCACCGCACTGGGTGCTGCGCTCTTGGCAGGCCTGGCGGTGGGCCTGTGGCAGGACGCCAGCGAGATCGGTGCGCGCTGGCAGGTCGACCGCCGCTTTGAGCCGCGGCTGCAAGAGGGCGAGCGCCGCGACCGCATCGCGCGCTGGCAAGAGGCGGTGTCCCGCGCGCGAAACTGGGCCCAGTGACGCCCCCCCAGGCTGCGATACTCGGCAGGTGAGCGAGAACGAGCATTCCCGAGTTGACCGGTCCACCTTGGTGGCCCGGCTCAAGTCAGAACCCCTGTGGGACCTGGCCGTCATCGGCGGCGGGGCCACCGGTCTGGGCGTGGCGGTAGACGCCGCCCTGCGCGGGCTCAAGGTGGTCCTGCTCGAGGCCGATGATTTCGCCAAGGGCAGCTCCTCGCGGGCCACCAAGCTGCTGCACGGCGGCGTGCGCTACCTGGCCCAGGGGCAGCTGTCTCTGGTGCGTGAGGCCCTGCACGAGCGCGCGGTGATTCTCGCCAATGCGCCTTCGCTGGCGCGCCCCCTGTCCTTCGTGATGCCGGCCTACCGCTGGTGGGAGCCGTTCACCTTAGGCCTGGGCCTGGGCGCCTACGAGTCCCTGGCGGGCCGGCACAGCCTGGGCCCGACCCGGCGTCTCTCGCGCAAGCAGATGCTGGCCACGCTGCCGCAGGTGCGGGCCGAGGGCCTCAAGGGCGGTGTGCGCTACTGGGATGCCCAGTTCGACGACGCCCAACTGGCCGTCACCCTGGCGCGCAGCGCCAGCCGCCTGGGGGCGCTCACGCTCAATCATTTCCGGGTCGAGGGCTTTCTGCAGGAGGGCGGCCGCGTCACCGGCGTCCACGGCACCGACAGCGAATCCGGCGCGCAATGCGAGGTGCAGGCGCGCTGCGTCGTCAATGCAGCGGGTGTGTGGGTGGACGACCTGCGCCAGCTCGCCGCCGGCCCAGCGGGCACACCGCCGCGCCTGCAGGTGAGCCAGGGCAGCCATGTGGTGGTGGACCGCGAGTTCTGGCCCAGTGACGAGGCACTGCTCATTCCGCGCACGCGGGATGGCCGGGTGCTGTTTGCCGTGCCCTGGCAAGGCAAGGTGATTCTCGGCACCACCGAGCAGGCGCGCGAGGACCGGCCGACGGAGCCGCGGCCGATGGCCGAGGAAATCGATTTCATCCTGAGCGAGGTGGGCCATTACCTGACCCGGGCGCCCGCCCGCGCCGACATCCGCAGCGCCTGGGCTGGCCTGCGGCCGCTGGTCCAGCCGGCCGAGCGCGCGAAGGGCACCGCCCGCATCAGCCGCGAGCACGCGGTGTGGACCGAGCCCTCAGGCCTGGTCTGCGTGGCCGGCGGCAAATGGACCACCTACCGGGCGATGGCCCGCGACGTGCTGGCGCATTGCATCGCCGAAGACCGCATCCCGCCGGGCCGCGACTGGCGGGTCGAGCGCAGCACCGAGCACCTGCCGCTCGAGCGCGACGACACCCTGCTGCGCGGTGGCATTCCCGGCGCCGACCGGATGATCGCCGAAGGCCTGAGCGAGCAGCGGGTGCGCTTTGCGGTGCGGCACGAGTTCGCGCGCAAGGTCGAAGACGTGCTGGCCCGCCGCTCGCGGCTGCTGTTTCTCGATGCCCATGCCGCGCGCGAAGCAGCGCCGGCGGTGGCCGACCTGCTGCATGCCGAGGGCATCTTGCAACCCGGGCTGGAGGATTTCATGAGTACCAGCGAGGGCTACTTGCCGTGAAGCTCGCCGCAGGCCGGCCCCACACGCGAGTCCGGCACACAGGCGGCCTGGCGTGAAAAGCACCCGCCTACTGGCCCTGGTGGTGGCCTGGCCTATCTTCCAGAACAACCTGGACACCACCATGCTGGGCACTGCCTTGCCCACCATGGCCGCTGCGCTGGAAACGCCGGTGCTGCATCTGAACCTGGCCATCACCTGCTACCTGCTGGGCCTGGCCCTGTGCCTGCCCCTGAGCGGGTGGGCGGCGGACCGCTGGGGCGCGCGCCGCATCTTTCTTTTTGCGGTCACCCTGTTCAGCGTGAGCGCCGCCTTGTGCGGCCTCGCTGGGAGCCTGTGGACGCTGGTGGGTCTGCGCCTTGCACAGGGCGCGGGCGCCGCGCTGATGCTGCCGGCCTCGCGCATTTTGCTGCTGCGGCATGTAGCGGCAGGCGACATGGTCGAGGCCATGGTCTGGTTCACCGTCCCCGGGTCCCTGGCACGCATGCTGGGGCCCTTGGCGGGCGGCGCCCTGGTGACCTGGTTCGGTTGGAACGGTGTCTTTTTGTTCCACCTCCCGGTCGGTGCTCTCGGGCTGCTGCTGATGTGGCGCTTCCTGCCCGCAGACACGGCGAGCCCTGCACCCGGCGAACCTGGCGAACCTGGCCTGGCGGGCGGGCCGGCGGCGTTCGACGGCCGGGGTTTTCTCCTGCTGGCGCTGGGTATGACCTGCCTGACCGTCCTGTTCGAAATCGGGATGAAGGGCCTGGTACCCGTCTGGGCACTTGCCCTGCTGGCCGTACTCGGTCTGGCACCGCTGCTGGCCTATCGCCGTCATGCGCTGGCGGCGCCCACACCAATGATCGACCTGCGGGTGCTGCGCCACCGGATCTTTCGCATCGCCACCCTAGGCGCCATTCCGCTGCGCATCTCCATCGGTGCAGTTCCCTTTCTGCTGCCCCTGATGCTGCAGGCGGGCTTCGGCCTGACGCCCATGGCCTCTGGCCTCATCACCGTCGCCGGCGCCATTGGCTCGCTATTGAGCCGCGGCCTGCTGATTTGGCTGGTGAAGCGGGTGGGTTTTCGCAAGCTGCTTGTCGGCGCGGCGGCCTGCTCGGCGCTGTGTTGCCTGGCCTATGGCCAGCTGCGCGCCGACACGCCTGTAGCGGCCATGTTTGCCCTCATGCTGCTCGGCGGGGTGTGCACCTCACTGGCCATGGTCGGCCTCAACAGCCTGGGCTATACCGAGGTGGAACAAGACGAAGCGGGCCATGCCAGTACCACCGGCACCGTGGTGCAGCAGCTGTCGATCATGTTCGGCGTGACCCTGGCGGCGGGTCTTCTAAGCCTGGCCAGCGGATGGCGCGGCGGCGGCGGTGATGTGCTCACAGCGGCCGATTTCCCGCCGGTTTTCATGGCGATCGCGCTCCTGATCTGCTTTGCGGTCCCCTCCCTGTACCGCCTGCGGGAAGAGGACGGCGAGGAGATGCGGCACCGCCCCAGCACGCAGGACGACACGCACTGAACGGCCCTCGCTCGCAGCGCGGGGCCCCCTCCCGCCGGGCGGGCGGCTTCCCGCGCAGGGGGCAGAGGGCTCAGGCCGACCGGCCCGACTCGCCCGACGACAGGTGCGCCGCCAGCTCTAGCCCGTCCTGGCTCGGCAAACTGGCCCAGGCCAGGAAGGGAGCCGAGGCCGGCACCCGACCCTGCTGCACCAGCGTGAGCCAGACGCCCGCTGAATCGTGAAAACTGTTGGCGCCGCAAGGCCACATGGCCACGCTCATCGCCTCCGCCATCTTCGCTTCGGGCACACCGCGGTCGTAGCACAGCGTGATGGCCGCCTCGACGCCCCACTTGGACTTCATGCCCGACTGCGCCGACAGCAAGGCCAGGCAGCACCAGGCCAGGGGCACGCCTTCGCAGCCCGCCACCAAGGCATCGAAGCCTTCGCGGTAGGCCTGGTGAGCGTCGACCCGGGGGAAGAAGCCTTGCCAGTTGCCGGCAATGAACTCATAGGCCGAGGTTCCCTTGACCCAGCCAGCCAACCGAAACGCCGCCGCCGCCTGCGCGTCGGTGCCGCCGTGGTCGAAGAATAGCTTGAGGTGGTGGGTCCCCATCTCGCCAGCCACGCACAAGAGAGACAGCCAGACAAACTCTTTTTCCAGCGGCTCGAGGTACTTCTCGTCGAGGACCAAGGACTTGTACATCACCCGATAGCCATCGGCGACCCCGGGCAGTGCGGCCGCCATGGGGCCCTGCTGCGGGTTCACATAGCCTCGGCGCGAGCGGAACTCCTCCAAGCGGGCGACCACTTGCTCCGGCGTCGGAACGGGCGTGCCATCGAGCATCGTCGCTGGTCCGACCGGCGGGGTATTCACCGAAGGCGTGCTGGAGGACGTGCTGGAAGGCATGTGGGGGGGCGGGGTGCCGCTCATTTGGCCCCCATGCCCGAGGCTGCCACCGTCTCGACCACCGCCGGGCGGCGGCGGGCGAGGAAGGCGGCAAATTCGGCCGAGCGGCTGCCCACTGGCTCGGCGCCCAGCTCTTTGAGGGCCTTGAGGACCTCGGGGTCACGGGCCGCGTCGGCAGCGGCTTTTTCAAGCCGTGCGAGCACCGGCGCAGGCAAGCCCACGGGCGCGAACAGACCGGTCCAAGAGGAGGACTCGTAGCCTTTGACGCCGGCCTCGATGACCGTCGGCAGATCGGGCAGGAAGCTCGAGCGGCGCGTGGAGCCGACCGCGAGCGCACGCAGTTGTTGGTCCTTCACCAGCGGCAGCACGCCGGGCAGGTTCTCGAACTCCACCTGCAAGATGCCGGCGCGCAGGTCGGCAATCGCCTGGGCGGTGCCGCGATAGGGCACGTGCGTCATTTTGACGCCGGCCTGCATGAGGAACATCTCGCCGCTGAAGTGAGCAAAAGAGCCAACGCCGGCGCTGCCGTAGTTGAGGGCGCCGGGCTTTTCACGCGCCGCGGCGATCAGCTCCTGCACCGTCTTCCAGGGCGAGTCCTTGTTCACCACCAGCACCGTGGCGCTGTCGGAAAACTGCGAGACCGGCAGGAAGTCCTTGTCGACGTTGTATTTGATGTCCGGCTGCATGGCCGGATTGATCTGGATGCTGCCCGGCGTGCCGATCATCAGCGTGTAGCCGTCCTTGGCGGCGCGCGCCACCTGCAAGGCGCCAATCACGCCGCCCGCACCGGTGACGTTATCGACCACCACCTGCTGGCCCAGCGACAGCGACATCGCGCGCGCCAGCAGGCGCCCCAGGATGTCGGTGCCGCCGCCGGCGCTAAAGGGCACCACCAGGCGAATCGGCTTCTCCGGGAAACCCGCCTGGGCATGCGCCAGGGGGAAGGGAGCCAGCAACGATGCGGTGGCGGCCAAAAGGGTGCGACGGGCAATCAAGTCGTGTTTCATGCGTGGTTCCAGGCTGAAAGAAAACGAAAAAATGGCTAGCGAAAATGTCTGCCGAGATATTTGCCAACATGCCGATGTGTACCAAGAGTCGGCCTCGCCCAATCTGAAAACTCTTTTCGTCACGCACGCCGTGGCGGGCATGGCATCCTCAGAACGCTTCAGACGGTCAAAACGCCTCCCAATGCCTGCCCTTGCCGCCATTGGGTAGACTGTCCGGGCACGGACGCGCCGGCGGGAATTTCCCGAGCTGGGGCGAAGATCATTTTCCACTTGTTTTCAAGAAGTCCCATGAGCAACCCTACCCTCCAGCTGGATCCCAAAACCACCGCCCTCGTCCTGATCGATTTGCAAAACGGTATCGTGGCCATGGACGTCAAGCCGCAACCGAGCTCTGACGTGGTGGCGCGCAGCCGCCGCCTGGCCGACGCCTTCCGGGCTGCCCAGGCGCCCGTGGTGCTGGTCACCGTCGGCCACATCGACGGCAAGGACGCCCTGGCCCCCACCCTGGACACCCCGGCCGCTGCGGCTGCTAAGCCGCCGGCAGGCTGGTCCGACGTGGTCGCCGAGATGAACGCCCAGCCCTCGGACATGCGCATCATGAAGCGCCAGTGGGGCGCCTTCTACGGCACCGAGCTGGACCTGCAACTGCGCCGCCGCGGCATCCGCACCATCGTGCTGGCCGGCATTTCGACCAACGTCGGTGTCGAGTCCACCGCGCGTGACGCCTTCGAGCGCGGCTACGACCAGGTGTTCGTCACCGACGCCATGGCCTCCCCGGCGGCCGAGGCGCACGCCAATACGCTCAAGTACACCTTCCCGCGCATGGGCCGCCAGCGCAGCACCGAGGAAGTGCTCGCGGCGCTGGCCTGATCGGCTGGCACACGCCGCGATTGCGCATCTGCCCCGTCTGCCCCGTTCGCACCGTCTGAACCGCGTGCCCACCCGCAGCAACCGGACCTGATCCGAAGAGGCCCGTCCATGGACAAGCTTTGGGCCATGACGGTCTTCGCGCGGGTGGCCGACGCCGGCAGTTTTTCGCGCGCCGCCGAGGCGCTGGACATGGCCAATGCCAGCGTCACCACCTGCATCCGCGGCTTGGAGCGTGAGCTCGGCGTCACCCTGCTCCATCGCGACACCCGGCGCCTGCGCCTGACCGAGGAGGGCGAGGTCTTCCTGGGTCATGCGCGCCAAATTCTTCAATCGGTCGAGACCGCCGAGGCCGATGTCCAGGCCCGGGTCGGCGCCCTCAGCGGGCGCCTGTCGATCGAGACTCCGATCTCCTTCGGCCATGCCCTGCTCTGCCCCGAGTTGCCGCGGTTTGCTGCGCGTTACCCGGGCATCGAGACCTCGGTCACTTTGACCAATCAGCCGCACCACCTGATCGAGCGGGCGATCGACGTGGCGATTCGCATGGATCAAGTCGAAGACGCCGAGTTCATTGCCCGGCCCATCTTCGAGACCGACTACATCGTCTGCTGCAGCCCGCAAATAGCCGCCACTCTCGCGTCGCACCCGGGCAAGCTCGACCCCCATCACTGCCTGGGTCTGCTGCCGGAGGAGCGCCCCATCTCCACGCACTGGCGCCTGCAGCGCGAGGGCGAGCCCGAGGTCGAGATCCGGCCGCAGGGGTCGCTGCACTTCAACACCAGCGACGCACTGGTGGGCGCAGCGGCCGAAGGCGCAGGCGTGGCCCTGGTGCTGGACATCTTTGCCCGCAAGGCGCTGGCCGAAGGTCGCCTGGTGCAGGTCTACCCGGACTGGCAGGCTGGCCGCAAAACCTTTTTTGCCGTGACCACCCGGGCCCGCCTGGGCGCAGCCAAGGTACGGGCCTTCACGGAATTTCTCGAAGAGATCATGGTGACCGGGCAGCAACGCCCCAGCCCGAACCGGGCGGTGGCCGTGCGCGGCGCGCCAAGAACGCGCAAGGCCTAGGGCCGCCTATCGGCCTTGAACTGGGCCTTCACCGGTCCTGTGTATAGGCCCTTTCCCGATCGGGCGCAGAACCGCCTCAGAACGGGCTCAAGACCAATTGAGTTTGTCGAGGCCGTAGAACGACACCAGTTGGTCGACCCGCTCGGCAGGCGGCGGCTCATTGAAGTAGCCGCGCTGGCAACGCTCGATGCCGCACTGGCGGCGCAGGTCCACCATCATCTCGGCCTGCTTGACCCAGCAGGCCAGCGAGTCAAGCACCGGCACGCCATCGACCTGGGTCACGCCCTGCGAGGCGAGCAGCACGCACAGCGGTGCCTCTCCCGGAATCAGCACCTCGGCGCCAGCCTCGATTTGGCGCCGCGCGGCGGTGCGGAAACGCTCGATCAGCGGCGCCGGGTCACTAAAGCCCGCCAGCACGTCGTTGAAGCGAAAGCCCACGTCGGACACGCCGGCGAAGCGCTCGGACAGGCCGTACTGGCGCACGTTGTCGGCAAGCAGATGGGTCAGTTCGCTGATGAACACCATGATCGCGAAGCGCGAACCCAGTTGCAGCGAGGTGAGCATGGCCGACTCGCCGTAGCCCACCACCGGAATGCGCAGGAGCGATCGGATCTCGCGCAGACCCGGATCGGGCAGCGTGCTGATCGAGTAAGCGTCATAGCCCTCGCGCTCGGCCTGCACGCCGGCGGCCAGGAACTGCACCGAGTGCAGACGCTGGATGCCCGCGTGGCGAATGTCGAGGCCCGGGTACTCGGTACGGTAGGTGCCCGGCTGCATGCCATGCATCACGATCTCGGTGTCGGGACGGGCGATGCGCTTGAAGTGCGCGTCCAGTGCCGCGCCATACGCGCCGAGGTCAGACAGGACTGTGAAACTCTGATGCCAGATTCTGGTTTTCATGATGTTCGCAAGTGCGTGAGAGTGCGTGAGGGTGCGTGAAGGTTCGGACTCAGTCGCAGACGATGCCGCCGTTGACATCGAGAACTTCACCGTTGATGAATCCGCTGTCGCGCGAGGCCAGGAAGGCGATCGCACGGGCGACGTCCTCGGGCCTACCCATGCGCCCGACGGGAATCAGGGCGCGCAGGTTGTCCGGGAAATGGGTGGTCATGGCCGTGGCAATGGGGCCGGGGGCGACCGCGTTGACGGTGACGCCAAACGCTGCGAGCTCCTTGGCCAGAAAGCCCGTCATCACATGCACGCCGGCCTTGGAGACGCCATAGGCAACGTTGCCGGCGCGATCGAGTTCGGCCGGGTCCAGCCAGGCGCGCGCATTGCCGGCGTTCTTGCCGACCACCGAGCCGATGTTGACGATGCGCCCGAATCGGGCCTGCTTCATCGCCGGCATCACGGCCTGGCACGCCAGAAAGGTGCCCTTGAGGTTGATGTCAATCACCCGGTCCCACTCCGGCTCGGGCAGCGTCGCGGCTGAACCGAAGGAGACAACACCGGCCACATTGACCAGGGTATCAATCGGTCCGACGCTAGCCAATATGGCATCGACCAGGGCGCGGATCGAGGCAGCATCGGTCACATCCAGACGCACCCCTTCGGGCCGCGTGAGGTCGGCACCCGCCTCGGCCAGCGGGGCCGAGGCATCGGCCGCCACCACGCGCGCCCCGCGCCGACGCAATGCCTCGCATGTGGCAGCTCCAATTGCGCCCAGCGCACCGGTGACCAGCGCGATACGGCCTGCGTAATCCTGCGCGTCGGTAACGCGATGCGCGTCGCTCATACCCTGCGCGTTGCTCATGCGTCCTTCCTGTGGCCGGCGGCGTCCGCTCCGGCGATGCGGCCAAAGACCAGGCCTTTGAGGACCGAGGTCGCGCCGGTGTAGTGGCCGTAGTACAGACCGATCACCTCACCGGCGGCATACAGGCCGGCAATCGGCTCACCATCGGCATCGACCACACGCGCCTGCGTGTCCACCTTCAAGCCGCCAAAGGTGAACACATTGGAAGAAATGATGGGATAGGCGTGAAACGGTGCCTCGCCCAGCGGGCAGGCCCAGTTCGACTTGGGCGGATACAGACCCTGCGTGGCCACACCATCGAGAACCAGGGGCTTCCAGTCCTGCCCGCTGCAGGCGGCGTTGTAGCCCTGGACCGTCGCTTCGAGTCGGTCGGCTGGCACGCCCATCTTGCCGGCCAGTTCGGCCAGGGTGGCACCGGTGACCGGCGGCTGGTCGGTGCGAATGCCCAGACGGTAGTTGGGGATGCGCTGGTGACGCGCATCAAGCACCACCCAAGCCGTTCCCTTGCGCTGCTCGAAGATGCGCCGGGTCACCGGCTCGTAGACGGCATCGACCGTGCCGGGTGCCTCGTCGGTGAAGCGCTCGCCGTCGAGGTTGACCAAGATGCCGTAGGGGAAGATGAAGACCGAGGGCTCGGAGATGCCCGATCGCGGGTCCACCGGCTCGGCGTGATAGCTGCCAAAGTCACCGCAGGCGGCCGCGCCGATGTCCAGCGCCATCCGGATGCCCTCGCCCCGGTTGTAGTAGCCGCCCTTGCACACTGGCCGCAGGTAAACCGCTCGCGGGCCGATGTAGCGGCTCATCATCTCGGCATTGCCTTCGAAGCCGCCGCTGGCCAGCACGACGCGGCCCCGCAGCGTGCGTCGGCCCTGGCCGCGCGTGGTCGCATGCAAGCCGGTGACCTGCCCCTGGTCGTCCTGCTCGAGCGATTGGGCAGTGGTCTCGTAGAAAAAGTGCACCCCCAGGGCTTCGGCTCTTGCCGCCAGCACGTCGACCAGGGCCTGTCCGCCACCAACGGGCAGCAGCCGGGGCTGGGACTTGGTGAGGAACTGCGTCGGCAGGAAGTCGAAGCGCGCGCCCATGGTCTGCAACCAGGCGATGGTGCCCGGCGCCGCCCGCGCAAACTCTTCGATCAGGTTCGGGTCGGACAAGCTCAGGGCGCGGGTCAGGGAGGTGCCGCGCGCATCGGTTGCCGCCTGTTCCACCAGGTCCGGGTCGATCGCGCCGCTGCCGTTTTCGGCAAGATGGGTTTCGAAGTCGTCGCTGACTTCATCCAGGCTCTTCATACGCAGATAGGCCTCGGTGTAGCGGCTCTGGCCGCCACGCTCCTCGCGTGTGGCGCGCTCGAGGATGGCCACGCGCGCGCCAGTTTCGGCGGCGGCGACTGCGGCCGACAGGCCGGCGACGCCGCAGCCGGCGACGACGACATCAAATTGCTCCAGCGACATGGACGCTCCTGGGGTTCAGATCACAAGGACATGATGCGGCAGGGCCTGGGGCTGCGTCAGCGGGCCTGGACCGAAAACCGCATTCGGTTGGCGCGAGGGCAGGCACCTGTTCGGGCGTGCCCTCGCACCGGGGCTCAGTCGATGGTGACTCGGGCCTGGCGCACCACCTGACCCCAGCGGGCGACCTCGGAGCGGTAGAAGGCGTCGAGTTGCTCGGGGGTGCTGCTCACCGCATCGGCGCCCAGGGCCAGCAGCTTCTCGGAGATGGACGGATCTTTCACCGCCTCGGCCACTTCGCGGTTGAGGCGGTTGATGATGTCGCGCGGCGTGCCAGCCGGCGCGAACAGCGCAAACCAGGCGGTGGCGTCAAAGTTGGTGATGCCGCCTTCGGCCAGGCTCGGCACGTCGGGCGCGACCTTCGAGCGGGCCTTGGTGCTCACGCCCAGGGCACGCACCTTGCCACCCTTGGAAAGCGGCAGCGCGGTGAGGATATTGTCAAAGGCCACCGGCACCTGGCCGCCCATCACGTCGTTCATCGCCGGCGCCGCGCCCTTGTAGGGGACATGCGTGAGCTTGATGCCAGCGGTGTGGGTGAACAGTTCCATGAACAGGTGCGAGCCCGAGCCGTTGCCGGCGGTGGCGTAGTGAATGGTCTTGCCGGCCTTGGCAGCGTCGACCAGGTCCTTGATCGAGAGGTAGGGCGTGCCCGGGTGGACCACCAGCATGAAAGGCGTCGACGCGATCATCGAGATCGCGGCGAAGTCCTTGAGCGGGTCGTAGGGCAGCTTGGGGTAGAGCCCCGGGTTGATCGACAGGGAAATGGTGCCCAGAAGCAAGGTGTGGCCATCAGGCGCGGCCTTGGCCACGGCCTCGGCGCCCACGTTGCCGGCTGCGCCGGCCTTGTTCTCCACCACCACCGGCTTACCCAGACGCTCGGAGAGCTTCTGGCCGATCAGGCGGGCGGCGACGTCAGAGGCGCCACCGGCGGGGAAGCCGACGATGATTTTGATCTGCTGCGAAGGCCAGGCCTGGGCCCAGGCACTGCAGGCGCAGGCCAGGGACAGCGAGGCGGCCAGGAGAGGGCGGAAGATGGAGGTGATGTTCATGTGAAAAGTCTAGGGAGTGGGGTTGTCACAGGCCATGCGGCCGAAGCGAAGGGAGTTTTCGAAATTTGCTTGCCATGCAAGGGGTGCGGCGTGGTGACGAGCGTTTCGGCGCCGATGTTCCGCACCTACTGCCGCATGCCGGCGGCGCGGACGATCTGCTCGATGACCGGCCGGCGCTGCGCCAAAAAGGTCTTGAGCTCCTCGGAGGTGCTGCCCACCGCCTCGCCACCGAGCTCACGCACCGTGGCCACCACCTTAGGTTCGCGCGCGGCCTCCATCGTCACCTTCTCCAGGCGGGCGAGGACCGCAGGCGGAATGCCCGCCGGCGCGAACAGGCCAGTCCAGGAGGTCGAGTCGTAGCCGGGGGCGACGGTCTCGTGCAAAGTGGGCAAATCGGGCAGGAAACGCGAACGCTCCTTGGAGCCCATGGCAAAAGCCTTGACCTCCTTGGCCTGAATCAGCTTGAGCACCGGCGGAATGTTTTCGAAGATCACCTGGATCGCGCCGGAGCGCAGGTCAGTGAGGGACTGGGCAGTGCCGCGGTAGGGCACGTGAGTCATCTTGACCTTGGCGAGCAGTTCGAACATCTCGGCGCTCAGGTGCTCGATCGAGCCTTGGCCGGCGCTGCCATAGTTGATGGCGCCGGGCTTGGCGCGGGCCGCAGCGAGAAACTCGCCCACCGTGTTCCAGGGCACGTCCTTGTGGGCGATCAACACCACCGGGCTGTCGGAGAACTTGGAGATCGGAACAAAGTCGGTCTGGACGTTGTACTTGAGGTCTGATTGCATCGCCGGGTTGACCAAAATGGAGCCCGGTGTGCCGACCATGAGGGTGTGGCCATCGGGCGCCGCGCGCGCCACCTGCATCGCGCCGATGGTGCCGCCCGCGCCGGTGACGTTTTCCACCACAACCTGCTGGCCGAGACGGGTCGACATCGAATTGGCCAGCAGCCGGGCCAGCACGTCGGTCCCGCCGCCTGCGGCGAAGGGCACGATCAGCCGGATCGTGCGGGATGGAAAGGCGTCCTGCGCCTGCGCCGGGAGCGCGGCGCCAGCGGCCACCGCGCCCAGGGCCGACAGGGCCTGGCGGCGACTCATTGAGGCGGCAGGCGCCTCGTTAAGGGTCGCGCAATTTGGTTGCAGGTCTAGACCTTTGGCTACACCTGTGGGGGTACCTGCGGAGTTTCTGGAAGGCATTTTTGTCTCCTCGTTCTTGCTTGTCGTTGTATGTCAGTGCGCGGCGGCACTCGCGCCAGCCACGCGGCCGCAGACCACGCACTTGCCCAGCGAGGTGCCGGTCATGAAGGCCTGCCCGTGGAAGCCTCCGGTCACCTCGCCCGCCGCATACAGGCCGGCAATGGGCTCGCCCATCATGTCGATCACGCCCATGTCGGGCGCCACGGTCAGGCCGCAGTAGGTCGCAATGACCGCGCTGGTCGAGGGGTAGGCATAGAAGGGCGCGCGCTGAATCGGGGCCAGCTTGCCGTAGCCCTGCACGATGCCCTCGCGGCCGAACTCAGTGTCACGCCCCTGGGCAACATCGTCGTTGTAGCGCGTGACCGTGGCGGTCAGCGTCTGGGCGTCGACGCCAATGCGCTCGGCCAAGGCCTCCAGGGTGTCGGCCTTGAACAGGCGCCCTTCTTCCAGGCGCTTGGGGAAATTGAACATCGGAGAAACCGGCACGGCTTGCTCCATGATGTCCTGGTCGAGGATCTGGTAGCCGATGGCATCGGGCTGCTGCAGGCAGGCGTCGCCGAGCAGCTTGTAGGAGATCGATTCGTCGGCAAAGCGACGCCCCAGCTTGTTGACGGCAATCGCACCCTTGTAGATCGCCAGCATGGCGGTGTGCTCGCGGGGGTGGGCGTCGGGGTGGTTGCCGAAGGTACCCTTGACGTAGGCCATGTCACGCAGGCCAGCGCCGAGCATCCCGGCCAGCTGGAGGCCCTCGCCCTGGCTGCCGTTGCCGCCCACCCGGGTGGCCTTGGCCTGGCCCGGGCAGATTTCTTCCATCATCTGCTGGTTGCGCGAGAAGCCGCCGCTGGTAATTACCACGCCGCCCCTCACCTCGGTCTGCATCGCCTGCCCGCCATGGGTCCAGGCCACGCCATCCACCCGGCCGGTCTCGGCATTGCGACGCAGGCGCGTCACCCGGGCGTCGGTCACCAGCGTGATGGCCTTGTTGGCAAGAATCTCCTCGGTGAGCAGCCGCACCACCTCCACCGGGTTGGCCGGGTGCAGGCGCGGCACCGACTGGCCAGCACCAGAAATCAGCGGCCCGAACTGAACGCCGCGCGCCACCAGCCACTGGTAGGCCGCCAGCTGATTTTGGGCGTAGACATTGACCAGAGCCGGGTCGTTGCGGTGGCCACCCACCGCCAGAAAATCACGCGCCAGCAACTCGGGCGTGTCCGCCACGCCCGCGGCCGCCTGCTTGTCGGTTCCGGCAAAGGCAAAGGAGCCGCCACTGAGCACCGAGCTGCCGCCCACCGCGCTCTCTCGCTCGAGCAGCAGCACGCGGGCGCCGGCATGGGCCGCCTCGATCGCAGCGCAGTGGCCGGCCAGGCCAGCGCCAATCACCACCACATCGGTTTTCAAGAAGGCGTCGTTCATGGCGAACCCTTGTCGCTGCTGATGCCCACCGAGCGGTAGACGTTGCCGTAATAGCGCCGGATCTCCTCGAGCTGCGCCGCAGAGGGCGGTGCATTGGCCAGGCGCTTGCTGACGAAGCTGCCGCCCATGAGCCGGTTCATGCGCACTGCCATTTCGCCCATCTTCACCAGCGAAGTGATGCCATTGAGAATCGGCGCGCCCTGACCGGCGTCGCTGACTTCGGCGTCGGCGAGCAGCGCCATCGCGACGCCGCCGGCGGGGATCACCACTTCGGCGCCGTCATCGACCAGCGAGCCCGCGCACTTCATGAAGCCGTCGATGATGCGCTGGCGGGCCTCAGGGTTGGTAAAGCCCTCCTTGAGATCAAGGATGCGGTCCATCTGCAGCCGCGACACGCCGCGCAGGCGGCTGCGCAGACCGGCACGGTCTACGTTCTCGACGATGCGGGCGGTGAACTTCTCATTGAGCGTCACCAGCGAGAAGTTGGCACCCATCATGCAGGCCAGATGCATCGCGGTCTCGCACAGCCCCAGCACCGGGATCGACGCGATTTCGCGGCACTCGCGAATGCCGGGGTCGGCGATGTTGCCGATCAAAAAGGCGTCAAAGCCCTCGTCCTGGGCCCGCTGCACGTTCTCGAGCACCTCACCGGTCTCGAGGTACTCGAGGTAACGGTACTGGTCGGCCACGCCGCCAATCTTGGTAATGCCGTGGATCTCGACGGTGGTGTCGGGGTCCTTGATCTTGTCGACGATCCGCCGCAGCACCGGGTGGTATTCCCCCCAGGCCTGCGTGCGGGACATGCTTTGGTACCAGAGCTTCATCCTGCCTGCCTCGCGCCCTCGGCCAGCGGCAGGGAGGTCCTGCGCCGTGCCTGGCTTGCCTCCCCAAGTCTAGGGCGCGTGGCGGGCAAGCCAATCGGGGTTTGCCTAATGGTGTCTTCGCCTAGCGCGAACGCCTGGCGCGCCGCGGGCCAGGGTCGGGCCCGGGTGAGGCTGAAAGTAGCACCCCC
>CANFQF010000069.1 GCA_947449025.1 Comamonadaceae bacterium
CCATCGACGCCGAGCAGCTCGACGACATCATGGCCGGCAAGCCGCCGCGCCCGCCGAAGGATTTCGTCCCCCGTACGCCGCCCTCCGGTGGTGGTTCGGGCGGCAGCGCCCCGGTGGTCGACCCGACGCCGACCGCTGCCTGAGTGGGGTTTCCTGGGGGCATGGCTCCAGGGTCATTGGCGTAGTGCGTTGCCTTTGTGGTGATGCCTTAGCAGCTTGCTGTAGACGCGTTTTCTCTTCCTGGTGAGAACGCGTCGGGGGCGCGGGGCGGCCCCGGTGGCTTCGATGCAGGGGCCCTTCGGGCTTCCCTCCGGTGCTCGGTCGCCAGAGGCACGCGCGGCAAACTCGCCCCTCCGGGGCTCAAACATGCCGCGCTCTTCGGCCTCCGTCGTCCTGCGCGCGTCGGCCCCGCATAGGCGCCACCAGAGCCCCCCCGCACCCCCGCCGCTTGCCGCGCGCGAGTCGGGCCACTTCTTCTTCTCTCTCTCGCTTTCGCTGTCGCTGTCGCTTTCGCTGTCGCGTTTCCGTTTCTGTTCCCGTTCCCGTTCCCGTTCCCGTTCCCGTTTCTGTTTCTGTTTCTGTTTCTGTTTCTGTTTCTGTTTCTGTTTCTGTTTCGGTCCCCTCGCGCCCTCGTTGCGCCGCCCTTGCGGGTCATCCTGGCTGTGAATCGTGACTGTCTGCGCCCGCCTGGCTCGGGTTGGCTGTCGCACAATGCGCGCATGTTTTGGCAGACCACCCGGTTTCGCATTGACCTCACCCGTCCTCGGGTGATGGGTATCGTCAACCTCACCCCCGACTCCTTCGCCGACGGCGGCCGCCATGGCTCGGTGAGTGCCGCCATGCGGCATTGCGAGCGGCTGGCGCATGAGGGCGCCGATATTTTGGACCTGGGGGCCGAGTCCACCCGGCCTGGCAGCCAGCCGGTGCCCTTGGCGGACGAGCGGGCCCGGCTGATGCCGGTGCTGCGCGAGGCGCTGTCGCTGGGGCTGCCGGTGTCGGTGGACACCTACAAGGCCGAGGTGATGCGCGAGGCGCTGGACCTGGGGGCCGATATCGTCAACGACGTGTGGGCGCTACGCCAAAGCGGCGCGCAGGACGCGGTGGCGGCCCATCCAGGATGCGGCGTGTGCCTGATGCATATGCATGGCGAGCCAGCCAGCATGCAGGCGGCGCCGATGGGAGGCGAGGCGGTGCCGCAGGTGCTGGCGTTTTTGCGCGAAGCCAGCGAGGCGCTGGTGGCCCGTGGCGTGGCGCGCGAGCGCATTGCCTGGGACCCGGGGGTGGGTTTTGGCAAGACGCCGCAGCAGAACTTCTCGCTGCTGGCCCGCCAGGGCGAGCTGCTGGCGGCAGGCTACCCCCTGCTCGTGGGCTGGTCGCGCAAGAGCTCGCTGGGGCATGTCACCGGGCTGCCGGTGGAACAGCGCTTGCTGCCCAGCGTGGTGGCGGCTGTCCTGGCCGCCGAGCGCGGGGCCCGGCTGCTGCGGGTGCACGATGTGGCCGAGACGGTGGCGGGGCTGCGGGTGTGGGCGGCGGCGACGAATCCGGCCTCAGCGGCGCAGGCCCGACAATAGGGCCATGACGAGAAAATACTTCGGCACCGACGGCATCCGCGGCACCGTGGGCCACTCGCCCATCACCCCGGACTTCGTGTTGCGCCTGGCCCATGCGGTGGGCCGCGTTCTCAAACGCAGCCAGGACCGTCCCCGCGTCTTGATTGGCAAGGACACCCGCATCTCCGGCTACATGCTCGAGAGCGCGCTCGAGTCTGGCTTCAACTCCGCCGGGGTGGACGTGGTGCTGCTCGGGCCCCTGCCCACGCCCGGCGTGGCCTACCTGACCCGCGCCCAGCGCGCGAGCCTGGGGGTGGTGATCTCTGCCTCGCACAACCCGTTTGCCGACAACGGCATCAAGTTCTTCAGCGCCCAGGGCAGCAAGCTCGATGACGCCTGGGAGCGCGAGGTCGAGGCGGCGCTGGATGAAGCCCCGGTCTGGGCCGACTCGGCGCATCTGGGCAAGGCCCGGCGGCTCGATGATGCGGCCGGCCGCTACATGGAGTTTTGCAAGAGCACCTTTGACCCGCAGCTGTCGCTGGCCGGCATGAAGGTGGTGGTGGACGCGGCGCATGGCGCGGCCTATCACATTGCGCCTCTGGTGTTTCATGAACTGGGCGCAGAGGTGCATGCGATTGGCTGCTCGCCAGACGGGCTCAACATCAACCAGGGCGTGGGCGCGACCCACCCCGAGGCGGTGGTGCAGGCGGTGCAGGCGCAGGGCGCCGACCTGGGCATTGCGCTCGACGGCGACGCCGACCGGCTGCAAATGGTCGACGCCAGTGGGCGTTTGTTCAATGGTGACGAGCTGCTGTACCTGATGACCCTGGACCGGCTGGCCCGTGGCGAGCCGGTGCCCGGCGTGGTGGGCACGCTCATGACCAATATGGCCATCGAGCTGGCGCTGCGTGAACGCGGCGTCGAGTTCGTGCGCGCCAAGGTCGGTGACCGCTATGTGCTCGAAGAGCTGGAAAAGCGTGGCTGGCTCCTGGGTGGCGAGGGCTCGGGCCACCTGCTGGCGCTGGATAAGCACACCACCGGCGACGGCCTGGTGAGCGCGCTGCAGGTGCTCAGGGCCTGCGCGCGCAGCGGCCAGACCATGGCCCAGATGCTGGCGGACGTGACCCTGTTCCCGCAGGTATTGATCAATGTGCGCCTGGCCCCTGGTCAGACCTGGGCCGAAGGCCCGCGCCTGGCGATCGTGCGTGCGGAGGTGGAGGCCGAGCTCGCCGGCAAGGGCCGCATTCTCATTCGTGCCAGCGGCACCGAGCCCTTGGTGAGGGTGATGGTGGAGGCGCAGGACGCGGGGCAGGCGCAGGCCTGCGCCGAGCGGCTGGCGCTAGCGCTGGGTCCAGCGTAGTCTTCCAAGCAAACCAGCTGCGGCCTCAGGCGCTATGGGACTGAGCCGGCAAGGCGCAACGGCCTGCTGCGTCACGCGTAGGCCTGCGGGGTCGACTTCAGGGACTTCAGGCGCTTGAGGGCCGTCACACGCCTGCCACACTCGTCTCCTAGAGTCGGGCAGTGCCAATCCTTAACTCAAAGCTCATTTCGCCTACGCTTCCGGTTTCGAGCATGAGGCGCGCGCAGCGGGCTTTTGTGCTGGGTCTCGGTATCACCCTGCTTGCATGCCAGTGCCTGATCCCGGCGCGCGCCCAGTCGGCCCTTGCCTCGCAGACGGTGGCCGGTGCACAAGCAAACGCGCAGCTGCTGCCCTTCAAGGATTTTTTCAAATTTCCTGTGGCCGCGCGCGGGCTTGAAATCAGCCCGCAGCTGCAACAAGCAGACGGCAAGCCAGTACGCCTGGTTGGCTACATGGTCAAACAAGAAAACGGCAGCCAACCCGGCCAGTTTCTGCTGACGCCCCGACCGGTCCAGATGAGTGAGCATGCCGACGGCGACGCCGACGACTTGCCGCCCGCCACCGTCTTGGTCAAGCTCGCGCCCGAGCAATCGACCTGGCTGGTGCCCCATGCCCGCGGCCTGATCGAGCTGCAGGGGACTTTGTCCGTGGGCCGACAAGAAGCGGCCGACGGGCGCGTGACCTGGGTCCAGTTGCAGTTGAACCCCGAGGCAACCAAGGGGATGGATGCAACTGAGATGTCGAACTACCTCCGCTCATTGCAGCACGCGCACTGATCTTCCTTCGTTTCTTCATTCATATACCAACACGATTTATGGCTTCTCACTTCACAACTGCACGGTGCCTCAGTGCCCTCAGCCTCGCGCTGATCGCCTCGGGCGCACAAGCGGCGCCCACCGTCAGCCGCCTGACCCCGCCCAGCGAGCTTTTCAGCAGCGGCAATCAAGGCCCGGTGATCGCCCGCTTCCTGCCCGGACAGCGCTTTGACCTGCAGGCCACGGTGCGTCCGGACGATGCGTCCAAGACCATCACCGCTGCCACCTTCGCGATCAACGGCAAAACCGTCGATGGCACCGTCGCCATCAAGACCTGCGCCAAGGACTGCCTGCCCAATGTGCCTGGCAATTCCGCACTGACCACGGTGCGTGCCGTGAGCGTCACCAAGCCCGGCATCCACACCTTCACCGTCACCGCCACGCAAAGCGACGGCCAGACCGTGACCGCGAAGGGCAACTTCGAAGTCGTGCCCTTGCTCGCCGGTGGCCAGAAGGTCAAGAACGTCATCATCATGCTCGGCGACGGCATGGGTGCAGCACAACGCACGGCCGCCCGCATGGTGGCGGGTGGCTACGCGCAAGGCAAATCGATCACCCCCTTGGCGATGGACACCTTCCCCGTCACCGGCATGGTCAAAACCGCCTCGCTGAACTCGGTGATCACCGACTCTGCCCCTGGCATGACCGCCTACGTGTCGGGCAACAAGAACAACAACAACGAAGAGGGCGTTTTCCCCGACGACACAGTGGATCCGTTCGATAACCCCCGCATCGAGTATCTGAGCGAGTATCTGCACCGTACGCAAGGCAAGGCGCTTGGCATCGTGACCACGGCTGACGTGTTCGATGCCACCCCCGCAGGCAATGCGGTGCACACCAGCAACCGCGGTGCCGGCACCGGCATCGTCGACCAATATCTGGATGACCGGGGCACCACGGGTCTCACGGTGCTGATGGGCGGCGGCCGCAAGTGGTTTATGCCCTCGACGGTTCCGGGCTCTGCACGTGGCGACAGGACCGATTACGCCTTTTCGGCCACCGACGCTCACACCGCCGAAATCGTCAAGCGCTGGAAGTCGGCCCCTGGCAAGTTGGACAAAGACCGTGATCTGCTGGCCGACTTCCAGGCCGCAGGGTTCGCTTATGCGGCGGACAAATCAAAGCTCGATAGCATCGACCCGAGCAAAACCGATCGCCTGCTCGGTCTGTTCTCACACTCCAACATGAACGTCGCCCTGGACAAGATCGACGGACGCCGCAACAAGGCCCGCGGCGTGACCGGCCGCGTCGTGGACGACTACGGCTTCCCCGACCAGCCCATGCTCGACGAAATGACGGGCAAGGCGCTGGGCGTGCTCGAGCGGCAAAAGAATGGCTTCGTGCTGATGGTCGAAGGGGCTTCGATCGACAAGCAAGCGCACAACATGGACACCGAGCGCTGGATGCTCGACACCATCGAGTTTGACCGTACGATCAAGCTGGTTCAGGAATTCGCCCGCAAGCGTGGCGACACGCTGGTCATCATCACCGCCGACCACGAGTGCTCGGGCGTTGCTTTGATCGGTGGCTCCCGCGTGACCGACACCCGCTTGCAAGAACTGGTGCGCGAAGGCGGCGTGGCCAACATCCGTGACAAGGTGGTTGGCGTTTACGAGCAAGCTGGCTTCCCCAAGTACAAGCTGGGCGCAGATGGCTATCCCGAGACGACCGACATCGACTTCAGGTTGCTGGTCGGATACGGCGCCAACTCTGACCGCTATGAAGACTTCCGCACCAACGACCGTCCCCTGCAGGACAGCCAACAACCTTTCGTGAAGAAAGAGCCCCTGTCGGCCTACCCCGCAGGTCCCGCGGTCCGCGACGTGGACGGCAAGTTCATGGTGACCGGTCAGGTCCCCGGTGACAGCGCAGTGCACACCGCCACCGATATTCCGCTGTCTGCTTTCGGCCCCGGCGCCTGGTCCTTCACCGGCGTGCAAGACAACACCGATGTGTTTTTCAAGCTGGCACAAGCGGTCAACGGCGTCGTGCTTCCCGAAGGCTTGGCACCGAGAGCATCCGCCAAGAGCAAAAAGTGATTGGCAAGAAGTGATCTGACGGACTGAAGCGGTCCGACAAAAGCACAAGGGAGCTGCAGCGATGCAGCCCCCTTTTTTTGATAGGTCTCTGACGAAATGGGGGTGTGAGCCAGTCGGTCGGGGCGCCATGCCCGGGCGGACCTTAGTCTTTCCGGTGACGCGTCACCCACCAGGTGGCAACGCCTGCAAAGGCGAGGATCGAGGCTGCAATGATCCAGAAGCCGTTTTCATCCTGTGCCAGCGGGATGCCGCCCACATTCATTCCGAACAGGCCCGCCAGGATGTTGATTGGCAATGCCAGCACGGTCATGACGGTCAGCATGAACAGGCTGCGGTTCGTCGCCTCGCTGACTGCCGCAGCGACCTCTTCCTGCAAAAGCTTGATCCGCTCCTGGAGAGACGCCATGTCGCTCAGAACTACCAGGAACTCCTCGTTGACCTCTCGTAGGGCCTGAAGGTCCCCAGCGCTGACCCACAGGGGCGGATGCTGAAGGAGTCGGAACAGGGAGGCGGGCTCGGGTGCCATCAGGCGCTGCAGGCGCACCAGCAGACGCCGCAGCGCGCCGAGCGCCGTGCGCTGTACCGAGCTACGTCCGGCGAGCAAGCGGTCCTCGATGGCGTCGGCGCGCTGTGTGACCTGGCGGACGATGTCGGTGAGGACGTCGCATTGCTCGTGCAGCAAGTAGTCCAGCAGTTGCAATGGGCTGTGAAGGGACTCGCCGCGCTTAATGCGGGTGCGCAGGGCGTCGATCGAGCGAAGCCGCTGTTGCCGGCCAGTGACGACCAGACCGCGCTCCAGTCCGATCCAGAGGGTCGACAGGTCGCTGGCATCGAAGTCAAAGTCGAACATGACGTCATTGACGACCGCGACCAACGCTTCGTCGTCCCGCTCGACCCGCGTCGAGCGCGCAGGACTGCCAAGCGCTTCGTAAAAGCCGTGCGGCAGTCGGGTATGCCGCTCGAGCCAGCGCACGGCTCCGGCATGGGCGAGGTCGAAGTGCAGCCAGAGGAAATAGCCTGGCTCGCCGGTTGAGTCGGCCAAGTCCTCCAGAAAGCGGGCGGCCGCCTCCGAGTCGACAGGCCTTGGCGGGTTGTTGGGGCTGAAGGCGAAGCCGGTGATCAAGCCGGATACTTCAGCTCCCCAGGCGGATTCCGAAGCCGCCCTGGGCGCATCTGGCGCCGGCGATGGGCTGCGGCTCGGTTCCACGCTCAATACCGAGTCGGTACGTGCATGCTCGGTGGCACCGGGTGACGTTCGTAGTCTTCATTGCGCTGCCGGGGCGGCAGCGTGACTTCCGAGTGAGGCACTTCGGTATAGGGCACCTGGGACAGCAGGTGGTCGATGCAATTGAGACGTGCCTTCTTCTTGTCGTCTGCCGGCACCACCCACCACGGCGCCTCGGGGATGTGGGTGCGATCGAGCATGACCTCTTTGGCCCGGGTGTAGTCCTCCCAGCGGCGGCGCGACTCCAGGTCCATGGGGCTGAGCTTCCACTGTTTGAGGGGGTCGTGGATCCGGCTCAGAAAGCGCGAGTGCTGCTCCTCGTCGGAGATGGAGAACCAGTACTTGAGCAGCTGGATGCCTGAGCGTTTGAGCATGCGCTCGAACTCGGGCACCGAGCGGAAAAACTCCTCATATTGGTCATCGCTGCAAAAGCCCATGACCCGCTCGACGCCGGCACGGTTGTACCAGCTGCGGTCAAACAGGACGATTTCGCCCGCTGCGGGCAGGTGGGTGGCGTAGCGCTGGAAGTACCACTGGGTGCGCTCGCGGTCGTTGGGGGCGGGCAGTGCGACAACCCGGCAGACGCGCGGGTTGAGGCGCTGGGTGATGCGCTTGATCACCCCGCCCTTGCCGGCGGCGTCACGGCCTTCAAACAAGACCACCATCTTGTGGCCGTTGGCGACCACCCAGTCCTGGAGCTTGACCAGCTCGCCTTGCATCCGCAGCAGTTCGCGAAAGTAGGTGCGTCGGCCCTGCCGCTCCTCGTCTGTGAGGGCGATTTCTTGACCATGGACGTCAAACGGGCGGTCTTCCAGCTCCAGTTCGAGTTCTTCGTCGTAGCTGTCAACGATGTCGCGCCGGAAGCGGAAATCGGATTCAAGTGGGTTCATGGCGGTCAAAAGCCCGGCAGCAGGCACGGTCAAGTGAGAAAAATGAGTTCGAGTGTCGCCGCAGTCGGTGAAGGATTTGTGACGGACGCCAGCCTGTCCCTGGATCGTGCCCACCGCGTGGCCAGCCCGCTCCGCCTGGTTTCACCGAATTGCCATGCAAATGCAATGGTCGGGTCACGCCCAGTCGCGAGACTCGAATGCATCCAATTTGAAGGAGCGCTCACCATGAAAGATCTCCCGACGCCGACCCCGCCGCTTTCCCCGGTTTCATTGCCCCGGGGGTCACTTGATCGCCGCGATGCACAGCCTCATGCGCGCGTCAATGGCGCGATTGTCGTGGCCTGGGCCCAGCACCAAGACGAGGTCCGCGAGGCTCAGCGTCTCCGGCACCAGGTCTTCGCCGGGGAAATGGGCGCGCGTCTGAGCTCGCCGGTCGCGGGTCACGACATAGATCTTTTTGACGACTTTTGCGAACACCTGCTGGTGCGCGACCAGGTGAGCGGCCAAGTGGTTGGGACCTATCGGGTGCTGACACCCGCCCAAGCGCGGCGGGTGGGTGGTTTCTATAGTGATACCGAGTTTGATCTGACCCGTTTGCGTTCGCTGCGGGAGCGGATGGTGGAATTGGGCCGCAGCTGCGTCCACGCCGATCATCGCCGCGGCGTTGTGATCATGGCCCTGTGGGGCGCCCTGTTCGAGTTCATGTATCGCAATGAGCTGGACACCATGGTGGGCTGCGCCAGCATCCCGATGTTGCATCAGGGGGTGGTCAGTGGTGACGTGGCCGCCAGTGTATGGCGCCAGGTTCGTGAGGCGCATCTGGCGCCCATCGAATGGCAGGTTCGCCCGCGTCTGCCCCTGCCCGTGGATCAATTGGACGACAGCCTGCCAGTGGAGCCCCCGCCCCTCATCAAGGGCTACCTGCGTCTGGGTGCCAAGGTCCTCGGTGCGCCCGCCTGGGACCCGGACTTCAATACCGCCGACCTGCCCATGTTGATGCGCGTTGCCGATCTGCCGGCCCGCTATCGCAGGCATTTGCTGGGTCGTTGATTTAACTGCCCACGACCCAAGGTCCACGCGGGTCCACTGCAGGATCAGGCAGATCAGGGGAAACCCGAAAATATTTGTCACAGATATGTCACGGGCCCTGCGGATAGTTCAAGCATGAACTCAGCAGTACGCGCGGGCAAAGTGGGTGCGTCCTCCGCGGCGGTCAAGGGCGTTCCCTGGCTAGACCGCGATCACAGCATCCTCAGCTTCAATGCCCGCGTGCTGGACTGGGCCGACCGGTCGGCGGTTCCTTTGCTCGAGCGCCTGCGCTATTTATGCATTGTGTCGTCCAACCTGGACGAGTTTTTCGAGGTTCGCGCGGCGCCCCATCTGGCGGCCGCGCGCGCAGGTCGCTCGGAAGGGGCGGCGTCGCCCGCCAGCTTTCAGTCCATCGCGGCCGCGGCGCAGGACCTCGTTCACCACCAATATCGGCTCTATAACGAAGCATTGATTCCGGCCTTGGCCAGCGCGGGACTGGCCATCGTCTCGCACGGCGAGCGCAAAGCGGCTCAGAAAGCCTGGGTTGCCGATTATTTTTTCCGTGAGGTCAGGCCCCTGCTCACGCCGGTGGGTCTGGATCCGGCCCACCCCTTTCCCCAGGTGGCCAACAAGTCCCTCAATTTCATCGTCCGACTGGGCGGGCGGGACGCCTTTGGCCGTGAGAACGATATCGCCATCGTCAAGATCCCGCGGGTGCTGCCACGGGTGATTCGCATGCCGGCCCGGGTGTCGGGGGGCAAAGCCCGCTTCGTGCTCCTGAGCAGTGTGATCCGCTCCCATTTGCATGATCTCTTTCCGGGGCGCGAGGTGCTGGAGTTTTCGCAGTTTCGCGTGACCCGGCATTCCGAATTGGCGGTCGACGAGGATGACGTTCGCAATCTGCGCACCGCCTTGCGCCTGGGCCTTCAGCACCGCCAGTTCGGTGAGGCGGTGCGCCTGGAGGTGTCATCCGCCTGTTCCGACTACCTGGCCGACTTCCTGCTCGCACAGTTTTCATTACCGCGCGGCGCGATGTTCCGTGTGCCAGGGCCGGTGAACCTCGTCCGACTGCAGCAGTTGATTGACCTGGCGCAGACGCCTGGCCTGCTGTTCCCGCCCTTTACCGCCAGCTACCCGCGGCAACTCGGCGCGGGCCTGTCCATCTTCGAGCGGCTGCACCAAGGCGACGTCCTGATCCACCAGCCCTTCGAACGCTTCGACGGTGTGGTCGATTTCCTTCGTGAGGCTGTGCTTGACCCGCAGGTGCTCGCCATTCGCCAGACCATCTACCGCATCGGCACCGACTCGGTCATGATGGACCTGTTGCGGGAAGCCGTGAACCGTGGCAAGGAGGTCACCGCGGTGGTGGAACTCAAGGCCCGCTTCGACGAAGAGGCCAATATCAACTGGGCCGAGAAGCTCGAGGCCATCGGTGCCCAGGTGGTCTATGGCGTGGTCGGGCTCAAGACCCATGCCAAGATGCTGTTGGTGACCCGGCGCGAGGGCAAGGCGATGGTCCGTTACGCCCACCTGTCCACCGGCAACTACAACCCACGAACGGCGCGCTTGTACACCGACATCAGCCACCTGACCGCCGATCCCCGGCTGACCCATGATGTCGAGGCTGTCTTCGACCATCTGGCCAGCCAGGCGCGGGTGCCTCGGCTGCAAAGCCTGATCATGGCGCCCTTTCATCTGCATCGTCGCCTGCTGGACCTGATCGAGCAGGTCGGGCAGGCCGCTGCCCGTGGCGAGACCGCGCGGATCGTGGTGAAAACCAATGCCCTGACCGACCAGCAGCTGATGGATGCACTGGTCCGCGCCGGCCGTCTGGGCGCTCAGATCGACCTGATCGTCCGCGGTGCCTGCATGCTGCCCGCACAGGTGCCAGGCATCACGGACAACATCCGGGTTCGCTCGGTGGTGGGCCGCTTTCTCGAGCATTCGCGTGTCTTTTACTTCGGCATCGGTGCCGAGGAGACTTTGCTGCTCTCGAGCGCCGACTGGATGAACCGCAACATGTTGCGGCGCGTGGAGTTGGCCTGGCCGGTCACGGACCCGGCACTGCGCCAGCGCATCGTCGACGAATGCCTGGTGGCCTACCTGCAGGACGAGCGCGATGCCTGGGACCTGATGGCCGACGGCCATTACCACCGCATCTCCACGGCCTTGTCGACCAACCGACCCGGCGTGCAGGCGGCCCTCATGGCCCGCTACGACGCCGGTGAATCCGCGACCGGAGCGCGTGGATGAACCTGATCCTCTGGCGTCATGCCGAAGCCGAGGACGCCCCTGCGGGCGGCGACGACTTGGCGCGTTCGCTCACGCTGCGTGGTGAGCGTGAAGCGGCGCGCGTGGGTGCCTGGCTGGACCGCGCCCTGCCGGAAGGCGCGCGCGTGTTGTGCAGCCCGGCACGGCGCTGTGAGCAGACCGCGCTGGCACTGGGCCGCAAGTTCAAGCTCATGCCGGAGCTCGCGCCCGATTCAGGGGTTGAGGCGCTGCTCAAGGCCGCCCGCTGGCCCGATGCGCGCCAGCCGGTGTTGATCGTCGGCCATCAGCCCACACTTGGCCAGACCGTGGCCCTGCTGCTGGGAATCGCCGAGGGGACATGCCCGGTCCGCAAGGGCGGTGTCTGGTGGCTGCGTGCGCGCGAGCGCCATGGTCAGTTGCAGGCCGTGGTGGTCACCGTGCAGTCGCCGGAGCTGCTGGCCGTCTGAGCCGGCGGGCGTGCCGGCCTGGCCCCCCGCGCAGGCCGGCCAGCGCAAGAGACCAGCCCTCAGGCGGGCAGAGCCATCAGCGCTTGACCCGCACGCACGCGCGAACCGGTGGCCAGGCCCTGGACCAGTTCAAAGCCAGCGGGCGCCAACACGATGATCGTCGAGCCGTGTTCGAACCAGCCCAACTCCTGGCCCCTGCGTACCGGGGTGTCGCAGGGGATTTCTGTGGGACCGCCATAACGCAGGTGCAGCAGCACGTCCAGACAATGCAGACGGATGCTGGCCACCAGCACCGCAGCGACCGGCACCAGCGCAAACTCGTGGCGTTCCGGTGTGTCCAGTTGCATGCGGATGACGGCACGCTCATTGCGGCAAAACAGCTTTTTGACCCGCGCCAGGGCAATCGGGTTGACGTTCCAGGTGTCGCCGCTGATGTAGGTCACATGCCCGATGCGGGCGTCGTGCGGCGCATGGAAGCGGTGGTACATGGCCGAGGTCAGGCGCAGGGTCAGGTACTGCCCGCCGCGAAAAGGACTCCAGTCCTGCGTGGGCCCGAGCAGCTCGTCCAGGGTGTAAGGCATGCCCTTGGCCTGGAGCAGCGTCTGTCCGTCGATCGGACCGCTGGCACCAATGATCGCGTCGCAGGGGCTGGCCATGACGTCTGAGCGCATGTCGACCGGCCGCGCACCCTCACGCAACTGACGCGTGAAGCAGGCGTGAATGCTCTCGAAGCGGGACTCACGGGCTTCGCGAAGGTCCAGTTCGTCAAACCAGCCCCAGACCTTCAGGGCCAAGCGGGTCCACAGCGGGCTGCGTATCTTGCTCAGTTTGCCCATGGCCCGGGTCAGGGCGATGCGGGGAATGCGGTTGGTGAGGAGGAAGTTCAGGTCTTCCTGCGCCAGCAGGCGTCCGAGGCTGCGAGTTTTCATGGGAATTTCATCAATTTTTCAAACGAGTGAACTACACCTAGCCGGTCACTTCAACGCAATTCATATGACCGACCCCTTGATCCTCGGCGCCGCGGCCGGCGCCAGCGCCTACGCGGTGGCCCGTGCCTATCGCCGTTTGCAACTGTCCCTGGCCAAGCAGCCGGGACTGGCCGGGCACACACGCCTGGCCAAACGGGTGGCAGGGATGATTCCTGGCTATGCCTATGACGAGGCTGCCTTCTTCGGCTCGGACGGCGCGCCGTCCGAGGTGGTGGCACGCCGGCGCGAGGCATTCGCCGCGCTGTGCGCCGACTTTGCCGCGCGCTACCCCCAGTCGGCTGCCCTGACGGCACAGGCACGCGAGGCCATCTCCGACCTGCAATTCACCGGCGCCTACCGGGTGCCGTTCCAGTACAGCCCCTACCTGCGCCAGCACCTCAAGCAGGGCAGCTTCGTGCGTGCCTCCGCTGGCGTGCAGGTCGAAGACCTCGACGGCAACCGCTTCTACGACCTGACCGGCTCCTACGGCGTCAACCTCATGGGCTACGACTTCTACAAGTCCTGCATCGCCGAGGGCTCGGCGCAGGCGGCTGAACTCGGTCCGGTGCTGGGGCAATACCACCCCTGCGTGGCCGAGAACGTGCAAGCCCTGCGCAGCATCTCGGGCCTGGACGAGGTGTCCTTCCATATGTCCGGCACCGAAGCCGTGATGCAGGCCGTGCGCCTGGCCCGCTACCACACCGGCCGGACCCATCTGGTGCGATTTGCAGGCGCCTACAACGGCTGGTGGGAGGACGTTCAGCCCGGCCCGGGCAACCCGCTGGCGCCGCAGCACACCTACACCCTGCGTGACATGAGCGACCGCACTCTGCAGGTGCTGCGCACCCGCAAGGACATTGCCTGCGTCATCGTCAACCCCTTGCAGGCCCTGCACCCCAACACCTCTGCGCCGGGCGACTCCTCGCTGGTAGACAGCAGCCGCCGCGCCGGCGTGGACCGTGAGGCCTATGCCCGCTGGCTGGCAAAGCTGCGTGATGTGTGCACCGAACGAGGCATCGTTTTCATTCTGGACGAGGTGTTCGTGGGCTTCCGGCTTGCCCCTGGCGGCGCGCAGGAGTACTTCGGCGTGCGCGCCGATATGGTGACCTACGGCAAGACCCTGGGCGGCGGCCTGCCGGTGGGGGTGGTCTGCGGCCGCGCCAACCTGATGAAGCGTTACCGCGAGGACCGACCGGCCGATCTGTGCTTTGCCCGCGGCACCTTCAATGCGCATCCCTACGTGATGGGGGCGATGAACGTCTTCCTGAAGCGACTGGACTCCGCACCGGTTCGCGCCCTGTATGACGGGCTCGACGCGCGCTGGAACGGCCGCCTGGCGCAGATGAACGAGGCGCTGCGCTCTGCCGGCTTGCCTGTGCGGGTGGCAGGTCTGTCGACCATCTGGACGGTGCTCTACACCGAGCCCTCCCGCTACAACTGGATGTTCCAGTTCTACCTGCGTCACCAGGGCCTGGCGCTCAGCTGGGTAGGCAGCGGCAGGATGGTGTTCAGCCTGAACTACGGCGACGCCGAATTCGAGGAGGTGGTGCGACGCTTTGTGGCTGCAGCCCAGGCGATGCGAAACGGCGGCTGGTGGCATTCAGGTGGCACGCTGACAAACAAAGAGATCCGGCGCGGCCTGCTGCGGGAGATGCTGGCGCAAAGACTCGGTCGCTGAGATCGCAAAGGCCGTTGAGGTCTTTGCGGCCCTGCCGCAGGCTCCGGCTGCTGCGGCTGCTGCGGCCGGTGCGAGCGGTGCAGCCTGTGCACCCAGAGCGACGCTGCAGGGGCCAGGCCAGCGGGCCTGCCCGGCGTAGGCCCCTGGCATCGACCTCAGTCCTTGCGCACGTGGTGCATCGGATCGAGTAGCTCGCCTTTGAGCAGGGCGAGAGGGGCCTTGTGATAGAGGATCACGTCGTGGAACGGGTCGGTGATGATTTTGAAGCCCCAGGCCACGGCCGGCATCCATCCGTCACGCAGCCACAACTGGGTCACGCGGAACAACACACCGGCAACGCCCAGCGCCAGCCAGACGGTTCCGACGTCGTGCAGCCACCCCATCACGCCTTGGGCCGGCTCGATCAGTCCGCCCAGGGAGGGCTGGAACCAAAGCAGGGCGGGCAGACCCACCCAGACGGTGAGCAGCACGCTCTTGCGGTTCATGTTGTAGCCCACCTTGACCGCCTCTTTGTACTCGTCGCTCACCTGGTTGACATGGTCGAAACCGCGCGGCTCGAATACATAGTGGCCGGTCTGGCGGGTGACCATGGCCACGCACCAACCCACCAAGGCGGCCCACGCCGGATCGATGAACAGCAGTACATAGGCAGTCAGAAAGCTCAGCGCGCTCACCAGATGCAGGGCCTGGTTGATGCGGCTCTGGTGGTAGTAGCGGTGGTCGTCCCAACGCTGTTCGTGGAGGGTCTTGAGGAAGGTATTCATGGTGGACTCCTGGGTGGGTGGCACTGACCTCGCCGGCGATGGCCGCCGCAGCTTGTCTGTGCCTCTTGCGAGATGGGATGCTGGCGCGCATTCATGAAATTGCCGTGACAAGCGAAGGCAGGCCCTTCGTTGTCACGGTTTTGAGATATCCGGCGCCGAATATGCGGGCATGCCTGATCAAGAATTCCCGGAATCCCCGATGCCCGAAATCCTGGTCGAGAGCCTGCCGGCTGCGCGCCGAGGCCTGCGGGTGTCGGTCGTCACTGAAACATTCCCGCCCGAGATCAATGGCGTGTCCATCACGCTGGCGCGCATGGTCGAGGGCTTGCGAGGCCGAGGCCATGACCTGGAGATCATCCGGCCGGCACAGGCGGTTGATCAGCCTGCCAATCAGTCGGCCAATCAGTCTGGCGAGCCCAGCGTTCAGGCGGGCGCAGCCGGCAAGGGGCGCGAGGACCTGCTGACCCGCGGCGTGCCGATTCCCCGCTACCCCGGACTGCGCATGGGAATGCCCGCCAAGCGTCGTTTGATTCGCCATTGGTCATTACACCGGCCGGATGTGGTTCACGTGGCCACCGAAGGGCCCCTGGGCTGGTCTGCGCTGCATGCGGCCATCCACCTGCGCCTGCCGGTCACCTCGGATTTCCGGACGAACTTCCACACCTACACCGGGCACTACGGCATCGGCTGGCTGCAGCGTCCGATCACCGCCTATCTGCGCAAATTTCACAACCGGGCGCACTTCACGACGGTGCCGACCGAGGCGCTGCGGCTTGAGCTCGAAGCGATGAACTTCCAGCGCCTGGTGGTCCTGCCCAGAGGGGTCGACACACACACCTTCTCGCCCGACTTTCGCAGCCAGGCCTTGCGTGCCTCGTGGGGCGTGGCCGAGGATGATCTGGTGGTGGCGGTCGTCGGCCGGCTGGCACCCGAAAAGAATCTGCGTCTGCTGGTGGAGGCCTGGCAGTCGCTGCGCCAGGTGCATTCGCGCACCCGGCTCTTGCTGGTGGGCGACGGTCCTCAGCGCGCCGAATTGCAGGCGGCCTGCCCTGGAGCCATTTTTGCTGGCGCACGCCGCGGCGAAGACCTTGCGGCCCACTACGCCAGCGCCGATCTCTTCGCCTTCCCCAGCTTGTCCGAGACCTTTGGCAATGTGGTCCTGGAGGCGCTCTCCAGCGGGCTACCTTGCATCTGCTTTGACCATGCGGCCGCCGGACTGCTGCTGCGCGATGGGCAGGCGGGTGTTCTGGTCAACCCGCAGCGCCCCGCGGCCTTTGCCACAGCGCTGCGTGATCTGGCGCTCGATCCGGATCGCCGTCGGGCCATGGCCCGTGCGGCGCGTGAGCTCGCGCTGCGCGAGGGCTGGGACGGCATCGTGGGTCGGTTTGAGGCCCTTCTTGAGCGGGCCCGGGGCGATGGCCCCCAGGCGAGCTTGGGCAACCTGGCCGCAGACGGATTGGTCGTGCCCTTGGCACGCTCCTGAGCATCTTGCGCCCCCGTCGCGGCCTGCGCCTGCCAGGGCTGCCAGGGCTACCAGTTTCCGGCAGCCGGCAAGCAGTAGCCAGCGGGTCAGTCCTCGCGCGATGTGCTGTGCGACGTAGCGTGCGATGTGTCGTGTAACGAGTCGGGCTTGCCCCGCGTCGCCAACCCATCGCGCCACCACAGCACCGCGATAAAAACGGCAATGGCGCCTCCCAGAATCCCCATCACCCGCTGCACCGGCCACTGCGCCGCGGTGACCAGCGTATAGAGGCCC
>CANFQF010000070.1 GCA_947449025.1 Comamonadaceae bacterium
ATTGTCAAAGGCGGTGACTCCCCACGCGCCATCGGCTTTCGAGCCGATATGGATGCCCTGCCCATGCAGGAGTTCAACACCTTCTCCCATGCCAGCCGCCACCCGGGGAAGATGCACGCCTGTGGCCACGATGGCCATACCGCGATGCTACTCGCCGCAGCCCAGCACCTAGCGCGCAACCGCCCGTTCGACGGCACCGTTTACCTGATCTTCCAGCCAGCCGAAGAAGGCGGCGGCGGTGCACGCGAGATGATCAAGGACGGCCTGTTTGAGCAGTTTCCGATGGAGGCGGTGTTCGGCATGCACAACTGGCCGGGCGCACCTGTGGGCAGCTTCGCGGCCAGCCCCGGTCCGGTGATGGCCTCGTCCAACGAATTCAAGATCACCATCCGGGGCAAGAGTGGCCACGCGGCGCTGCCGCACAACACGATCGATCCGGTCCCCGTGGCCTGCCAGATGGTGCAGGCCTTTCAGACCATCATCACCCGCAACAAGAAGCCGATCGACACCGCGGTTATTTCGGTCACCATGATCCACGCCGGCGAGGCCACCAACGTGGTGCCCGATACCTGCGAGATCCAGGGCACGGTGCGCACCTTCACCACCCCGGTGCTGGACTTGATCGAGCGGCGCATGCGCCAGATCGCCGAGCACCTGTGCGCTGCCCATGACTGCGCCTGCGAGTTCGCTTTCGAGCGCAACTACCCGCCGACGATCAACGCCGCGCGCGAGGCCAACTTCGCGCGCGAAGTCATGGCCGACATCGTCGGCGCGGACAACGTGCAGGTGCAGGAGCCCACGATGGGCGCGGAGGACTTTGCCTACATGCTGCAGGCCAAGCCCGGCGCCTATTGCTTCATTGGCAACGGCGACGGCGACCACCGTGAGATTGGTCATGGCGGGGGGCCGTGCATGCTGCACAACACGAGCTACGACTTCAACGACGACCTCATCCCCCTGGGCGCCACCTACTGGGTGCGGCTGGCCGAGGCCTGGTTCGCCCGCACGGCGGCCTGAGGCGCAGGCTCGGCACACCCCCTGAAGCCGGGGGACCGGCTCAGGCTGGAAGCAAGGCCCGCGACTGGGCGATCTGAAGGAGGCCGTCGAAGATGAGGCTGTCGACCAGCTCAAAAGGCATGGTCAGATGCGGCGCCATCTTCCAGCCCGCGCCGCCCGTCATGTAGCACAGTGGATCCACACCAAACTGCTGGCGCTGGTGCATCACCATGCGTTCAATGGCACCGGCGATGGCGTAGGTGCCGCCGCTGGTGAGCGCGTCGCTGGTGTTGGTGGGAAAGGGGCGAACCTCGCCGGTGGGCACGTGCAGGCCGGCAGTGCCAGACTCCAACGCCCGCAGCATGATGCCGTGGCCGGGAAGGATCAGCCCGCCCAGGAAATGACCCTCGGGGCTGACCGCTTCCACCGTGACGGCGGTACCCACCATGACCACCACTTGCGGCCTCGCCGGGCCACCGGCACAGGCGGCCCGCATGCGGTGCCAGGCACCGATCATGGCAACCCAACGGTCGGACCCCAGCCGGGCGGGATGGTCGTAGCCATTGACCAGCCCCGCCTCGGCCGCGTTGGCATGGACCCAGCGCGGCGCCATGTCCCACAGTTCATCGATCTGCTCCTGGACCCTTTGCTTGATGGCGTCGGCCGCCACGGTGCAGCCGATCATCTGCTGGGGCGCGGGCAGCTCCCGCCAGGGGCCATCGGCGAGCTTGTCGATGTTCTCGAGAAATTCGGCGCCCTGGGCAAGGGGCTGGGCGCCGGGACGGGCATAGGGATAGAGCGCCCACTTCAGGCGCGTGTTCCCCACGTCGATGGCAAGCAGCATGCGGGTCTTTCGGGAAAACCGTCGGTCAGCAAAACCGGCATTGTCACACCGCCGTGATGGCCGGGGCCGGGACCCACGCTGCAGCGATCAGATCGCACCGATCCAGCTGGCACGCTGGATGGCGGCCAGCTTGTTTTCCACCCTCAGCTTGGCCATCGCGTTGGCCAGATGGTAGTTGACGGTCCGCTCGGTACAGGACAGGCGCGAGGCACTCTCCCGGGCAGTGTGGCCGTCGAAGGCCAAGGCCAGGCATTGCCGCTCACGCGGGCTGAGCGCCGAGCGTTCGTCGGCGATCGAGCGGCGCACCAGAGGCCAGACGCTCAAGGTCGACCAGGCCAGCAATGCCGCCTCGGCGCGGTCGATGAGCTCGCGCGGGCTGAACATGAAGCACTCGAATGAGCGCCGTGCCGGCAAGGGGAACTCCACCCGCACCATGGACTGGAAGCCGTGGGCACGCGCCAGTCCGCGCCAGCCCGTGTCGTGGAGCGCGGCGCCCCGGGCAATGTGCTGCCAGGCCACCAAGGGTGCGTCGGAGTCGCGCCAGGCGCCACTGAAGTCGGTGCTGGCGGCCAATGCGCTGGCGGTGTCGGAGGCCATGGGCGGGTGCACGCAGACCACCTGCCGGTCGTCGGCCCCGCCCAAGGGGTCAGGACCCAACACCACCACGGCCTCCACCGCGAACTCGCGCAAAGTGGCGAGCCAGTCGCTCAGGATGCCGTCCAGACACACGCTGTAAAAGTTGACAGGGTCACCCATAGAGGTTGTCGCGCCGCAAAAATGCGAACGATAGCATTACCACCTATGCGCTCAAGCCCATCACATGCCCAGGACCGCTCCACACGACAGGGGTGGTCAGGTACGGCAGCCCGCCTGTCGAGCCAATGGGCCCAGACCTGGAGCGAAACGCTGTTAGCGCCACTGTTCGACCCGCTCCAGAGCCCCCTGCCCCGAAGGGTGCGGGCCTTGGGGGTGACCACCGCAGTGGGGCATCCGCTCTTTCACCTGCTGTGGACGCACTGGGCCCCCCAGCCCTATGACGATTTCTGGGGGCGCGTGGCCATGAGCCTCCTGGGTCTGGTCCTGGTGCTCACGCCGGCGCTCTCGAACGGGCCGTCGACGCGGGGCGTCACCGTGACCACCTCCCTCATCTTCTGGATCACCCTGCCCGTCTACTTCACCTGGATGTACCTGTGCAACAGCGGCAGTCCGGTGTGGTTTGCATCGGCGGCGGCCATGGTG
This sequence comes from Comamonadaceae bacterium, assembly GCA_947449025.1. Lineage (GTDB taxonomy): Bacteria > Pseudomonadota > Gammaproteobacteria > Burkholderiales > Burkholderiaceae_C > Ramlibacter. The sequence goes on from CANFQF010000070.1 coordinate 3,080, forward strand.
CTGATCTACCTGAACCTCACCGATTGGCGCCTCGCCAGCCTGGGCCTGCTGACCGGCGTGCCCGTGGGTGGCCTGCTGTTTTATGCATGGGGCCCCGACGTCGCGCCGCTGGCCGAAGAGGCGACCAAGGCCCAGGCCGTGGTACTGAGCTTTTGCGTCGTGTCTGGCTTCATGCTGGGCACCTCCTCGGTCAACCTGCGACGCGAGCAGCTCAAACAGGCGGTGGACACCATGGGCATCATGGCGCACGAGCTGCGCACGCCCTTGGCCACCATGAACCTGCTGGGTGAGGCCATTCGCCAGGAGGCACGCCGGGACGGCACGCTTCGCAAAGAGCCGGTGGAGCAGCATGCGCTTCGTCTGCTCGCGCTGGTGCGCAACATGCACCGGCAGATCGACACCCAGATCACCAATGCACGCCTGCTGCGCCTGCCTCCTGCGGCCGAGCGGGTCAGCGCAGCAGGCCTGTTGCGCGAGACGTTGGCCGAGCATCCCTTCCGGCATGAGACCGAGCGCAACTGCATCGAGCTGCATGTTCACCGGGACTTCGAATTCGAAACCGTGCGCAGCCTGTTTGGACAAGTGATCGACAACCTGCTGCGCAATGCCCTGCGAGCCCTGTCGAGCCTGCCCGGACAAGTCGGGCCTGGCGACCTGCAACTGGTGATCGACCAGCCCACAGCGCGCTGGGGTCGGATCCGGGTGATTGATCGGGGGACCGGCATCGCACCGCACCTGCAAGCCCGGCTGTTCCAGCCATTCGTCTCCAGCCACCAGTCGAGCGGCCATGGCTTGGGCCTGGCCTTCTGCTTGCGCATGGTTCAGCGCTCGGGCGGACGGTTGTCGGTCGAGTCCACGCCCGGCCAGGGCGCCACCTTCATCATCGAGCTGCCCTTGGCGCCCCAGATCCGCAAGTCGGGCCGCGGTGTCCAGGCCACAGCCATGGCCCTCGGCAAGTCCACATGAGCTTTCACCTATTTCGCCGTCCGGGCAGCATCTTTCTCCTCGACGATGACCGCGACTACCTGGAGATGCTGGCCCTGCTGCTGCCGCAGCAGTGGCATGTTCGTCTGTTCCAGAAGCCACACGCTTGCCTGCGTCACATGCGTGAGGAGCAGCAGGCCTGGGCGGCAGACTGCTTCCGCCAGGAGACCATGGTGGACCTCTGGCGCCAGGGCCGGCCGATCATTCCCCAGGTCCTGCGCTATTGGGCCCAGCATACCCACCGGCACGGCCTCACGCATGTGGGCGTGTGCGATCACATCATGCCCGGGTTGACGGGTCTGGAGCTGTTCGAACAGTTGCGCGGAGGCTGGCCGGGTGCGCGGGTGCTGCTCACCGGTCAAGCGGATGAACGAGTGGCGGTCAACGCCTTCAACCACGGTTTGATCGATCAATACATCCCCAAGCAGGCGGCCGACATGGCGGCCCTGCTCGCCAGTTGCCTGACCCGGCTCGCCGACCATTGCCATGACCGCCACGACGCCATCTGGCGCGTGACCCTGCGCCCGCAGCAAATGGCACTGTTCCGACAAGGCGGCGCGGGCCGCGCCCTGAAGGAACTGATGGAGCGCGAGTGGATGGAATACGTGGTGCTGGGGGACCCCTTTGGCGTCCTCGCGCTCGACGCGCAGGGCCGGGCCAGCTGGCTGCAGCTGGCGGCGCGCGAGACGCTGGCCGAGCACGCCGGGATGGCAGCGGTCGACGGGCTGGCCGCGGACGATCGCCGCCCGCTGCAGGAGGGGCGGGTGCTGGTCGCCCCCGAGTTGCGGCGCAGCCTCGGCCTCGAGGGTGTAGGGCCGGCACGCCCCGCCTTCGCTCTGGACGCGGAAGGCCGCCTGCTGGCGGCGCGCTTCGAGCTGGAGTCTTCGTTGTTGCCTGCGCCACTCCAGGGCTACCAGCAGTGGCTGGCGGCGCAGGGAGAGCGCGTCCTTCAGAACTGGGACTAATCGTGGAGCTCATCGTGAGACTGGCGGGACCAGCGCGAGTCGCTGGACTAAAGGGACTCGATCAGCTCCGGGGCCGACTGGGTCGTGCTGCAGTCCAGCGGGAGCAAGGCGCCCACTGGTGCGCGCAGGGTCGCTGGCCCCTCGACCAGAGGCGGACACTCAAGCCCGTGCCCGTGGGGCTTATGCCCCTCGGCGCGGCGTCGCTGGCGCCGTGCAGCAGGCCACTCCCAGGGGCGCAGGGTCGGCGCCAGCTGGGTCAACGCGTCTTCGAAGCGCTGGACCTCCACGTCGGTCAAGCCCGCACTTAGGGTCAGGCGAACCAAGGCGCCTTCCTTGCTGGTGGCCGGCGCGCAGAACATGGCACCGAAGACATCCAGCGCCTCCAGTGCGTCACGCACGACCAGGGTGTCGACCTCGCGCCCCACCTCGAGGGCAATGATCTGCTCTGTGCCCTGGGCCACAGGGTAGCCCAGGTCGATCAGGTGCGACCGCAGCCGTCGACTCAGCTGGTGCAGCCGGCTGCGCGCACCGTCGGCATCGCGTATGAGAGCCAGCGTCGCCTGAAGTCCTACCACTTCGTAGGGCAGCAAGCAGGAACTGAACACATTGGGAAAGGCGCCCCGGCTCAGGTAGCGCAATTCATCGGGCACGGTGAAAAAGCCCGCGCGTCCGGCAAAGGCCTTGGCCAGGCTGGCGGTGATGAAATGCACACGATGCGTCAGGTCCAGCTCGGCGCACAGGCCCCGGCCCTGCGGGCCATGGGTGCCCAGCGAATGCGACTCGTCGACCACGATCATGCAGCCGCCTTGCTCGGCAACTTCCACGATCTCGCGCAAGGGGCAAAGAGCGCCGACGGTGCTGTAGACCGCATCGACCACCACCACCCCGGGCCCATGCTCGCGGATGCAGCGCGCCAGATGGGCGGGCTGGTTGTGGCGGAAGGGCCGGGGCCGAGCCCGCGCGGCGCGTATGCCCTCCCACAGCGACATGTGGGCCAAGGTGTCGACATAGACCGGCATATCGGGCTCGGCGATCACCTGCAGCAGGCCCAGGTTGGCCGCATAGCCCGACTGGCACAAGACCACATGGGGCACGCCCACCCACTCGGCCATATCGCTCTCGAACTGCTGCACCGGCGAGTCCGGCCTCAGGAAAACACTGGACTGCACGGTGAAGCCAGCATGGTGGTGCAGTGCCTCGATCTGGGCCGTGACGATGTCGGGATGGCCGGCGACGGAAAGGTAATCATTGCCGTCGAGGCGAATGGACTGTGGGCCAGGCACCCGTCCTTCGGCGAAGAAACGTCCGCCCCACTCCTGTGTCCAGCGCGGCATGAATTCGCGCTCAATGCGCGCGCGCAGGGTATCGGAAAGACCCGGGTGGGCCACGGATCGCACGGGCCCACGGGCCCCCAAGGCCGAGGCAGCGGGGCTTGCGGGGTCTGCCCCGCCAGGGCGGAAAGGGAGGACGTCAGGGCGTGATAGGGGGTGAAGGGGCTGGATCGGGTTGGGGATACCAACGGCTCCGGCCAGCCCGGGCCCGGCAGGTCGTGCCGGCGCCTGGGCGTTGAGCCACTCGCTCATAAGGGGGTCTCCTTGGGTTGAAAACACCCCGATTCAAGAAGCGCAGCTAACTTTGGTTACAAGTCGCCCTGGCAATTCTGCCGCTCTCAGCTGGCAGTTCCGCCGGGTTGCCACCCACAAGCCCGGAACTAGTTCATATTGGCCCGGGCTGAAATCCATGCAAATGGCAGAGCGCGAAGGTGGTGCTTTAGACGACACAGCCTACCAGCAGCACCCCCAGCCATGATCGTGAATGCGGTGTGCCAGGTGTGCCAGTTGGTGCTGCCACCCGGGGGCGGGGCCTCGATGGGCCATAGGGCTGGCCACCAAGATAACCAACTGGGGCGACAAGGAGGTGACATGGCGCCCCACTAGCGGCCATCTCGGGCGGCGGGCCCATCGTCTCAGGCCCAGCCGCTAGGCGCGTTCAATTGCGAGCGCTCAACCCAGAGCGCTCAAGTCAGCTGTCCGTGGCAGTGCTTGTACTTCTTGCCGCTGCCGCAGGGGCAGGCGTCGTTGCGGCCCACTCGGGGCACGGCGGCGGCTGAGGTAGCCGCGCCAGTGGTGACCTCGACCTCACCGGTCTCGGTCGGCGCGGAGTAGGTCACATTGGCGATCTGCTCGGCGCGGCCCTCCAATTCCTCGGCGGCCTTTTCGAGTTGCTCGCCGGACTGCACCTTCACGGTCATCAGCACCCGGGTGACTTCGTTCTTGACCGAGTCGAGCAACTGGCCGAAGAGTTCGAAGGCCTCGCGCTTGTACTCCTGCTTGGGCTGCTTCTGCGCATAGCCGCGCAGGTGGATACCTTGCCGCAGGTAGTCCAGCGCAGAGAGGTGCTCGCGCCAGTGGGTGTCGATGCTTTGCAGCAGCACCATCCGCTCGAACTGGGTGAAGTTGGCCTCGCCCACTTCGGTCACTTTGCTCGCAAACGCAGCGTGGGCCGCAGCCACCACCTTCTCGGCGATGTCCTCGTCGGTGATCGCCGAGGACTCCGCGACCTGCTGCGACAAGCCGAGCGGCATCCCCCATTCATCGGCCAATACCCGGTCGAGCGCCGCCACATCCCACTGCTCTTCGACCGACTCGGCCGGCACATGCTGGCGCACCAGGTCGGTGAAGCAGCCCTCGCGCAGGGAAGCGATCTGGACCGACAGGTCCGACGCGTCCAGGATGTCATTGCGCTGCTGATAGATCACCTTGCGCTGGTCATTGGAGACGTCGTCGTACTCCAGGAGCTGCTTGCGGATGTCGAAGTTGCGGGCCTCGACCTTGCGCTGCGCGCTCTCGATACTGCGAGTGACGATACCGGCCTCGATGGCCTCGCCCTCGGGCATCTTCAGGCGGTCCATGATGGACTTGACCCGGTCGCCTGCAAAGATGCGCATCAGCGGATCGTCCAGGCTCAGGAAGAAGCGCGAAGAGCCCGGGTCGCCCTGGCGGCCGGAGCGGCCACGCAGCTGGTTGTCGATGCGCCGCGACTCGTGACGCTCGGTGGCGATGATGCGAAGCCCGCCCTGGGCGACGACGCGGTCATGGTCTTTTTGCCACTCCTGGCGCAGTGCTGCGATTCGAGGGGCCTTGGCAGCTTCATCCAGCGACTCGTCGGCTTCCACGGCCTGGATCGACTTCTCGACGTTACCGCCCAGAACGATGTCGGTGCCGCGGCCCGCCATGTTGGTGGCAATGGTGATCATGCCCGGGCGGCCCGCCTGGGCCACGATCTCGGCCTCGCGGGCGTGCTGCTTGGCGTTCAAGACCTGGTGCGGCAGCTTGGCCTGCGTGAGGAGCTGGGAAATCAGCTCCGAGTTCTCGATCGAGGTGGTGCCTACCAGCACCGGTTGGCCGCGTCCATGGCAGTCGCGGATGTCGTCGATGGCTGCGTTGTACTTCTCGCGCGCGGTCTTGTAGACCCGATCGAGCTGGTCGTCGCGGCTGCTCGGGCGGTTGGGCGGGACCACGACGGTCTCGAGACCGTAGATTTCCTGGAACTCGTAGGCCTCGGTGTCGGCGGTGCCGGTCATGCCAGACAGCTTGCCGTACAGGCGGAAGTAGTTCTGGAAGGTGATCGAGGCCATGGTCTGGTTCTCGGCCTGGATTGGCACACCTTCCTTGGCCTCCACCGCCTGGTGCAGGCCGTCACTCCAGCGGCGGCCTGACATCAGGCGGCCGGTGAATTCGTCGACGATGACGACCTCAGCCTGACCACCCTCGCCGTTTTGCACCACATAGTGTTGGTCGCGGAAGTAAAGGGTATGGGCTCGCAGCGCCGCATAGAGGTGGTGCATCAAGCCGATGTTGGCCGGGTCATAGAGACTGGCGCCGGCGTCGATCAGGCCCATTTCGGCCAGGATGCGCTCGGCGGTCTCGTGGCCCTGCTCGGTGAGGTAGACCTGACGACCTTTTTCGTCCACCGTGTAGTCGCCTGGCTTGGTCACACCCTCGCCGGTGCGCGGGTCAGCCTCGCCCTCCTGGCGAACCAGGCGCGGGGCGATGCGGTTCATCGCCACGTATTGGTCAGTATGGTCCTCCGCCTGGCCGCTGATGATCAGCGGGGTGCGCGCCTCGTCGATCAGGATGGAGTCCACCTCGTCGACGATCGCATAGTGCAGTGCGCGCTGCACCCGGTCTGCGGGCTCGTAGACCATGTTGTCGCGCAGGTAGTCGAAGCCGAACTCGTTGTTCGTGCCATACGTGATGTCGGCCCGGTACGCGGCCTGCTTCTGCTCGCGCGGCATCTGCGGCAGGTTGACGCCCACCGACAGGCCCAGAAAGTTGTAGAGGCGCCCCATCCACTGGGCGTCGCGATTGGCCAGATAGTCGTTGACGGTGACCACATGCACACCGCGGCCCGCGAGAGCGTTGAGGTAGACAGCCAGCGTGGCGGTGAGGGTCTTGCCCTCGCCGGTGCGCATCTCGGCGATCTTGCCTTGGTGCAGGGCCATGGCGCCTTGCATCTGGACATCGAAGTGGCGCATCTTCATGGCGCGCTTGGAGCCCTCGCGCACCACGGCAAAGGCCTCGGGCAACAGCTCGTCGAGAGACTCGCCCTGGGCGACCCGCTGGCGGAACTCGTCTGTCTTGGCGCGCAAGGCCGCATCGTCCAGCGACTCGAGGGCGGGCTCCAGAGCGTTGATGCGCTCGACCGTCTTGCGGTACTGCTTGAGCAGCCGGTCGTTGCGCGAGCCGAAGATCTGGGTGATGAAGTTTTTGGCCATGAAATGGAAAGCCCGGACGGAACAAGTCCGCAAATAGCCCGCCAGCCACCACGCCGACACCTGAAGTGCCGAGAGATTCCCGCAGGATGCCGCATCAGCGCGGTAACCAGCGCGAAACTACAGGTGCGCAGCGCTGCCTGCATGGCAGTGCGGACAAACGAGGCATTTTAGCCCGGCGGGGGCCTTCGGCAGCGCCTGATCCGACGGACGGCCGACGGTTGCGGATATGCTGGGCACCATGAATCCCGAAGCCCCCCGACTGCGCCAGGCCTTGAGCGTGATGCAGGCTGCCGAAGCCTCGCCGCAGCTGGCCACGCTGGCAGCCCGGGCCGAGGCTTCCACACAGCGCCTCGCGGCGGTACGCCCGCTGCTGCCGGGCGCATTGGCCAGCCAGGTGGAGGCGGGCCCCTTGGACGGTGGTGATTGGTGCCTGCTGGTCAAAAGCAGCGCTGCAGCGGCCAAGCTTAGGCAGATGCTGCCCATGCTGCAGGGACATCTGCGCCAGCGCGGGATGGTGGTCGATGCAATCCGGCTCAAGGTGCTGGCCGGCGGCCGTGGCTGACGCTCGCCGAAGTGCCTGAGGCGGGCGTGCCCGGTGCCGACATCGCCCCGGCAAACGGGCTCAAGAAACGCGTTGTGGCCTGAAGCTGTGGCGTACCGGTTGCGGCCCGCCAATGGCTTCACCGCGCCGCGAGCGCAGCCTCGACGGCTGCGACGAACTTGCGGTTGTCGGGCGCTGTCATGCTGCCAAAGTGCGCGATGGGCCGGCCATCACGACCCACCAGGTACTTGTTGAAATTCCAGCTGGGCTGCGAACCGGTGGCTCGGGCGAGTTCGGCAAACAGCGGGTGGGCCTGACTGCCCCGGACCCGGGTGTCGGTGAACATGGGGAACTTCACTCCGTAGGTGTTGAAGCACACCTCGGCCGTCTTGCGCGAATCGGCATCCTCCTGCCGGAAATCGCTGGACGGAAAGCCCAGCACCACCAGGCCCCGGGCGGCATAGCGGGCGTGGAGCGCCTCCAGCCCCTCGAACTGCGGGGTGAACCCGCAATAACTCGCCGTATTGACCACCAGCACCACCTTGCCGCTGTACTGGCACAGGGACTGGGGCTGGTTGTCCTGCAGCCTGGGAAAGCTTTGCTGGAGCAGGGTGGGACAGGCTGCCGCTGCCGATGTCCGCGCGGGAGATGTTGTGGCAGTGGTTGCAGCAGGTGTGGCGGATGTGGCGGATGTGGTGGGCGTGGCGGCTGCGGCAAACCCGTGACCCAACCCCAACCCCAACGCCAATCCCAACGCCAACCCGAACGACACTCGCGCGAGGGCCCCGCCAAAGAAAATCGCGCGCCGGTAGATCGGCGCCCCGGCCGCTGGGCGGTTGTGAAGAGAGGTGGTGGGCATCAGATTCATACCAGCGTGGAAAACAGCAGGGGATCGATGAAGCGCTCGGCGCGACACCGGGTGAGACCAAGTGTCGCCCGAAATGACAAACCCTGCCAAATCGGTGATTCGGCAGGGCTTCTGGCGCATGGTGCCGGTTGTCGGAATCGAACTGACGACCTTCCGCTTACAAGGCGGGTGCTCTACCAACTGAGCTAAACCGGCGTATCTGAAATTCTAGGGCCTGCGTTCGGCAGGCGTGAAGTCTGGGCACCAACTGAACGTGAAAATCACTTCACACGCTTGAGCGCGGGACGCGGTCCACCGCCGACAGGACGCGGGGGCTGAGGCTCCTCGCCGGCCTTGGAATCGGCCAACGATGCGGGCGAGTCCAGGGGCACCAACTGCGGCCGATCACTTTCGCCTGCGGGCACACTGGCCAGCGCCGGGTTGCGGGCGCGTCCTGCGCCCGTGGCCCGCGAAGGACTGACATCCCCAGGCTCCCCCGGCTCTCCCGCATCAACCAGCTGCCCCTGCTCGCCAGTCTGCGGTCCATCGGCAGTGGTGTCGACCGGAAAGGCCATGCCTTGCCCGTTCTCGCGGGCGTAGATGGCCAGCACCCGGCTCACCGGCACCATGATGTCGCGGGCGACGCCGGCAAAGCGCGCCTTGAACTCGATGAAGTCGTTGCCGAGCTTGAGTGAACTGGTGGCGTCGAAGCTGATGTTCAGAACGATCTCGCCGTTCTTCACATAGTCGCGCGGCACCTGCACGCTGTCGTCCACCGCCACCGCCACATAGGGGGTAAGACCGTTGTCGGTGCACCAGTCGTAAAGCGCCCGAATCAGGTAGGGGCGCGTGGAGGTGGACTCAATGGCGTTCATGCGGCAGTTCGCAACGTGACCGGGCGAGCGCAAGGCGTGCGGCCAGGCCGCTTATTTGCGCATGACCTTTTCGGAGGGCGTAAGCGCCTCGATGTAGGCCGGGCGCGAGAAGATGCGCTCGGCGTACTTGAGCAGAGGCGCGGCGTTCTTGGACAGCTCGATGCCGTAGTAGTCCATGCGCCACAGCAGCGGAGCAATGGCCACATCCAGCATGGAGAAATTGTCACCGAGCATGTACTTGTTCTTCAGGAACACCGGCGCCAGCTGGGTCAGGCGGTCGCGAATGTGCGCACGGGCCTTTTCCAGCGCCTTCTCGTTGCCCTTGGCAGCGCGCGACTCCAGCGTGCTGACGTGGACAAACAGCTCTTTTTCGAAGTTGAGCAGGAACAGGCGCACGCGGGCGCGGTCCACCGGGTCGCCGGGCATCAACTGGGGATGCGGGAAGCGCTCATCGATGTACTCATTGATGATGTTGGACTCATAGAGGATGAGGTCCCGCTCGACCAGGATAGGCACCTGTCCGTAGGGGTTCATCACGCTGATGTCTTCGGGCTTGTTGTACAGATCCACATCGCGGATCTCGAAGTCCATGCCTTTTTCGAACAGCACGAAGCGGCAGCGGTGGGAGAAAGGGCAGGTAGTTCCCGAGTACAGCACCATCATGGCGGTGGTTCCTTAAATCAAAAGGAGTGGGCGCGCGAGGCGGCCCACTCCAGGGGGGTGATGTGGGCCTGTCGCCGACTGCGCGCCAGACCCCGGCGACCATCAAAACGCCGCGTCAGCGGACATTCTTCCAGAAAGAGGCGTTCAGGCGCCAGGCAAACACAGTGAAAACCGCCAGGAACAGCAGAACCCACACGCCAACCCGCACGCGGGTGTTCTGCGCCGGCTCTGCCATCCACTGCAGATAGCCCACCAGATTGCCGACCGCCTGGTCGTACTGCAGGGGCGTCATCGTCCCGGGCGTGATCTGCTTCCAGCCCTTGAAGACTTGCGTCTCGTGGCCATGGGCGCTGACGGTCTCGAAAATCGGCTCGCGCTCACCCTGGAGTTGGTACAGCACATGCGGCATGCCCACGTTCGGGAAGGCCAGGTTGTTCCAGCCGGTGGCCTTGGTCGGGTCCCGGTAGTAGGTGCGCAGGTAGGTGTAGAGGTAGTCGGCACCGGTGCCGCCGTGGCCGGCGCGCGAGCGAGCGATCAGGGTGAGGTCGGGCGGCACGCCACCAAACCATTCCTTGGCCTGCTTGGGGTCGATGTTGGACTTCATCGTGTCACCGATCTTGTCGGTGGCAAACAGCAGGTTGTCCTTGATCTGCTGCTCAGTCAAGCCAATGTCCTTCAGGCGGTTGTAGCGCATGAAGGCGGCAGAGTGGCAGTTCAGGCAGTAGTTGACGAACAGCTTCGCGCCTTCTTGCAGGGCCGGCAGATCGTTGACTTTATTGGGCGCCTTGTCCCAGGCAATGGTGTCGCCGCCGGAAGCCTGTGCGGCCGTACCGACAAGTCCCAGGCCCATGGCCAGGGCCAGGGACAGAAACAGGGAGGAGAGGGTCTTTTTCATGGATGGTTCCCTGCCTTGACTTCAGTGGGGAGCGAAGGTGATGCGCTCAGGCACCGGCTTGGGCTCGCCAAGCTGGCTCCACCAAGGCATCAGCAGGAAGAAGCCGAAGTAGAACAGGGTACCGACCTGGGAAACACGCTCGCCAATCGGCGAGGGCGGCTGCACGCCCAGATAGCCCAAAATGAAGAAGTTGACGACGAACACGCCATAAACATATTTGTGCCAGCTCGGGCGGTAACGGATCGAGCGCACCGGGCTGTGGTCCAGCCAGGGCAGGAAGAACATGATGATCACAGCGCCACCCATCACGACCACGCCCCAGAACTTGGCGTCAATGGCCAGCAGCATCGCGATGCCCACAACCGAGGCACCGACCACACCACCCTTGATCAGGGACGGCAGCTTGGTGCGCAAGACGCTGAAGGCCGCAGCGCCCACCACGCACAGCACCAGTGCGTACACCATTTCGGAGGTGATGGCGCGCAGCATGGAGTAGTACGGAGTGAAGTACCACACCGGGGCGATGTGGTTGGGCGTCTTGAGCGGGTCGGCCGGGATGAAGTTGTTGTACTCCAGGAAGTAGCCGCCGAACTCGGGCGCGAAGAAGACGATGGCGGAGAACACCATCAGGAAGACGGACACGCCCAGGATGTCGTGGACCGTGTAGAAGGGATGGAAGGGAATGCCATCGAGCGGCTTGCCGTTGGCGTCCTTGAGTGCCTTGGGGCCCTTGATTTCGACGCCGTCGGGATTGTTCGAGCCGACGTCATGCAGCGCCAGGATGTGTGCCACCACCAGGCCCAGCAGGACCAGGGGCACCGCGATCACGTGGAAGCTGAAGAAGCGGTTCAAAGTGGCATCCGACACCACGAAGTCGCCGCGAATGAGCAGCGCCAGATCGGGGCCGATGAAGGGAATGGCGGAGAACAGGTTCACGATCACCTGGGCGCCCCAGTAGGACATCTGGCCCCAGGGCAGCAGATAGCCCATGAAGGCTTCGGCCATCAGGCACAGGAAGATCGCGCAGCCGAAGACCCAGACCAACTCGCGCGGCTTGCGGTAGCTGCCGTAGATCAGGCCACGGAACATGTGCAGATAGACCACGATGAAGAAGGCCGAGGCACCGGTGGAGTGCATGTAGCGGATCAGCCAGCCCCAGGGCACATCACGCATGATGTACTCGACCGACGCAAAGGCGGTGGCCGCGTCGGGCTTGTAGTTCATCACCAGGAAGATGCCGGTGACGATCTGGATCACCAGAACCAGAAGGGACAGCGAGCCGAAGAAGTACCAGAAGTTGAAGTTCTTCGGCGCGTAGTACTCGGACAGGTGATCCCGATAGCCGGCAAAAGCGGTGGGGAAGCGGTTCTCAAACCAGTTGGTCAGCTTCTCGGTGGCCGAGGCGTTGGGGGAGATTTCCTTGAATTCAGCCATGGTCTCACGCCTTCTTGTCTTCGCCGATCACCAGCTTGGTGTCGGACAGGTACATGTGCGGGGGCACCTCGAGGTTGTCGGGCGCAGGCTTGTTCTTGAACACGCGGCCGGCCAGATCGAAGGTGGAGCCGTGGCAGGGGCACAGGTAGCCGCCGTGCCAGTCGTCGGGCAGCGAGGGCTGGGCACCGGCCTGGAACTTGTCAGAGGGCGAGCAGCCTAGGTGGGTGCACACGCCCACGCCGACGAAGATTTCGGGCTTGATGGAGCGGTGGGTGTTCTTGGCGTAGTCCGGAGTGGGGAAGGCACTGCGCTCGGACTTCGGGTCAGCCAGCTGCCCATCGAGCTTGGCCAACTCGGCGATCTGCTCGGGGGTGCGCTTCATGATCCACACCGGCTTGCCGCGCCACTCGACGGTGACTTTTTCGCCTGGCTGCAGGGCAGCGATGTCGACTTCCACGGCGGCGCCGGCGGCCTTGGCGCGCTCGGAAGGCTGGAAGCTGCTCACGAAGGGAACGGCGACAAACGCGCCGCCCACTGCGCCGGCACAGCCGGACGCAATCAACCACGTCCGCTTGCTGGCGTCCACTGGGGTGCTACTCATGGGGGTCCTCGACGGAAGATGCTTGGATTAGGGTCAACCCGCGATTGTAGCGAAGCATTTCAGCCCGCCTCAAGGTAGGACAACTGCGGGCACCGTGCGATTGATACGGAAGAACTCAGGGCAGCAGGCTGCGCGCGCTGCGCACCGCCGCCAGCAGGCTGGCCGGGTCGGCCAAGCCGCTGCCGGCGATGTCGAAGGCGGTGCCGTGGTCGGGGCTGGTGCGCACCAGGGGCAGGCCCAGGGTCACGTTGACGCCTTCGTCGAGGCCCAGGTACTTCACCGGGATCAGCCCCTGGTCGTGGTACATCGCCACCACCACGTCGAACTCGCCCGGATGGTCCTTCGCTTGGCGGGCCCGCATGAAGACGGTGTCGGGCGCGATCGGCCCCTCGGCTGCGATGCCCTCGGCACGCGCGGCCGCGATCGCGGGGGCGATGACTTCGATCTCCTCGCGACCAAAGAGGCCGCCCTCGCCCGCGTGCGGGTTGAGGCCGGCCACCGCGATGCGCGGAGCGCGCCCCAGGGCAGCGGACAGTGCCGAGTGGGTGATGCGCAGGGTTTGCAGCACGTTCTCGAATGTCACCGCCTCGATGGCCTGGCGCAGCGACACATGAATGCTCACAAGCACCGTCCGCAAGGCGGGACTGGCCAGCATCATGCGCACTGGCACCTTGGCCAGCGGCAAGCCCAGATGCGCGGCAGCTTCGGCCTGCAGCAGCTCGGTGTGCCCCGGGAAGGTCACGCCCGCCGCCGCCAGCGCCTCCTTGTGCAAAGGCGCGGTCACCACCGCTGCGATCTCGCCG
>CANFQF010000071.1 GCA_947449025.1 Comamonadaceae bacterium
AGCAGGAAGGTCACATCCTTCAGGACTTCGACCCACACGCCACCGAGGCCGACGGTGATGATGGGGCCCCAGGTCGGGTCATGGCTCATGCCAATGAGCATTTCCTGGGCGTCCTCGACCATCTCCTGCACGAGGATGCCTTCGATCCTTGCGTCGCTCCTGTAGGCCTTGGCGTTGGCCAGCACTTCGGCATACGCCTGGGCCACCTGCGCATCGCCTTGCACCCGCAGCTTCAGGGCCTTGGCCTCGGTCTTGTGCGGGATGTCGGGTGACTGGATCTTCATGGCCACCGGTCGCCCGAGCTCGCGTGCCCAGGCCTGGGCTTGTTCGACGCTCGTGGCCAGGTGTTCGCGCGTGGCCGGCAGGCCGTAGCAGCCCAGGATGGCCTTGGCCTGCCATTCACTCAGGAGGCCTGGCGCCTCTGGCATCAGCGCCCGTGCGCGCTGCGGGTCCAGGCCGGCAGGGCGTTGCGGCACCCGCTGCGTGTGGGTGTGCAGGAAGTCGCTGAAGCGGGTGAGTGCCGAGACGGCGCGCACGCAGGGGCCGGCGTCGCGGTAGACCGCGTGGCCTTGCTGCACCAGGGTGCGCGGGGTGAGGGTGGCGTCGTCCCTGGCGCAGCCAGTCCAGACGATGGCCACCGGCTTCTCACTTTGCTCGGACATCTCGGCCACCGAGCGCACCTCGTCGGCGCTGGCGATGGTCAGGACGGGCATCATCACGTCGATGGCGGGGTCGTCCAGGATGGTCTTGGCCGCCAGGGCGAAGGCGCCCTTCTTGCCGATGGCCGCCGCGGTCAGGTCGGCGGGGTTGGCCGCGGAGCCAAAGCCAGGCAGCTGGCTCTGGAGCGTGGCTTGGGTGGCCTCTCCGAACTCCGGCCACTGCAGACCTTCGGCAGCGCCCATGTCCGCCAGCAAGACCAGGTTGCCGCCAGAGATGGAGGTGGCCGCCACCTGCGAACTGCGGGTCCAGCGTTGGCGCCGCAGCAGCATGGCGCACTGGTACAGGTCGGGGTAGTCGTCCACCCGCAGGATGCCCAGTTGTTCGAGCACCTTGTCGAACACCGCGTCCGACCCGGTCACCGCGCCCGTGTGCGAGGCGGCAGCCTTGGCGCCCATTTCCGTGCGTCCCGCCTTGACCATGACCAGGGGCTTGCGCAATTGCGCGGCGCGGTGCGACAGGGCTCTGAGCTTGGCGCCATCGGCCAGGCGCTCGGCCAGCATCAGCACCACGCGTGTGTGCTCGGATTCGAGCATGAAGGAGGCGTAGTCCAGCAGGTCCAGGTCCGCGGCGTTGCCACAGCTCACCTGGTAGCTGATGCCCAGGCCCATCTCGATGGCGCGCCACATCACGTTGACCTGGCCGGCGCCGCCCGATTGGCCGACGATCGCGATGTCGCCTGCCGGGGCACGCGGTCCGTTGATGCTGGCAGTGGACGTCAGCGCAAACTGGTCCACGAAATTGATCAGGCCATTGCAGTTGGGGCCCATGAGACGCAGGCCACCCGCACGGGCGCGTTCGACCAGTGCCGCCTGGGCTGCGATGCCTTCTGGCGTGCCTTGCTCTCCGAAGCCGGCGGAAAAGACCGTGGCAAAACGCACGCCGCGGGCGATGCAGTCGTCGACCGCGCCCATCACCGCGTGTGCGGGTAGCACGATGCCGACATGGTCGGGTGTCTCGGGCGTATCGGCGAGGCTTTTGTAGCAGGCCACGCCCATCACTTCGTCGCGCTTCGGGTTGATCGGGTAAATCTCACCCGGGAAACCGAAGGCCACCAACTGCTTCATGCATTGGCCACCGAACTTGGACAGGTCGTCGGTGGCGCCGAGCAGGGCCACTTTGCGCGGCGCGAAAAAGCCTGTGAGATCAGGAAATTCCACCGAAGGCGCGGAGGCCCCATCAAGTTGCGGCATGGCTTATATAATTTGCAGTGCAAATAGTGAATTTGTATAGTGGATAGTAGAGCAGCCTGCTGTTTTCGCCAGCAGGGGTTTTCCTGATGCAGCCCCCACCTCCATGAAAGAAGACCGGCAATTCGTCACCGCCCTGGCGCGCGGGATGTCCGTCTTGCGTTGCTTTTCAAGCCAACGCAAGGAGCTGGGCACCTCCGAGATCGCCCGCCTCACCGGGCTGCCCCAGCCCACGGTCTGGCGGCTTTGCTACACCTTGTCCCAGTTGGGCTATCTGGTGCCGGGGCAGGATCCTCTGCGCCTGCGTCTGGGCCCCGGGGTCTGGGCGATTCAGGCCTCGGGTACGCGGACCGGGCTGGCCGAGATGGCGCGCGAGGGCATGGAATCGCTCGCCCGCACCTACCAGGTGGCGGTCTCGCTGGCCGAACCCCATGGTCTGGACATGATGATCATCCAGCGGGCCCAGGCCCACACGCTTTTGAGCCTCAACCTCACGGTGGGGTCGGTGCTGCCGATTGAGAGTTCGGCCCTGGGGGCGGCCTACTGGTGCACCCTGTCCGAAGCGGCGCGCGAGCGCCTGCAGACCGAGCTTGCGCGCAAGCGCCCCGCCCAATGGCGCGCCCACCAGGACTACCTCGGCCAGTGCCTGCAGTCGTTCAAGCGCCAAGCCTACGTTTTGAACCTGCGCCATTTCCATCCCGAGGTCAACGCCATGGGGGTGCCCGTGGTCTCCGCTACCGACGGACGGATCATGGTGCTCAATTGCGGCGGGGCGAGTTCCGCTGTCACCCCTGCCTTGCTGAAGGGGCCGATCGCCCAGGCCATGAAAGGTCTCGCCGCCAGAATCGGTGGCTGGATGTCCGACGGGGCTCAGTGATGCAGCCGTGTCGCTCAGTCGCTTCACCGGGTGCCGACGGGTGCCTTGTCACCCCTGGTAGCCACTGAGAGCGCCTGCGGGTTCGCACCGTAGCGGACCCCCCAGGCCCCACGGCACAATCGCGCCCGTGAGTACCCCGCCAAAGCCGACCCAGATCCGTCTCGAACTGACCGCCGAACTGCACAAGTGGCGGGCCTTCCTGGCCATTGCCGAACTGGGCAGCCTGACCCGCGCGGCGCTGTACCTCAATAGCAACCAGTCCCTCCTGAGCCGCCAGCTCAATGCGCTGGAGCGCGATTGCAAGGCGCGGCTGTTCACCCGCACCGGCCGGGGCGTCACCTTGTCGGACGTGGGCTTGCGCATCCTGCCGCAGGTCAAGGCCTTGCTTGGGAGTGCCGAGGGTCTGGAGCAGGAAATCCGCGGTGAGGCGCGCGAGCCCGCCGGGCAGGTGGTGCTGGGCTCTTTGCCCTCGATCACCAATGCGATCGTTGCCCAGTTGTACCTGCGCCTGCGCAGCAAGTACCCCGAGATTCAGCTGCGGCTGCTCGAAGGCTCCAGCGGTCAGGTGGAGGAGTGGATGGCCGACGCCCGGGTGGACATCGCCATTCTTTA
Organism: Comamonadaceae bacterium; assembly: GCA_947449025.1. Classification (GTDB taxonomy): domain Bacteria; phylum Pseudomonadota; class Gammaproteobacteria; order Burkholderiales; family Burkholderiaceae_C; genus Ramlibacter. The sequence continues at coordinate 3,397 of CANFQF010000071.1, forward strand.
TCGCTACGGCAAGGCTATGTCCAACCAGGAGCAGCCCCTGGCTACGGTGGACAGCTACCTGATCGGCGCACCCGGCGACCGCCTGACCCGCGCCCCCGAGGTGCCGTTTTCCGCGCTCGATGGCCTGCCGTTGGTATTGCCTGGCGCCCCCAACGGGCTGCGCACCGCCCTCGATTCGCTGTCGCGCCAGGAAAAAATTGGCCTGCAGCCGTTGCTGGAGGCCGACTCCCTGCCGGTGATGCGGGCGATGGTGGCCGAGGCCAACCTCTACACCGTGCTGCCCATTCACACCGTCTGGCAGGAGGTGCGTGATGGCCGGCTCCAGGCTTCACGGCTGGTGTCGCCCACGCTGCAACGCATCGTGTCAATGGAGCTGGCCCGGGCCAAGGGGCCGGGCAAGGCGGTGTCAGCGGTGGCTGCCGAAATCCAGGCCTTGGTCGACGAGGGCGCGCGCCGGGGCATGTGGCACCCCGGGGGAATGCCCGCCGCGGCATAGCAGCCTTGCCGGCCCCCGCGCAGGGCCTGGCGCCGGCTCTGGGTAAGCTTAGGGCATGCCACGCATCAGCCTACCCGAGCCGCAGACCATGTCTGCCGACCAGCGCGCGGTCTACGACCGCATCGTCACCGGCCCCCGGGGCAAGATCCAGGGCCCGCTGCGCGCCGCCTTGCACAACGCCGAACTGGCCGACAAGTGGTCGGCGCTGGGAGCCTTGCTGCGCTATCGCACCAGCCTCACGCCCCGGCAATCGGAGATCGCCATTCTCATCACCGGGCGGGCCTGCAATTCACCTTTCGAGTGGTACGCCCACCGTCTCGAAGCGGAGAAGGTCGGGGTTGAGGCGCCGATCATCGAGGCCCTGTTGGCCCAGCGCGAGCCGGCCGGCCTCACCGCCGCCGAGCACGCACTGTGGGCCTACTCCGTCGAGCTCAACGCTCACCGCTCCGTGTCCGATGCGACCTACCAGACGGCGTTGGCGCACTTCGGTGAGAAGGCGGTTGTCGAATTGACGGCCCTGATCGGCTATTACACGATGGTCGCGATGACCCTCAACTGCCACGAGATCCCGCTGCCGGAGGGCGTGGCCCCTGCCTTCCCGCTGCCGCAGCACGACGGCCTCCAATGAGCGGATCGTCAGCGGCTTCCCCGGCGGGTGGCACCGCCGTACTGGGCTGGGACTGCCACAACCATCTGTTCGGCCCCTACGCGGACTTTCCTCTCGCGTCTGACCGCAGCTACACACCGCCCGAGGCGCTGGAGGCAGGCCATGCAGCCATGCTGGCGCGTCAGGGCCTGTCACATGCGGTGCTGGTGCACCCGAGTGCTTACGGCGACGACCACAGCCGGCTGCTTGCGGCGCTCGATGCCCACACCCACCTGCGTGGCGTGGTGGTGGTGCGACCGGGTAGCCCCTTGCCTTTGGCAGGACTGCGTGCACGCGGCGTGCGTGCGGCGCGCTTCAGTCACCGCAGCGGCGCGGGCACCAATTTCGCCGGCAGTGCCGGGATCGAGGACCTGCGCGCACTGACCCCGGCCCTGGCCGAGGCCGGTCTGCACGCCGAGATGTGGACCGATTGCCAGGTGCTGCCCGAGATTGCGCCCTTGCTGCGCGCGCTTCCCTTCCCGATGGTGATCGACCACATGGGGGGCTTCGACCCGCGCTCCGGTGTGGACCAGCCAGGCTTCAAAGTGCTGTTGGACCTGGTGGCCAGCGGCCAGGTGTGGGTCAAGCTCTCGGCCTACCGCAATACCGTGGGACTGGACCCGGAACTGGCGCGCCCCTTCCAGGAGCGGCTGCTGCAGGCCAACCCGGAGCGCCTGCTCTGGGGCAGTGACTGGCCCCACCTGCGCATCGCGCCCGAGCCCGACGTGGCCGACTTGTTGGCCACCTTCCGCCGCTGGTGTGGCGATGCGGCGCTGGAGCGCCGGGTGTTGGTGGACAACCCTCAGGCGCTCTACGCCTGAGGTGCTGTCGCGGCTTGTGCCAGAGCGGCCCCCTCGGGGCTCGCTTCAGGCCAGCCCCGATGTCCTTCAGCCGTCGACCGCCACCGTCGCTTGGATCGACGGACGCGTGGCCACGACGGCAAACCAGCGCGCCAGCGCCGGTGCCTTGTCGCGCCAGCCGTAGTCCGGGTAGCGAAAGTCCATATAGCCCAGCGCGCAGGCAATGGTCACCGTGCCGATGGTGAAGGGTGCCTTCTCCAGGGCCGCGACCTCCCGGTCTAGCTGGGCCAGAACCGAAGCAGCCTTGATTCCGAAGGCGTCCATCAGGGGCTGCAGCGGCTGGGCCCGTTCACGCTCGTTGCGCCAGAGAATCAGGGTGTCGAGGAAGCCGTCGGCCAGGGCGTGCCAGCGCAGGGCCTGCCACTTGGCATCGCCACTGGCCGGAAACAGGCTGCCTTGGCCCAGTTCGTTGAGGTATTCGCAGATCACCACCGAGTCAAACAGCGCGCTGCCGTCTTCCCGCACCAGGGTCGGGATTTTGGACAGGGGGTTGTCCTCCATCAGGGCCGCATTGGGTTTGAGCATGGCGGCCACCGAGCGCACCGTGCGGATTTTGTCGGCCAGGCCCAACTCTTGGGCGCAGACCATGACCTTGCGCACATAGGGCGAGCGGGGGGACCAGTGAAGGGTGAGGGGCTGTGTCATGGTTTTACTCGTCGAGGGTGATGTTGGATTTGCGGGCGACTTCCTTCCAGTTGGCCTGGTCAGCGGCCACGAAGCGGGCGAAGTCGTCGCCAGACTGTACTGCGGGGTCGAATCCCTTCTCCTTGAGACTGCGCAGGAAGGCGGGCTCTGCGAGCGCGTCCAACATGACCTGACGCAGGTTGCCCGCCAACTGGGGTGGCAGCTTGGACGGGCCGCAGATGCCCCACCAATTGAGCACCAGCAACTTGGGGTAGCCCAGTTCCGCAATTGAGGGAACTGCCGGCATGACCTCACTGCGCTGGGTGTCGAACACGGCCAGCACCTTGATCTTGCCGTCCTGGGTCAGGGGCCGGATCGTGCCCGGGCTGGTGATGGTCGCGTCCACATGGCCGGCGCGCAGGTCGTTAAGTGCAGGGGCCATTCCTTTGTAGGGAACGACCGTGATGTCGATACCCAGTTGCGACTGCATCAGCGAAGCACCCATGTAGTCCAGGGCGCCGACGCCCGCCGAACCGACGCGGATCGAGCCTGGCTTGGACTTGGCCAGGCGGACGAAATCGGCAAAGCTGTTCACGCCCAGGTTGGCGTTGACCGCGAGGGCAAAGGGGCTGCTCGCAATGCGCACCAGGAAACTGAAGTCCTTGTCGACGGTGTAACGCACGGTCTTGGCGATCGCCGGCAGGATGCCCATATTGGCCGTGGCGCACAGCAGCAGGTTGCTGCCGTCGGGGGCCGACTTGGCCACGAATTCCGCGCCAAGCATGGAGCCGGCGCCGGGCTTGTTCTCCACGATCCAGTTGTTGCCACTCTTCTTGGCAGCGGCCTCGGCCATCATGCGGCCGATCACGTCGTTCGATGCGCCCGGCGCAAAGGGAACGATCACCCGCGTCACCGCCTGGGCCAGTGCGTGACCGGCGCCGCTTGCCAGCATCAGGGCTGCGGTGGCCTGTAAAAGGCATCTGCGCACACAGCGTGAAAGAGTCATGGAGGGGATGGTCATGGGGGGCATTTCCTTGCGTCGTCGACGCGTTACTCCTGCAGATAGTCGAGAACCAGCCGGTTGAACGCCTCCGGGCGCTCCCAGTTGATCGAGTGCCCGGCGTCGCCGATTTCGGCAAACCGGACATGGGGCAGATGGCTGGCCCAGGTGCGCATGAGGGCAGGTGGCGCCAGCAGGTCGGCGCCGCCCATGAGCACCAGGGTAGGCGTGGTGATGGTGGCCACCTTGGCAAAGGTGTTGGGCGTGCGCAGGGGCTGCGGGGGTGCGTCGGGCTGGCGGGCCGCGTGCTCCATCGCGATGAAGCGGGCCAGGCCCTGCGGGTTCTCGGCGCGGTAGGCCACGCCCACCTCCAGAAAGGGCCGCACTTCGATCCGGCCGGTCAGGCCCGGCACCGCGATGCGGGCATAGAAGTCCTGCATCTGCGGTTCGCTGAACTGACCGTTGCTGCCGGCGATCACCAGGCGCTCCAGACGCTGGGTCTGCCAGCCGGCATAGTCCAGCGCAGCGAAGCCGCCTCCGGCAATGCCCAGAAGCGAGAAGCGCTCCAGCCCCAGATGCTGTACCAGCGCCTCCAGGTCTTCGGCGATCGAGCCCGGCTGCGGCCCGCTGGCCGGGTTGGCCTGGCTCTGGCCCCAGCCGCGCCGGTCGAAGGCGATCACGCGCAGGCCCGCCTGGTGAAAGGCCTCGAGCTGCCGGTCCCAGGCGCGCACGGTGCCGGTGTTGGCATGCAGCAGCACCAGCACTGGTCCAGGCCCGCCGGTGTCGACGTACCACAGGCGCACGCCGGGCAGGTCGGCGTGGCGGCCCGCAAATGGGGGCGGGTCCGACAGGAGCTCGCTCATTTCAGATCGCCCCGTCCGCCTGCAGGCGGCGAACCGCTTCGGCGTCGTAGCCGATCTCGGCCAGGATGTCGGCGCTGTGCTGGCCCAGGAGCGGCGGTGCCTCCCGCTGGGGCAGGGCGGCTTCGGTAAAGCGCATCGGGCTGGCGACCTGGGGCACGTCGACCCCGCTTGGGTGGGGCACGTGGCGCAGCATGTCCCGGGCCTTGACCTGTGGGTCCTCGAACACATCGGCCACCGAATTGATCGGGCCGCAGGGCACGCCGGCAGCGTCGAGACGGTCGATCAGCTCCGCTCTCGTGTGGCGCATGAACTCCACTTGGAGGAGTGCCGACAAGGTCTCGATATTTCGCACCCGTTGCGGGTTGGTCGCAAAGCGCTCGTCCCGCGCCCATTCGGGCCGGCCCAGGCTTTCGCACAGTTTGGCGAACTGACCATCGTTGCCCACCACCAGGATCACGTCGCCGTCACTGCAGCGGTATACGTCCTGTGGCTGAATGTTGGGGTGGGCGTTGCCGTTGCGGGCCGGCACCTTGCCCGAGACCAGGTAGTTCATTGCCTGGTTGGCCAGGGTCGAGACCTGTACGTCGAGCATGCCGATGTCGATGTAGTCGCCGCGGCCGCATTCGTTGCGGCGCGCCAGCGCGGCGAGCACCGCCACCGTGGTGTACATGCCGGTCATCAGGTCGACGATGGGCACGCCTACTTTCTGAGGACCGCCGCCGGGTCGGCCGTCGCGCTCGCCAGTGACGCTCATGAGGCCGCCCATGGCCTGAATCAGGAAGTCATAGGCGACCTGGTCGCGCCGGGGGCCGGTCTGGCCGAAGCCGGTGACCGAGCAGTAAATGAGTCGCGGGTTGACCTTGCGCAGGCTGGCCTCGTCCAGGCCGTAGCGCGCCAGCGTGCCGCACTTGTAGTTCTCCAGCACGATGTCGGCACGCGCAGCGAGCCGCCGGACGATCTCCTGGCCCTCGGGCTTTTCCAAGCTCACGGTGATGGAGCGCTTGCCGCGGTTGACAGCCAGGTAGTAGCCGGCTTCCTTCGTCGGCTTGCCGTCGGCGCCTTGGAGAAAGGGCGGCCCCCAGGCGCGGGTGTCGTCGCCGGCGCCGGGGCGTTCGACCTTGATCACCTCGGCTCCGAGGTCGGCCAGGATCTGACCGGCCCAGGGGGCGGCGAGGATGCGACTGAGGTCCAGCACCCGCACATGGGACAAGGGGCCCTGGGGCGCTTCGGTCATGGAAGGTGTTTGCGGATTCATGGAATGAAGGTGATTGTTCCGGCGCTGGCTGCAGCGGGCTATCAGCCCGGCGGCAACGCTGTCATGCGGGCCTGCGCAAGGCCGGCCATGATCTCCGCGCGCCGGTCCTGAGCCGCAGCGGTTTGCTCGTCGTAAAGGTTGCGACCGTGGGCGTCGATGCCCACGGTGGCCGGGCCCAGTCCCTCGACCCGCAGGCGCACCAGTCGGTAGTGGGTCAGCATGTCAGGCCAGCCCACTTCCAGCACCTCACGCACGGCCTGGGTGTGCAGGGTGGCGCCACCGCCCAGGAAGGACAGGTAGACGCAGCCGGTGCGGGCCATGGCCTGGGCGCAGGCAGCGTCGAGCCCGCCCTTGCCGCCGACCGCATGCAAGCCCAGACCCTCGATCAGACGGGGCATGTGCGGGTTGAATCGGGTGCTGGTGGTGGGGTTGATGTAGAGAACCTCGAAGCGGTCCTGCTCCTCGCGGCTGTAGCTGCCGATGTGAAACAAGCTGGCCCCCTGCAGCGCCATGGGCAGGGGCTCGCGCCCCTCCAGACACCCGAGCAGGCGCTGGTGGGTGGGCAGGCCGGCGGTGACCACGATCTCGCCGTCCAGAATGACCTGGTCGCCTGCGCGCAAGGACCGTGCATCGGCCTCGCAGAGGGGAAAGTTCAGGCGGTGTGTGCGGATGCCTTCAGCCATGGCTTACTCCAGAACTTCGACCCTGCCGTCGTTGTGCAGGCGGGCCCGGGTACGACGGTTGATCCAGCAGTTGAAGGCGACTGCCACCGGCGTGAATCCGTGGCCGGCGCAGTAGTCCACGTTCACCGCCATCGCGGTGCTGGCGCCGCCGGTGCCCATGGGGCCAAAGCCGGTCTGGTTCACCGCCTCGGCCAAGCGCTTTTCCATCGCCGCGACCATGGGCTCGGGGTGGTGCTGGCCGATCGGGCGCAGCGTGCCCTCTTTGGCCATCTTGGCGGCGTAGTCGAAGGTGCCGCCGATGCCGACGCCGACCACCACCGGCGGGCAGGTCTGGGCGCCGGCCTGGATCACCGTGTCGATGACAAAGCCTTCGATCGTGGCCAGATCAGGGAAGCTGAAAATCTGCAGCGCCGCCCAGCGGCCCGAGCCCAGGGCTTTGGGCGAGCAGGTGATCTCGACATAGTCGCAGTCGTCCACCAGGTCAAAGGTGACGATGGGCATGCCCTTGCCAGCGTAGCCGCGCTCCAGGGTCAGCGGGTGCGTCACGTGGGGCAGCAGGGGCGGGTCAATCGATGCGACCAGCTCGGCGAAGCCCTCGGTGATCGCGCGCCGCACGTCGCCGCCAAACCGGGCCTGGGTGCCGACCTTGACGAAGTACACCGGAACGCCGGCGTCCGAACAGATGAACTGATTGGCGTTTTGCGCAGCGTCGGCGCTTTTGAGCATCAGGCGCAGGGTGTGCCGGGCTGTCTCATTGGTTTCGCGGGTGTCGGCCGCTTCCAGCGCAAGCCGTGTGTCGGCGGGAATGCCACGCAGCGAGCGGTCAAACAGCTGCGCGGTGACGCGTTTGAGGGTGTCGTACTCAATGGCCATCGTAGACCTCGGGGTTGACGGTGTGAACGGCGCGCTCGCCGCGCAGGACAGCGATCACGCCTGCGGCCACCGACATCGCCACCCGCGCCATGGACTCGCGGGTGAGGGTGGCCATGTGCGGGGTGACCAGGATGCCGGGCACCCCGATCAGCGGGCTGGGGGAGTTGGCGCCTTGCTGGCGCAGCACGTCGACCGCAGCACCGCCCAGGTGGCCGCTTTTGACCGCCTCAGCCAGTGCTGCTTCGTCGATCAGGCCGCCGCGCGAGGTGTTGATCAGGAAGGCACCCTTTTTCATCCGGGCCAGGGCTTCTGCATTGATCAGACCTTCGGTCTGCGGGGTGAGCGGTGCGCTGAGCGACAGGAAGTCGGCTTGCGCCAGGGCCTCGTCCAGGGAGACGAATTCGACCTCCTTGTCCGACGGGTCGGGCCGGGGCGTGACCACCAGCACCCGCATGTCAAAGCCGCGCGCCCGGCGGGCGATGGCTCTCCCGATCCGGCCGTAGCCGACGACGGCCAGCGTCTTGCGCCAAGCTTCCATGCCGGTAGGCCGCTCCCAGCCATGGGCCTGCACGCTGTTGACGGCGGTGAGCAGGCCGCGGCTGGCCATGAGCAGCAGGCCGAAGGCGTGGTCGGCGACGCTCTGGTCATTGGTGCCGGCAGCCACCGTCACCGCGATCTTGTGGCGCGTGGCAGCGGCCATATCGACCGTGTCGTAGCCCACCCCGGGGCGGGCGATGACGCGCAAAAGAGGGGCTGCGTCCAGCACTTGCGCTGGCATCGGCTCCATCGCAAAAACCAGGGCCGCGATCTCCTTCACCTGTGCGAGCTGCCACTCCAGGGTGCAGGGCTGGGGCGTATTGGCCAGCACGACCTCGCAGCCGGCGTCGCGCAGGGCCTGCAGGGCAGGCGCATGGCCTTTGACCGATGCGGCGGTGATCAGGACTTTTCCAAGCGACATGAAGGCAGGCACTCCGGGTAAAGCGGTGGGCAAGTGGCGTAGGGCGTTAGATGTTCATGCTAGAGCGCGGGCGGCGGTCACCCCGGCGCACCGACGGCAAAGCTGTTATGCGTGGCCGATGCGTCGGGCCCAATGCGTCACCGCATCGGCGATGGCGTGGGGTTGTTCGGGGACCAGCGCATGGCCTGCGTTCGCAATGACCTCGACACTCACCTTTTTGCCCAGGGTCTGGGCCAGCTCCTGACGGGTGGAGGGCGGTCTCCAGGCATCCTGCGCCCCATGCAGGTCCAGCAGGGGTGCGTGGCCGCGGTCGTACCAGGTGTCGCGCGCAGGCGAAGCGGAAGCCTGGCGGTAGGGATGGCGCCACTGGGGGTACCAGCCCGCCAGCCAGGGGCGGGGGTCGTTACCCGGGGCGAACATGCAGTGGGCCAGCGCTTGGAGCCTCGCCTTCTCGTCCTGCGTGGGGTCGGAGGCCAACGCCAATGACTCGGCCATGCCCGCAGGGAAAACCCGCGCCGCGGCGCCGAGCGCCACCACGCCACGCACCCGCTCGGGGTGGCGCAGGTCCGTCATGCGGGCCACCCAGTGGCCGTATGCATGGCCGGCGACGATGGCCGGCCCAGGAACGAAATGGGCGATGACGCTGGCAACGTCGCCCGCCAGGGTCGCCAGCGTCATGCCCTCGGGCGGCGGGCTGGAGCGGCCCATGCCCCGCGGCTGAGGCCGCAAGACCTGGAACCCGGCCTCCGCCAACAGGCTGGCCAACAGGTCGAAGTCCTGCGAGTCGCGCAGGGAGGAGGGCAGCAGGACCAGGGCCGGGCCCTGGCCTTCCGAGATGACGTCGAGCTGTGCGTCGCCGGCCTGGAGCAGCGTGCGCTGGCGCGGCGAAGGGAGCATGCGCGGCAACCTCAGTCGACCTGTGCCCCCGAGGCCTTGACGATGCGCGCCCACTTGGGGATTTCGGTGCGGATCAGGTTGCCGAATTCCTCGGGCGAGGTGAGGGTGGGTTCGATCCCCAGGCCGGTCAGCTGCCTGCGCATGGCGGCGTCGGCCATGGCCTTGGTGGTGGCGGCATGCAAGGCGGTGATCACCTCCTTGGGCGTGCCGGCGGGCGCGAGCAGCCCCAGCCAGTTGGACACCTCATAGCCCGCCAGGCCCGACTCGGCGATGGTCGGCGTTTGCGGCAGCACGCCCATGCGGCGAGCCGAGGTCACGGCGAGGGGGCGGACCTTGCCCGCCTTGATGTGCTCCTCATAAACCGTGTAGGAGTCGAAGGTGGTGTCGATGCGCCCGGCGAGCACGTCGGTGAGCAGCGGCGCGCTGCCTTTGTAGGGCACATGGATCATGTTGACGCCGGCCATGCTCTCGAACAGCGCGCCCGACAGGTGGCTGGAGCTGCCGTTGCCGGCGGAGCCGTAGGAGATCTGGCCCGGGCGGGCTTTGGCCAGGGCAATCAGCTCGGCGACCGACTGCGCCTTGACCGAGGGGCCGACCACCAGTACCCGAGGGGTGATGTGGGTCAGGGCCACCGGCGCGAAGTCCTTCACCGGGTCGTAGCGCAGCTTGGGGTAGAGGGCTGGGTTAATGGCCTGGGTGCCCATGGTGGCGAACAGCAAGGTATAGCCGTCGGCGGGCGCCCGCGCCACGGCTTCGACCGCGAGGGTGCCGCCCGCGCCGCCGCGGTTGTCGATCACGACCTGCTGGCCCAGGGCCTCGCCCAGTTGCATGGCCAGGGTACGCGCCATGATGTCTGCTGCACCGCCGGCGGGGAAGGGCACGATCATTCGCACCGCCTTGTCCGGGAAAGCGGCCCAGGCCGGGGTGGTGCCAGCGGTGGCGGCGAGCAGGGCGAGGAACTGGCGGCGGCCGAAGCCGGCGGGGGAGGGCAGGCGCACGGGGGTCTCCTTCTGGTCTTTCGCAAACGGACGTCTGGCGAGTGGATCGGTTGCGAGCCGATCCTGCGCAGGCGGGTCTGGCGCGAATCTAGCGGCTGGCGCCCCCGTGACCCATGTCTGGCGGTGCATGGCTGGTTTGCGCTGGCTACGTCAGTGGCCTCACGCCAGCTGCGCCCCGTTCGTACCGCCTGCATAGCTGCTTTGTGCCGGCAGGCCTGTGCGGGCCCGCTTGCCAGGCCTAGATTCCGGCTCATGGTCAGCGCCCGGTTACGCTCGGAGCTGTTGTCATGCGAGGAGTATTTTCGAGATGAGTAGTCTTTCTGGCGTTCGTGTGCTGGACCTCAGCCGCGTGTTTGCCGGCCCCTGGGCGGGTCAGATGCTGGCCGACTTCGGCGCTGATGTGGTCAAGGTCGAACGACCTGGGCGGGGTGATGACGTTCGGCAGCAGGGCCCGCGTGCCCGCGACGCACAAGGGCAGGAGACGAAAGAAACCTCGTCCTTTCTGGCGATGAACCGTGGCAAGCGCTCGATCACGCTCGACATCGCCAAGCCTGCGGGCCAGGAGCTGGTGCGCGCCCTGGCCAAGGACAGCGACATCGTGATCGAGAACTTCAAGGCCGGCGATCTGGCGCGCTTTGGGCTCGACTACGATTCACTGCGCCGCATCAATCCGCGTCTCGTGTACTGCTCGATCAGTGGCTTTGGCCAGTCGGGTCCCTACAGCCACCTGCCCGGGTACGACCCGATCTTCCAGTCCATGAGCGGCCTCATGAGTGTGACCGGTCAGCCCGATGGCGGACCCGGTGGCGGCCCGGTACGCGTGGGCTACTCGGTCAGCGACATCACCGCCGGCATGTACGCGGTCTGCGCCATCCTGGCCGCCTTGCGGCACCGCGACATGGTCTCCGGCGAAGGCCAGTACATTGACCTGGCGTTGCTTGACGCACAGGTGGCCGCCCTGTCCCACGTCGCCATGATGTACCTGGTCTCGGGCCAGCAGCCGGCGCGTCTGGGCAACGTCTCGCCCATTACCTATCCCTGGCAGTCCTTCGAATGCGCCGACGGCCATATCGTGCTGGCGGTGGGAAACGATCCGCAATTTGCTACCTACTGCCAGGTGCTGGGCCTGCCCGAGTTGGCGACCGACGAGCGCTTCCGGACCAACCCGCTGCGTGTGAAAAACCGGGAGGAGCTCAACCCCCGCATCGCCGAGGTGATGCGTCAGCGCCCGGTGGCCGAGTGGCAGCGGGCGCTGGAAGCGGCGGGCGTGCCTTCGGGGCCGATCAACGGCTTTGCCGAGGTCTTTGCCGACCCGCAGATTCAGCACCGGCAGATGCAAATGACACTGCCCCACAGCATCGCCGGGCAGGTGCCGCAGGTGGCCAACCCGGTGAAGTTCTCGGCCACCCCGGTGGCTTACCACCGCGGCCCCCCCGCACTGGGCGAGCACACCCGCGAGGTGCTGCAGGAGCGCCTGGGTCTGGATGCGGCCCGCATCGACCAGCTGCAGCAAGACGGGGTGATCTGAGATGGACCTGTCGACGATGCAGCCCGAGGGCGCGGACGACGCGCTGCAGATGTTTCGCGACAGCGCCGCGGGCTACCTGGGCGCGACCGACCAGCGCCAGCGTTTTCGCAAGCTCGAGGCCAGTGGGGGCGGTCTGGACCGCGCCTGCTGGCAGCAACTGGCCGAACTCGGCTGGTTCTCCCTGCTGGTAGCGGAGGAAGACGGCGGACTTGGCCTGGGCCTGGCGGAAGTGGCTGCCATCGCCCAGGAGGCCGGGCGTCACCTCCTGCCCGAGCCGTTGGTCGACGCAGGCGTGCAGCCTCTGGCACTGCTGGCACGAATTGGCCGCAGTCAATTGAGGGATGAATTGCTGGCCGACCTGCAGGCCGGCCGCCGCGTGGCGGGTCTGGCCTGGCAGGAAAGTGCGGGGGAGTTGGAGCCGGGAAGCGGCATGACCCACGCGCGCGCGCTGGCGCCCGGAGCGGTGGCCCCTGGCGACACGGTTTGTGTGACGGGCACGCAGCGCTTTGTGCGGCCTGGCCCGGGTGCGGACGGCTGGATCGTGGCCACCGACTTAGCGTCGGAAACAGCACTCGTCTGGTTGGATGCGCAGGCAGCAGGCCTGCAGGTGCAGTGCGAGGCCGGTGTCGATGGCTTGGGAACCGCAACGCTTCGCATGGACGAGGCCCGCGGGCGTTTGGTGGCCCAGGGGCCCGAGGTCCTGGCGGCGCTGCAGGCGGCCAATGATGTGGCGCGCTTTGCGCAGGCGGCGGAACTGGCAGGCATGGCCCGCCGTACCCTGGAATTGACCTGCGATTACCTGCGCACCCGGGTCCAGTTTGGCAAGCCGATCGGCAGCTTTCAGGCGCTGCAGCATCGGGCGGTTGACGGGCTGGTGCAGGTGGAACTGGCCGAGGCCAGCCTGCGCGAGGGCCTGCGTACCCTGGCCCGTGATCCCAGGCAGAGCCTGGCCGCAGTGGCGTCACGGGTCAAGGCGCGTTGCGCCCATGCCGCGACCGAATTGACCCGCGCGGCGATCCAGCTGCATGGCGCGATCGGGACCACCAACGAATACGACATTGGCCTTTACTTCAAGCGGGCCATGACTCTGGGCAGCCGTCTTGGCAATGCTGCATCGCTGCGTATGCGCTGGCGCCGCCTGCATGACGAGGCGACCTTGGTCGATGGCCATGGTTCTTTGCCTGAGGCAGCGGCAAAGGTGGAGGGGGACTTTGACTTCAGCCCTGACCAGAACTGGGAGGCCATGCCAGAGCCGCAGTTTCGCGCGCTGGTCCGGGCCCTGTTCGCGCGCCACTACCCG
>CANFQF010000072.1 GCA_947449025.1 Comamonadaceae bacterium
CCCCACTCAGGCAGCGGTCGGCGTCGGGTCGACCACCGGGGCGCTGCCGCCCGAACCACCACCGGAGGGCGGCGTACGGGGGACGAAATCCTTCGGCGGGCGCGGCGGCTTGCCGGCCATGATGTCGTCGAGCTGCTCGGCGTCGATGGTCTCCCACTCCAGCAGGGCGGTGGCCATCGCGTGCATCTTGTCCTGATTGGCCTCGATCAGCTGGCGGGCCTCGCCGTACTGCTGGTCGATGATCCGGCGAACCTCGGCGTCGACCTTTTGCATGGTCTGTTCGCTCATATTGGTCGTCTTGGTCACCGAACGGCCGAGGAACACCTCGCCCTCGTTCTCGGCGTAAACCATCGGGCCCAGCGCCTCGGACATGCCGTACTTCATGACCATGTCGCGCGCCAGGTTGGTGGCCCGCTCGAAGTCGTTGCTGGCACCGGTGGTCATCTGGTTCATGAACACCTCTTCGGCAATACGGCCGCCGAACAGCATGCTGATCTGGTTCAGCATGTACTCGCGGTCATAGCTGAAGCGGTCTTTCTCGGGCAGGCTCATCGTCACCCCCAGGGCGCGGCCGCGCGGGATGATGGTCACCTTGTGCACCGGATCGCACTTGGGCATGAGCTTGCCAATCAAAGCGTGGCCCGACTCGTGATACGCCGTGTTGCGACGCTCTTCTTCGGGCATGACGATCGACTTGCGCTCGGGGCCCATGAAGATTTTGTCCTTGGCCTTCTCGAAGTCTTGCATCTCGACCAAGCGGGCGTTGCGACGCGCGGCCATCAGGGCGGCCTCGTTGCAAAGATTAGCCAGGTCGGCGCCGGACATGCCAGGCGTGCCGCGGGCGATCACGCTCGCGTTCACGTCGGTGCCGATCGGCACCTTGCGCATATGCACGTTCAGGATCTGCTCGCGGCCGCGAATGTCGGGCAGTTGCACATACACCTGGCGGTCAAAGCGGCCCGGGCGCAGCAAGGCGGCGTCCAAAATGTCGGGCCGGTTGGTGGCAGCCACCACGATCACGCCCAGGTTGGTTTCGAAGCCGTCCATCTCGACCAGCATCTGGTTGAGGGTCTGCTCGCGCTCGTCGTTGCCACCGCCGAGGCCCGCGCCACGCTGGCGGCCCACCGCGTCGATTTCATCGATGAAGATGATGCAAGGCGCATTTTTCTTGGCGTTCTCGAACATGTCGCGCACACGGGCCGCGCCCACGCCCACGAACATCTCGACGAAGTCGGAGCCGGAGATACTGAAAAACGGCACCTTGGCCTCGCCGGCGATGCCCTTGGCCAGCAAGGTCTTGCCGGTTCCCGGGGGGCCCACCAGCAGCAGGCCGCGCGGGATGCGGCCGCCGAGCTTCTGGAATTTTTGCGGGTCTTTGAGGAAGTCGACGACTTCCTTCACTTCTTCCTTGGCCTCGTCGCAACCGGCGACGTCAGCGAAGGTGACCTGGTTGTTGTTCTCGTCGAGCATGCGGGCCTTGCTCTTGCCAAAGCTGAAGGCCCCGCCCTTGCCGCCGCCCTGCATCTGGCGCATGAAATACACCCACACACCGATCAACAGCAGCATCGGGCCCCAGGAGACCAGCAGGGTCATGAGGAGGGACCCCTCCTCGCGCGGCTTGACGTCGAACTTCACGCCGTTGGCCCGCAGGTCGCCGACCAGACCGCGGTCCAGGTACGTGGCGGTGGTGCGCACCTTGCGGTCGTCGTTGGTGACAGCCACGATCTCGGTGCCGCCCTGCCCCTCCTGAATCATGGCGCTCTTGATGCGCTTGGCCTGGACTTCGTCCAGGAATTCGGAGTAGCCCATCATGTTGGCACCGGCAGCCCCGCGGGTGTCAAACTGCTTGAAGACGGTGAACAGCACCAGGCCGATCACCAGCCAGACTGCGACTTTCGAGAACCACTGATTGTTCAAATCGGTCTCCGCTAAAACGGACCATCAAAAACAGGCCTTCCAGGGCCTGGGCATGCCGGGGACGGCAACCGGGAAACACCTGTAGGGCAGATGCGCCCCATTCTAGGGGTTTCAAGATGCCGGCCCATGCGAAAAGGCAACACCCTTCCTAGGGAGATGGGTGCCAGGGGACATGGGACCGGCAAACCGGGTGCCCACCCTGGGAAATCGGCCCTCAGGGCGCTTTCTTGAGGCCGATACCCACCAGAAAGTTCTCCGAAGACTTGTCACGGGAGGCCTTGGGCTTGATCGGCTTGACCACCCGAAAGCGCTCCTTGAACAGCTTGACCAGCTGGCTGTAGCCGCTGCCGTGAAAGACCTTGACCACCAGGGCACCGTCGGGTTTGAGGTGCCGCTCCGAGAATTCGACCGCCAGTTCAATCAGGTGGGCAATGCGGGCGGCGTCCGAAGACTCGATACCCGAGAGATTGGGCGCCATATCCGACACCACCAGATCGGCCGGCCGGCCAGCCACCACGGCCTCGAGCTGGGCCAGCACCGCGTCTTCGCGGATGTCCCCCTGCAAAAAGGTCACCCCCTCGACGGGCTCCATCGGCAGGATATCCAGGGCAATGATCGTGCCGTCCAGCTCGCCCACCGCCGCCCCCTGGGGCGAGAGGCGCCGGCGCAGGTACTGGCTCCAGGCGCCCGGGGCCGAGCCCAGGTCGACCACCAGATGGCCCGGCTTGACCAGGCCCAGGGTCTCGTCGATCTCCTTGAGCTTGTAGGCCGCCCGTGCCCGGTAGCCCTCTTTGAGGGCCAACTTGACGTAGGGATCATTGACGTGGTCGTTCAGCCACGCCTTGTTCACCTTCTTGCTCTTGGTCTTGACCTTCATGTGTACTTTCCTGCGGTAGCGATAATAGGCCCATGCCCGCTATTGAACTAACTATTGCCGAGCGCAAAGCGCATCGCGCAGAGGCCCACCATCTCGATCCGGTCGTCATGATCGGCAACGACGGCCTCACGCCGGCGGTGGTCAAAGAGACCGACGCCGCCCTCAAGGCCCACGGCCTGATCAAGGTGCGCGTCCAGGGCGACGACCGCGCCGCCCGCGAAGCCATCTACCTGCAACTGGCCGACCAGCTTAGCGCCGCCCCGATCCAGCACATCGGCAAACTGCTGGTGCTCTGGCGCCCCAAGCCGGAGAAAGAGCGCGCCGAGGACGAGGACAAGATGCCTGGCCCGCGCGATTTCAAGGTGCTCAAGTACAGCAAGCGGGGCGGCCAGCGTCCCGAGGTGCGCACGGTGCGGGTGCTGGGCAATCAGCGTCTGACCCCGGGCGGCCAGGTCAAGCGGTCCAAGCCCAAGCAGAAGTCGATCAAGAAGGGTCGACAGGACTGAGCCGACTGGCGCCCTGGCGCCACAGCACGACCCCGGCACACACCCACTGCAGCGCGAACAGCGCGCTGCCCAGTGAGTGCCACAGGCGCAGGTCTTCACGGGCCACGATACGGGGCGCCACCACGAACTCCAGCAGCAAGGCCAGCAACATGCCGGCGGCCACCCAGGCCAGGCTGCGCTGGACGGCCGGTGCAATCCGGTCGGCATCGCGGGGCCGCAACAGCATCATCAGCAGCAAGCCGCACCCCAGGGCGGCCCAGGCCTGGGCAGTAAAGAGGCGCGCCGCCGTCTGGCCGGCCATCGCGGGCGTGGGCAGGTGCACAAACAGCAGCGGCACCACCCAGGCGCCCACGGCGGTGAGGCTGCCCCACCAAAGCGCGGCAGCCATCAGGGCCAGGCGCTCGCGGATCACAGGTACTTGACCGCCATCACCTCGAAGCGGCGGGTGCCGCCGGGGGCCTGGAACTCGGCCACGTCGCCCTCTTCCTTGCCGATCAGAGATCGGGCAATAGGGCTGGAGACGTTGATAAGACCCAGCTTGAGGTCGGCCTCGTCCTCGCCCACGATCTGGTAGGTGACCTGCTCGCCGGAGTCCTCGTCCTCAAGCTCTACCGTGGCGCCGAAGACGACTTTGCCATCGGCCTGCACCGAAGACGGATCAATGATCTGGGCGGCCGAGAGCTTGCCCTCCACCTCCTGGATGCGGCCCTCGATGAAGCCCTGCCTGTCCTTGGCGGCGTCGTACTCGGCGTTCTCCGACAGGTCGCCCTGGGCGCGGGCCTCGGCGATCGCGTTGATGACGGCAGGACGGTCCACCGTCTTGAGGCGGTGCAGTTCGGCCTTGAGCTTTTCGGCGCCGCGGACGGTGATGGGGATGGTGGCCATGGGACTTGCTCGTTCGTGTGTCTCTGAAAGCGAAACCGCCGACCTGATTCGGTCGGCGGCGGACGTTCGGCGGATTATGCCGAAGTCCCCCCACTCACCTGGACCCACGGCCGCGTGCGGGAGCGCCAGAGGTGCGTCAGATGGGCACGGAAAGCGGCACAAATAATCCTTTCCGACTACCACTCAAGCTCACCACATGCACGGCTCGCAACGCACCGCTCACGCCACTCACACACACATCCACCTCCCGCCGCCGATTGCCATGGCGCAACACGCCGGCCCGGAAGCTCGCGAGGTCTCCCACGCCAGCGCAGCGGGTGCCGCCGCCCCTAAAGCCCATACCGACACCGGAACGCTAGACGCGGCGCTGCGACAGCGCCAGTCGAGGATCCTCGAGCCCCTGGCATTTCAGGAGTCCGTGAGCGGCTGGCAATGCCGCACAGGTCTGCATCTGGCGACAGCCGTGGGCACCTCCGCTGCCGCGGTGGTGGGCACCATGGCCCTGTTTCCGGGCGGGCTCGGCCGAGCGGACGACAGGAGCGCCTCCGAAAACGGCTTTTGGGGCGTCTTCGGAACCGTGATGGGCGGCATCGGCCTGGTGGTAGGCGCCGTCATTCCGCCAGCGATTGAATGGGTGGCCCTGCGCGCGCGCAGGGCCTGCGTCGAACGCTTTCCAGGGCGCTCCAGCGAGGACGCCCTGCGTCCCCCGGAGAATTTGCTGGAAGACATCCAAGCCCTGGCCGAGCGCAGGGCCCCCCTCACCGCGGAGGGCGTTGCAAGCTGCATCCAGAAAATCAAGTGGCTACTCGAAGGTTCCGGGCGCGGCCTGCCGAGCAAGCAGGTCGCCCAAGCCTACGTTCGGCTCGCACAGACCGCCTGGCCCCTTTCTGCCTGCCGCGGTAACCGGGGACACGCTGTGGAGGGGGTGGGGTTGCTGGCAGGGCAGATCGCACATCTTGCGCGCGCGAGAGACTTGGACAGCCAGACGCTCAAAGCGTCCCTGATGCTGCTGGCGGCAGCCCTGTCGGTTCATCACCTCAGCGCGGCTGGCGCGAACAAGGTTGCGAAGTCGCTGATGGAGGCCTGCTGGGAGGGCACAAACAACCAGCGAGGAGAACGCGCTGATCGTCTGAATTTTCTGACCTTGCTGCGCGGCCTGCCCGGTTTTGAGCGGGTGGGTGAACCCGGCTCCGAAATCAGCCGTTACTTTGGCACCGATGATCTCGCTGGATGGATGCAGGTGAGCATCGGCCTCGCTTCCCGGCCAGGCGCGGGCCCGCAGGGTAAAGACGTCCGCACATGCATCGAGCACTTCCTGCACACCGGGAATCGAAATCGCCGCAGCGTTCAAGAGGTTTCGCACGATAGCGACTGCCTGTTCATCGGCCTAGCGCGGCACCATCCACTGGAATTGCCCCAAGACTTGGTACAAGGCCTGCTGAAGGAACTGCACAGACGGCCCATTGCTGCGCGGTCCATCACCAATGCGCAGCAGCGCGTTCTGGACTTGCTGGCGGGAACACTCGGCCATGGCTCCCTACAGCACGAAGAACGCATGGAAGCGGGCTGGCACCGGGCACCCCTTGAAGTGGTGTTGTCGCTGACCCAATACGCCCGAAAGTTTCCGGCAGATGACCGTCTGCAAGAACTGACCGCGCGCCTCAACGAGCCGCGCCGAATCCCGGACCGCCTGGACAAGGCAAAGCTCGCCGATCTGAGAGTCACGATTCAACATGCGATTGATTTCGTCCGCGACCTCCCCGTGCCACCCGAGGGCAAAGTCCGGCGCCTGCACGGCATCCTGATCCACCTGCAACACCGGCAAAACCTGGACAGCAGGGCCTTCCTCGAAGGCGTGGTGATGCCAAAGAAGCTCATCAAGATACTTTCCGAAATCACCGGCGCGGCGACGGCCACAGACGACGCACGCGAACGACTCTCCGATCAGGTGGCAGGCCTGGGCCGTCTGTGCCAGCTCGAGGCCACACCTGCGCTGCTGCAAGAAACATGGCGCGCCCTCAACCGGATCTGGGGGCACCGTGATGCGGCGGGGGGTGATCGCCAGGCCCAGGAGCGGATTGCGTCGGGGTACCGGGCGCAGGCCAAGGAAATGATCAACTTGCGCATCCTCGCGGACCGTTCCATCGAGAGGCTGGGGCCCCAATACCACCTGAACCTGCACTGGCTGCGCGCGCCCATGGCCGACCTTCATTTGGACGACCTGCAAATAGCCGATCTGCAAATAGCCGATCTGCGTATAGCTGACCCTCGTGTCGCTGACCCGCGGGTGGCCGATCAAGCGCAGGCCAAGCGCCTGCGCGCTGCAGCGCCGGATACTCACATCACGATTGTGGAAAGCGACTTCCTGAGAACGCCGACCGCTGCCGCAGCTGCTCACTGAAACAGGCGGGCCGGGGCCGAGCAATTGCGGGATTGGTCAAATTATTCCGAATTCAGCCCCGGCACTTGGCTTGTGCAAGCCACCCAAGCCCCGGGCCGGCCTACAAACAGGTCTTTGCAAATTCGAGCCGTGGGGTGAGAGCCCTGCGCATGCGCCATGCGAGACCTGCTCACTGAGTTCTTCAAGCACCGCTTGCTTCCGGGGCCCTGCACCCACGGCCCCCAGAGCACGCACTGCACCCACGCCTCGCAGGCGCCGCCGGCCCGGACACCCGAGGCCGCGTGAAGCCTGCCGCGCAAAAGCCCAGCACCCGCATCCACCTGCGCAAGCTTTCCGGCGGGAGGGCGGCGCCAGGAGGGGACGCCGACGGCCCGACATCCACGACACCCACCGCGTCGGCGGCAGCCGCGACAACTGCCTGGGCAACTTCACCTGCAACTTCGCCTGCAACTTCATCTGCACCTGCATCCAACAGGCTCACCCAGGGCCACGATCGTCTGCACAGCACACCTTCCGACCTGCACGGGTCCGAAGAGGCTTTGGGCCTGCGCCGCCGCGCCGTGGTCATCCCCCTGCCCCATCCCGCGCTGCTGGGCTCCTGGGCCGGTGGTCTGACTGCCGCCGGCCTGGTGATGGCGCGGGTGTTGTTCGCGCCGGCGCCAACGCTTCGGGTGGGCTCGGACCCCGGCGCGAACTTGAGGTCTTGGCTGCGCGGGTGGGCACACCGGCCTCTTTGGGACAGGCAGTTCCTGGGGGCAGGCGCCGACGCTGGCGAAGCCGAAACCGTGACCACTTTCGCAGGCCTGCAAAGTTTGATCCGGGACCTGCAGGAAGGCCGCGGCGATGAGTGGGACGTAGACGAGGAGGCGCTGGCCCTGGGGCGCCTGGCCCGCGTGGCCAGCACGCCCCGCTGGATCCGCCATGCTGGCGATGCCGGCGAGCTGCCGCTGGCGCTGGAACTGCTCGCCGGAGAGATCGAGGCGCGCTGCGGCCGCAATCGAACGAACAAGGATCCGCTCAAGGCCGCGCTGCTCACCCTGGCGGCCTGCCTGCCCGAGCAGGAGGCCGATCCGAGGCGCGCCAAGGCGGTCGCCAGGCGGCTGCTGCAGTCTGTGCGCGACCACGCGGCCGCCGACCAGGCCCAGGCCATGCGGGACCGGGCGGACTTTCTCATCATCCTGACCGAGCAGCCGTATTTCCAGGCGCGGCCGGTTCGGGTCTGGGCGGAAGATCGGCAGCCCTACATCGAGCATCTGGCGCAGGTGGCCTGGACCCTGGTCGAGAGATCACAGGAGCCCCACCTGCCCATTCAGCACCTCGCGGTGAACGGTCAGGGCGTACCGGGAGGGGTCTGGATCGGCGGGGCCCGCTGGGATTCCACATTCAAAAGGTCCGAGGCGGTTCGGCTCGCCAATTCGCTGGTCATGGCACTGGCTCAGGCCGCGCCGGAGCCGCTGTCCCCGGAGATGCGCCAAGCGCTGTGGCATCGGGTGCAAGGCGTGCCGACCGACGCCGCTCAGCCAACCACCGCACAGCGACGCGCTGCATGCTTGCTGGCGCGCTTGGGCGGGCTGTCCCTGACCCTGCCAGCACCCGAGGCGGAGCTGTGGCGCGATGCGCCCATGGCGGTCTGGCGGGCGCTGCACCGGCTTGCCAGCCATTACCCGCGTGACCCGGCCTTCCGGGTCTTGGGGCAGCGCGCGACGCAGTTGCCCCAGGTGCTGCAGGCACTGGCCCACACCCGGCCAGAAGACCTGGCGACCGAGATCCACCACCTGCTCCACCTCCTGAATCCCTCTGGGCGGCCGCCGCGCCAGCAAATCGGCCACCTGGATGCGATACGGCGGCACCTGGCGCTGCGGACAGACCTGCGGGGCGGCGCCTTCCTCGAGGGCATCGCCAGCCCCAGGGATATCGCGAGGCTCCTGGCATCGCTGGATGGCCGCGAGGCCGAGACAGAAGACGCGCGCCACACCCTGTCCGCGCAGATCACGCAGATGCCCCGCCTATGCCAGCTGCAGGCATCGCTCGGGCTGATCGAGACTGCGGAGCGCGCGCTGGCGCGGGTGTGGCACGCGCAGCGAGCGAGGGAGGTCGGCGCTCCCGCCAGACCGGCGCCGTCGCTAGACGACTACAAGGCGCAGGTGCGCGCCAATGCCCAACTGCGCCTCGTCCCCAACCACGCCCTGCCCTCTCTCGGGGTCCATCGGCATCTACGCCTGGCCGAGCTGGAGGGTTGAGACCCACACTCAGGCGCGGATCACGCTGCCGACATCACGCGACCCAAATCACGGGACGGATATCACGCGACGCACATCAAACGACGCATATCACGCCACTAACTGCGCGTGCATCTCCTGCACCGAAATCACGTCCAGGTGATCCATCGCCTTCATGCCCGCCACCGCGGCTTCAGCGCCGGCGATGGTGGTGAAGGTGGTGACGCGGGCCAAGAGCGCCGAGGTGCGAATCGCGCGGGAGTCGGTGATTGCGTTGCGGCGCTCCTCCACGGTGTTGACCACCATGATGATCGCGTTGTTCTTGATCATGTCGACCACGTGGGGCCGGCCTTCGGTGACCTTGTTGACGGTCTCGCAGGGCACACCCTCGGCGGTGATGGCCGCGGCGGTGCCCTTGGTAGCCACCAGCTCAAAGCCCAGGGCCACCAGCTCACGGGCCACCTTCACCGCGCGCGGCTTGTCACCGTTTTTCACGGTGAGGAACACCTTGCCGGTGGACTGGCCGTCGGCCCCCTTGGCGCGTGGCAGGCGAGTACCGGCGCCGAGCTGGCTCTTGACGAAGGCCTCGCCAAAAGTCTTGCCCACACCCATCACCTCGCCGGTGGACTTCATCTCGGGGCCGAGGATGGTGTCTACGCCTGGGAACTTGACGAAGGGGAACACCGCTTCCTTCACGCTGAAGTAAGGTGGCGTCACTTCCTTCATGATGCCTTGCGAGTCGAGCGACTGGCCGGCCATGCAGCGCGCCGCCACCTTGGCCAGCTGGATGCCGGTGGCCTTGGAAACATAGGGCACGGTGCGTGAGGCGCGCGGGTTCACTTCCAGCACATAGATCACGTCCTGGCCGTCCTTGTGCTGAATGGCGAACTGCACGTTCATCAGGCCGACCACATGCAGCGCCTTGGCCATGGCCGAGGTTTGGCGCTTGAGTTCGTCAACGGTGGCGGCAGACAGCGAGTAAGGCGGCAGCGAGCAGGCGGAGTCGCCCGAGTGCACGCCGGCCTGCTCAATGTGCTCCATCACGCCGCCGATGAAGGTGCGCTGACCGTCCGAGAGGCAGTCGACGTCGCACTCGATCGCGTCGTTGAGAAAGCGGTCGAGCAGCACGGGCGAGTCGTTCGACACCTTCACCGCCTCGCGCATGTAGCGCTCGAGGTCACGCTGCTCGTGCACGATTTCCATCGCGCGGCCGCCCAGCACGTAGCTGGGACGCACCACCAGCGGATAGCCCAGGGTGCTGGCTTTTTCGAGTGCCTCGGCCTCGGTGCGGGCAGTCGCGTTGGGCGGCTGCTTGAGGCCCAGTTCGCGCAGCAGCGCCGAGAAGCGCTCGCGGTCTTCCGCCGCGTCGATCATGTCGGGGCTGGTGCCGATGATCGGCACGCCTTCGGCCTCGAGGCCCAGGGCGAGCTTGAGTGGCGTTTGGCCGCCGTACTGCACGATCACGCCCAGGGGCTTTTCCTTGTCGACGATTTCGAGCACGTCTTCCAGCGTCAGCGGCTCGAAGTAGAGGCGATCGGAGGTGTCGTAGTCGGTCGAGACCGTCTCGGGGTTGCAATTGACCATGATGGTCTCGTAGCCGTCCTCGCGCATGGCGAGGGCAGCATGGACGCAGCAGTAGTCAAACTCAATACCCTGGCCAATGCGGTTGGGGCCTCCGCCGAGCACCATGATCTTCTTGTTGGTGGTCGGCGCGGCCTCGCACTCGTCCTCGTAGGTCGAGTACATGTAGGCGGTGTTGGTGGCGAACTCGGCGGCGCAGGTGTCGACGCGCTTGTACACCGGGCGCACGTTCAAGGCCTTGCGCTGCTCGCGCACCGCCTTGTCATGGGTCTTGAGCAGCTTGGCCAGACGCCGGTCGGAGAAGCCCTTGCGTTTGAGCATGCGCAGCTGGCCGGCATCGAGCGAGTTCAGGGCGCCCTCGCCCTTCGACGCGGTGAGCTTGTCCAGCTCGAGTTCGATCTTCACGATCTCTTCGATCTGCACCAGGAACCAAGGGTCGATCTTGGTGATGTCATGCACTTCCTGCACGCTCCAGCCGGCAGCGAAGGCGTCGCCCACGTACCAGATGCGGTCCGGGCCCGGCGCGCCCAGCTCTTTTTCGAGCAGCTCGCGGTCCTGGGTTTTTTCGTTCATGCCGTCCACGCCCACTTCCAGGCCGCGCAGGGCCTTTTGGAAGCTTTCTTGGAAGGTGCGGCCCATGGCCATCACCTCGCCCACCGACTTCATCTGGGTGGTCAGGCGCGAATCGGCGGCGGGGAATTTTTCGAACGCAAAGCGCGGGATCTTGGTGACGACGTAGTCGATCGAAGGCTCGAAGCTCGCCGGCGTAGCGCCGCCGGTGATCTCGTTGCGCAGCTCGTCGAGGGTGTAGCCCACGGCCAGCTTGGCCGCCACCTTGGCGATCGGAAAGCCCGTAGCCTTGGAGGCCAGGGCGGAGGAGCGAGACACCCGGGGGTTCATCTCGATCACGATCATCCGGCCGTCTTTGGGGTTGATCGAGAACTGCACGTTGGAGCCGCCGGTGTCCACGCCGATCTCGCGCAGCACCGCGAGCGACGCGTTGCGCATGATCTGGTACTCCTTGTCGGTCAGCGTCTGCGCCGGGGCCACGGTGATGGAGTCGCCGGTGTGCACGCCCATGGGGTCGAGGTTCTCGATCGAGCAGATGATGATGCAGTTGTCCGCCTTGTCGCGGACCACCTCCATCTCGTACTCCTTCCAGCCCAGGAGCGATTCTTCGATCAGGAGCTCGTGGGTGGGCGAGGCCTCGAGACCTCGCTTGCAGATGGTCTCGAATTCTTCCGGGTTGTAGGCAATGCCGCCGCCGGTGCCGCCGAGTGTGAAGCTCGGGCGGATGACCGTGGGAAAGCCCACCGTCTTTTGCACGGCCCAGGCCTCGTCCATCGAGTGCGCAATGCCTGAACGCGCCGAGCCCAGACCGATCTTGGTCATGGCCTCTTTGAACTTCTGGCGGTCTTCGGCTTTGTCGATGGCCTCGGGCGTGGCGCCGATCAGTTCGACCTTGTACTTGTCCAGCACGCCCTGGTGCCAGAGGTCCAGCGCGCAATTGAGCGCGGTCTGTCCGCCCATGGTAGGCAAGATGGCATCGGGCCGCTCTTTGGCAATGATCTTCTCGACCGTCTGCCAGGTGATGGGCTCAATGTAGGTGACGTCGGCGGTGGCCGGGTCGGTCATGATCGTCGCAGGGTTGCTGTTGATCAGGATGACCTTGTAGCCCTCCTCGCGCAGGGCCTTGCAGGCCTGCACGCCGGAATAGTCGAACTCACAGGCCTGGCCGATGATGATCGGACCGGCGCCGATGATGAGGATGCTCTTGATGTCTGTGCGCTTGGCCATGGCTTTAGCTCCCGCTGGGCCGCCCCGAGGGAGCGATGGCCCCCTCGGGGGGCAGAGAAACGGCGAAGCCGTGAACGTGGGGGCTCATATTCATTTTTTCGTGGGGTCCATCAGGGAGGTGAACCTGTCGAACAGGTAGCCGATGTCGTGGGGACCGGGCGAGGCCTCCGGGTGACCCTGGAAGCAGAACGCGGGCTTGTCCGTGCGGGCCAGGCCCTGCAGCGTGCCGTCGAACAGGCTCACGTGGGTGGCGCGCAGGTTGGAGGGCAAGGTCTTCTCGTCGACCGCAAAACCGTGGTTCTGGCTGGTGATGGAGACGCGGCCCGAGTCGAGGTCTTTGACCGGGTGGTTGGCTCCGTGGTGGCCGAACTTCATCTTGAAGGTTTTGGCGCCCGAGGCCAGGGCCAGGATCTGGTGGCCCAGGCAGATGCCAAACGTCGGGTAGCCGGCGTCGATCAACTCACGGGTGGCGGCAATGGCGTAGTCGCAGGGCTCCGGGTCGCCCGGGCCGTTGGACAGGAACACGCCGGTGGGGGCGAGCTTCTTGACCTCGCTGGCCGGGGTCTGGGCCGGCACCACAGTGACGCGGCAGCCGCGCTCGGCGAGCATGCGCAAGATGTTCTTTTTGACGCCGAAGTCGTAGGCCACCACGTGGTAGCGCGGGCTTTCGAGCTTGCCGTAGCCGCTGCCCAGACGCCATTCGGTTTCGGTCCAGTCGTAGGGCTGGGCGGCGGAGACCACCTTGGCCAGGTCTAGGCCGCTCATGGCCGGGGCTTGGCGGGCCTGCGCAATGGCGCTGGAGATATGGGCGGGGGTGATGGCCTCGCCGGCCGCCAGGGCTAGGATGCAGCCGTTTTGCGCGCCCTTTTCACGCAGCATTCGGGTGAGCTTGCGGGTGTCGATGTCGGCGATGGCCACCGTGCCCTCTCGGCGCAGGTACTCGGCGAGCGTGGCGGTGCTGCGGAAGTTGGAAGCGATGAGGGGCAGGTCACGAATGATCAGGCCCGCGGCGTGGACCTTGCCGGCTTCGATGTCTTCCTCGTTGACGCCGTAGTTGCCAATGTGCGGATACGTCAGCGTGACGATCTGCCGGCAGTAGCTGGGGTCGGTGAGGATTTCCTGGTAACCGGTGAGAGAGGTGTTGAACACCACCTCGCCGGTGGTGGAGCCGGTGGCTCCGATCGAAGTGCCAGTAAAGACCGTGCCGTCTGCGAGCGCCAGGAGGGCGGAAGGCTTGGACGCCTGTTGAGACAAAAGCACTGGGTTCTCCGTAGGAAGCGGGTACGCCCAAACGCGACCGGTAGCGTTTGTCCGCACGCTCTGGCGAATGGCCGGTTGGCTGGTTCGCGCGCGAGGGGGGACGTTCCGGTGATGCTTTTGTTCAGGGGAAAGGCTGCGGTTGCGCTAGGCGTACGTGTTGCGGGAAAGCCGCTGATTATAGCCTTGGGCCGACCGTCCCCCGCGCGCCGAGGGGCATGGTGAGGGCCGTCGATCGGCCTTGAAACCCTCTGCCCTCACCCAGCACGCGCGCGCTGCAGGGACGGTGCTGCGCTCAGGTTCGCGCCGCGGCGCTGGCGTGCAGGCAGATGGCGGCAGCAGTGGCCACGTTGAGAGACTCCTCGCCCCCGGGCTGGACGATGCGCACAGACCCCGTGCAGTGCGCCGCCACGGCGTCCGAAACGCCCTGCCCCTCGTGGCCAAACACCCAGGCGCAAGGCCAGGCCAGCGGGGCCTGGTGCAGCCACTGCCCGCTGTGCGAACTGGTCGCCAGCCGGGGCATGGCCAGGTCAGCCAGCATCCCGGGCTCGGCCGACTCGATCAGCGCCAGGCCAAAGTGCGCACCCATGCCGGCACGCAGCACCTTGGGTGACCACAGGGCGGCGCTGCCTTTGAGGGCCAGCACCTGGCGAAAGCCGAAGGCCGATGCGCAGCGCAGGATGGCGCCCACATTGCCCGTGTCCTGCAGCCGGTCCAGGACCACGGTGGCGGCGCCCGGGTCGAGCGCCGGCGCAGGCGGCAGGGGCAGCACAAAGCCCATGCGGGCCGGCGACTCCAGCGCGCTGATGGACTGGAACAGGGCGTCGGGCAGCACCACGGTGCGAACCTCGCCTGCGGTGGTGGCCAGGGCGCCGCCCTGCTCCCACAGGCTCTGGGCATAGACCGCTACCTCGGGCTGGCCGCCGCGGGCCAGCAGGGCCCGGCACAGGTGGTCGCCCTCCAGCCAGGCGCGGCCCTGACGCCGGGTCGCGGCCCCGTCCTGGGCCAGGCGGCGCAGGTCCTTGAGCCAGGGGTTGTCCCGGGACTGGATGTGGGTCAGGGTGTCGGCCATGCGCGGTAGGGGCAATCCTGGAACGATCTAAAGGGCTCAGGGGCGCGGGCAGCGATTCGGGCCCGTGATCATGCCGGCAGGACAGCCGCCACCGGCGCGAAGCTGCGCCGGTGCTCGGGGCAGGGCCCGTGGACCCGCAAGGCTTCGAGGTGCTCGGCGGTGCCGTAGCCCTTGTGGCGGTCGAAGCCGTACTGCGGAAATTGTGCGTGCAAGGCGTCGCACCAGCGGTCGCGATGCACCTTGGCAATGATCGACGCGGCGCTGATCGCAGCGACCTTGGCGTCGCCGCCCACGATGGCCTCGCACAGCACCTCCAGGTGTGGCAGGCGGTTGCCGTCGACCAGCACCTTGGCCGGCTTGAGCCGCAGGCCCTCGACTGCCCGCTGCATCGCCAGCATCGTGGCCTGCAGGATATTCAGTTGCTCAATCTCCGCCACGTCGGCCTCGCCGATGCTGCAGCACAAGGCCTTGGCGCGGATCTCGTCGTACAGGCGCTCTCGGCGCAGCGCGGTGAGCACCTTGGAGTCGGCCAGACCGGCGATCGGGTGCGCGTCGTCGAGGATGACGGCCGCCGCCACCACCGGACCGGCCAGGGGTCCGCGGCCGGCCTCGTCGACCCCCGCGATCAGGCCGACCGGGTCCCAGTCCAGGGACACCTGCACCGGCGCCGGGCCACGGGCACGCCCGCCGCGGCGGACGAGGTCAGGCTTGGAGGACGCGTTCGATGGCATCGGTGGCAAGGGCGGCAGTGTCTCGGCGAAGCAGATCGTGCAAGCCCTGGAAGCGACCTCGCAGGGTCGCGATTTTCGCAGGGGAATCGAGCCAGGAGATCACAGCGCGGGACAGCAGCTGCGGCGTGCAGTCGTTTTGCAGCAGCTCGGGCACCGCCATCTCGCGCAGCAAGATGTTGGGCAGGCCGACCCAGGGCTGCAGCGCCTGGCGCTTCATGATCTGCCAGCTCAGGGGGTTCATCCGGTAGCCAATGACCATCGGCCGCTTGTACAGGGCGGCCTCCAAAGTGGCCGTGCCGCTGGCGATCAGGGTCACGTCGCAGGCCGCCAGCACCTCGTGCGATCGCCCGGTCACCACCTTGACCGCGTCCCACATGCCGGCCCGGGCCACCGCCTCTTTGATCTGGCCCAGCAGCGCGGGCACCGCCGGCACCAGGATGCGAAGCCCCGGGCGCTTGACCCGCACCCGGTAGGCCGCCTCCAAAAAGACATCGGCCAGGTACTGCACCTCCGAGGCGCGGCTGCCAGGCAGAACCGCCAGCACCTCGCCGCGCTCGGGCAGGCCAAGCGCGCGCCGGGCCGCACTGCGGTCCGGGTGTTGCGCAATCACGCTGGCCAGTGGGTGTCCCACATAGGTCGCGGCAATGCCCTCCCTCGCGAGCAACTCGGGCTCGAAGGGAAACAGGCACAGCACATGGTCGGCCGCGCGCCGGATCTTTTCGATCCGGCCGGCCCGCCAGGCCCAGATCGAGGGGCAAACGAAGTGCACCGTGCGCAGCCCGCCCTGACGCAGGTCGGCCTCGAGGTCGAGGTTGAAGTCGGGGGCGTCAACCCCGATGAAAAGGTCGGGCCGATCCGTCGTCAGCAGCCGCTCCTTGAGCTCCTTGCGGATACGGACGATGCCCCGGTAATGACGCAGCACCTCGAAGTAGCCGCGCACCGCGAGCCGCTCGGACGGCCAGGCGGCTTGGAAACCGTTGCCGGCCATCACCGGACCGCCGATGCCCCAGGCCGCCAGATCCGGCCAGCGCTTGCGCATGCCTTCGATCAACAGCCCGGCCAGCAGGTCACCGGAGACCTCGCCTGCAACCATCCCGAGC
>CANFQF010000073.1 GCA_947449025.1 Comamonadaceae bacterium
CTGGTGGAAAAAGCCCTGCAGTCCGAGCAGGTCGAGTCCATTCGCGCCCAATTGGTGCTGGCGCGCGCGGCCATCCTGATCGCCAGCGATGACCCGGCCAAGCGCACCGAGGCGGCCCGCTCACTGGCGAGCAGCCGTGACCCCGCCACTAAGACGCTGCTGCTGGCGCGCCTGAAGGAAGAGGCAGACCCCGCAGTCAAGTCCGCACTCGAGACGGCCCTGCGCGAGGTGGAATCCAAACTGGCCTGGGCTGACCGCGCCGGCCAGGTGTTCTCCGGCCTGTCGCTGGGCTCCATCTTGTTGCTGGTGGCCCTGGGCCTGGCCATCACCTACGGCCTCATGGGCGTGATCAATATGGCCCACGGCGAGCTGATGATGATCGGCGCCTACGCCACCTATGTGGTGCAGGGCGTGTTCCGCAGCTACTTCCCCGGCGCCTTCGACTGGTACCTCTTGGCCGCTTTGCCTGTGGCCTTTGGTGCCTCGGCCGTGATGGGGGCCATTCTCGAGCGCAGTGTGATCCGCTTCCTCTATGGCCGTCCGCTGGAAACGCTGCTGGCCACCTGGGGTATCAGCCTGATGTTGATGCAGGGCGTGCGCACAGTGTTTGGCGCGCAGAACGTAGGCGTCGAGAACCCGAGCTGGATGTCCGGCGGCGTGGTGGTCATGGGTGCGCTGCAGCTGCCCTGGAACCGCATCGTCATCATCGGCTTCGCACTGGCGGTGCTGGCCGGCATGGCCTGGCTGATCGCGCGTACAAGGTTGGGCCTGTTCGTGCGCGGCGTGACGCAAAACCGCCCCATTGCCTCGTGCATGGGGGTCAATACCGCGCGCATCGACACCTATGCCTTCGCCCTGGGCTCGGGCATCGCCGGCCTGGCGGGCTGCGCCCTGAGCCAGATCGGCAACGTGGGTCCGGACCTCGGCCAGGGTTACATCGTCGACTCCTTCATGGTGGTGGTGCTCGGTGGTGTGGGTCAGCTCGCAGGCACGGTCTACGCCGCGCTAGGGCTGGGCATTCTTAACAAGTTCCTCGAGGGCTGGGCCGGTGCGGTGCTGGCCAAGATTGCGGTGCTCGTGTTCATCATCGTGTTCATTCAGAAACGCCCGCAGGGCATCTTTGCGGTCAAAGGCCGCTCGGCGGAGGCTTGAGATGACGCGTCAAGCCACTTCCTCCGCAACGCCCGCGGCAGTTCTGCTGCCCGCACCGGTGCCACTGCTTTCCCGCAGTGGCTGGGCCGGCTTTCTTGTCGCTCTGATCGTGGTGGGCGCGCTCGCGCCCGTCCTCAATCTGTGGGTGCCCGAGGGCAGTGTCTTCCACATGTCGGACTATGCGGTGGCCCTGATCGGCAAGATCATGTGCTACGCCATCTGCGCCCTGGCCATGGACCTGATCTGGGGCTATACCGGCATCCTGTCCCTGGGTCACGGCTTGTTCTTCGCGCTCGGCGGCTATGTCATGGGCATGTACCTCATGCGCCAGATCGGCCGCGACGGCAACTACAAGAGCGACCTGCCCGACTTCATGGTCTTCCTCGACTGGAAGGAACTGCCCTGGCACTGGGCCCTCAGCGACAGCTTCGTCGCAACACTGTTACTGGTGGTGCTGGTGCCGGCGCTGGTGGCCTTTGTGTTCGGCTTCTTCGCCTTCCGCTCGCGCATCAAGGGGGTGTACTTCTCCATCATCACCCAGGCGCTCACCTTCGCGGCGATGCTGCTCTTTTTCCGCAACGAGACGGGCTTTGGTGGCAACAACGGCTTTACCGACTTCAAGCGGATTCTGGGCATGCCTTTGGCCACCCAATCGATGCGCATGACGCTGTTCGTGCTGACCGGTGTCACGCTGCTGGGGTTCTTCCTGCTGGCGCGCGCGCTGGTGCAGTCCAAGTTTGGCCGTGTGCTGCAGGCGGTCCGAGACGCCGAGTCGCGGGTCATGTTCTCCGGCTACTCCCCCTTCGGCTACAAGCTCACCATCTGGGTGATCTCGGCGGTGATGTGCGGCGTGGCCGGTGCCCTGTATGTGCCCCAAATCGGCATCATCAACCCCGGTGAGATGAGCACCGCCGCTTCGATCGAGATCGCGGTGTGGGCTGCCGTCGGTGGGCGCGCCAGCCTGGTGGGTCCCATCGTCGGCGCCTTCCTCGTCAACGGCGCCAAGAGCTGGCTCACCGTCACTGCGCCGGAGTTCTGGCTGTACTTCCTCGGGGCGCTGTTCATTGCAGTGACGCTGTTCATGCCGCAGGGCGTTGTGGGGCTGTGGGGGCGCTTTGTCCGCAAGAACAACAAGAAGGAGGCGCGCGCATGACGCCCGATCTGATGGAGGCCGGCACCGAGCGCCGGCAGGCCTACACCGCGCGTGCCCTAGACAAGTCCCTGTCGACTGAGTCGGGTGGCCGGGCCGCGGGCTACGGGCGCGTGGCGCAGGCTGGCGAGGTGGACACCACCCACGGCCGCATCCTGTACCTCGAAGATGTCAACGTGAGCTTTGACGGCTTCAAGGCGATCAACGGCCTGTCGCTGGACATTGCCCCGGGCGAGCTGCGCTGCATCATCGGCCCCAACGGTGCCGGTAAGACCACGATGATGGACATCATCACCGGCAAGACCCGGCCCGATTCGGGCACCGTGTTCTTCGGTTCGACCATCGACCTGCTGCGCTTCAAGGAGGCCGAGATCGCTCAACTGGGAATCGGCCGCAAGTTCCAGAAACCCACCGTGTTCGAGCAACTTACCGTGTTCGAAAACCTGGAGCTCGCGCTCAAGACCGACAAGGGCGTCAAGGCTTCGATGTTCTTCCGGCTCGACTCCGTCCAGTCCGACCGCTTGGCCGAGGTGCTGCACACCATTCATTTGGCGGGCGACCTGGGCCGGCAGGCTGGCAACCTCAGTCACGGCCAGAAGCAGTGGCTGGAGATCGGCATGCTGCTGATGCAAGACCCCAAGCTGCTGCTGCTCGACGAGCCGGTGGCCGGCATGACCGACGAGGAAACCGCCCGTACCGCCGAACTCTTTCTCTCACTCAAGGGCAAGCATTCGCTGATGGTGGTGGAGCACGACATGAGCTTCATCCGCGCCATTTCGGACATCGTGACTGTGCTGTGCGACGGCTCGGTGCTGGCGCAAGGCACGCTCGATCAGGTGCAGGCCGACGAGCGGGTGATCGAGGTTTATCTCGGTCGCTGAAGAGGAAAACAAGAATGCTCAGCGTCAAGAATATCCAGCAGTACTACGGCGGCTCGCATATCCTGCGCGATGTCAGCCTGGACGTCCCGCCCGGTCAGGTGACCGTGCTTTTGGGCCGCAACGGCGTGGGCAAGACCACGCTGCTCAAATCGCTCATGGGGCTGGTGCCGATCAAGAGCGGCAGTGTCCATTTTGAGGGCCAGGCCATCCACGCGATGACGCCTTACCAGCGCGCCCGCGCTGGCATCGGCTTCGTGCCCCAGGGTCGCGAGATCTTTGCCCGCCTCACCGTCGAGGACAACCTGCGCATGGGCCTGGCCTACAAAAGCGCGTCGACCCCGATCCCGCCGCAGCTGTTTGAACTCTTTCCTGTGTTGAAGCAGATGCTGCACCGGCGCGGGGGCGACCTCTCTGGCGGCCAGCAGCAGCAATTGGCCATCGCGCGCGCCATGGCGGCCCAGCCCAAGCTGGTCATTCTCGATGAGCCCACCGAAGGCATTCAGCCGTCGATCATCAAGGACATCGGCCGGGTGATCCGCATGCTGGCCCACGAAGGCCTCAATGGCCAGCGTGTGGGCGTGCTGCTCGTGGAGCAGTACTACGACTTCGCCGAGGAGTTGGCCGACCACTACCTGGTGATGCAGCGCGGCGAGGTGATCGCTCGTGGACCGGGCAGCGAGATGCAGGCAAAGGGCATTCGGCAGTTGGTGGCGATCTGATCGGGCGCTGCGCACCCAAAGCGCTTAGCGGGTGGGCTCGAATATCGGCGTCTGCTCCTCGAGTCTCTCGCGCTCGTCGAAGTTGGGCTCACTGTCCTGTTCTTCGGGCAGCGTCTCGTCGCCGTCTTTGCCGATGTCGTCTGAGGGCGGTGGGGTAGGTGGCGGCATGCCGGCGCCCATCTCCCCCATGGCGCCCCCACCGGACTGCTGCGCGGTAGGCGCAGTCCCTGGCGTGGGATCGTTGATAGCGGCCTCCCTCAAGATGCCGCCCCCGGCGACGCTGCCCAGGATTTCCACCTGGCCCACGATACGGGCACGGCAGGCGGTCTGGTCGTCCGGCCGCTTGAAGGCCTTGCAACGCTCGAGTGAGTTTTGTTCGAAGTCCCCCTGGTTGGTGAGCCGTCCGCGCTTGCGGTCGGCCTCGGCCGCGTGCGCCTCGCGCAGGCAGGTGGCCCGGTTCTCGGCGGTTCGACCTTCACGGCAGGCGCGCAGCTCCTGGCGGTAATTGCCTGAGTTGTCCAGGCGGGGCCCGGCGCTCCTCGCGGCTGCGCCTGAAGCCGCGCCCGGTTGACCCGAGGAGCCGGGGCTACCTGCACCTCCAGCCGCCTGCGCACTGCCAGCGCAGGCGGCCAGAAGGCCAGCCATCACCCACAGCGTGCGCGGCGATGCGCCAGGACGGCGTGCAGGACGGAAGAATTCGGCGTGAAAAAAATGAGAGGGGGACAGGACAAACCGGCGCATGCGCTCGCTCCCTAGGCTGGTGAGCCGGCCAGTCTAGGAAGCGCATGAATTCGCGCCTGTCGGAGGCCGCCCCATCACCCAGGCGGGTGCGGCGTCGGCGGTTTGTCAGCGCGCCTTGATCAGGCAGCGCTGTCTGAGTGCACCAGCACGGCCACGCCATCGGCCGCCCGCACCCCCTGGCCCTGGGGCAGCACGAACAGCGGGTTGATCTCGGCCTCGGCCAGTCGCTCACCCAACTGCGCCGCCATGCGCGAGAAGGCAACCACCGCGTCGGCCAGTGCCTCCACATCGGCTGGCGGCCGACCCCGGAAACCATCGAGCAAGGGCCAGGTTTTGAGCGCACGCGCCATGGCCAGGGCCTCCTCGCGGTCCAGCCCGCCCTCGGGTGGCAGCAGCCGCAAGCTGGTGTCCTGGAACAGTTCTGCGGTCACGCCGCCCATGCCCAGAAGAATGGCCGTGCCCAGCGCGTCGCGGCGCAGGCCCAGAATCAGTTCGGTACCACCGACCACGCACTCCTGCACCAGGAATCGGGTCGGGCGCCTTCCGGTGTGGGCCTGCACCTCGTCGGCCATCTGGTCGAGGCGTTGACCAATCTGAGCAGCATCCACGCCCACCGCCACCCCGCCCACATCGCTCTTGTGCGTGATTTCGGACGAGAGGATCTTGAGTACGACCCGGCCTCCGAGCTCGGCGGCCGCAGCTTGCGCCTCTTGCGCCGAATTCACCACCCGTTCGCGGGTACCCCTCACACCAAAGGCGGCGAACAGTTGCTTGGCCTGCGCTTCGTCCAGTGCGCCAGCAAGCAGCGGGGGGAGCATGGCCGGCGCTGATGCCGTGGCTGCGCCATCGCCCGTGGCGCTGATGGCCTGCTTCTCCCGGTCTGGCAGGCCGTGGGCCAGCCACATGCCGTTCAATGCGGCGGCGCAGCTCTCCGCTGCCGCATAGGCCGGCACCCCGCGCTCGGTGAGGAGCGCCGCCACATGCGGCGCGTGCGGGCTGACGAAGGCCAGGATGGGCTTGTCCGACAGCGGCAGGCAGTCCTGGATCGCACCGGCCATCAGCTCCGGCATGGCCAGGGCCGAGGAGCCGACGATGATCACCAGCGCGTCGTAGCTGGGGCTGGCCTGCAGGGCCCGGATCGCGCCGCGCAACAGGTCCGGCTGCAGGCCTGCCAGGGTGACGTCGATGGGGTTGCGGTCCAGTGCTGCATGGTCGCCCGTTTGCAGCGCGCGCAGGGCGGTTGCGGTGGCCTCGTCGGGGGCGGGCGCCTCGAAGCCGGACACGCCCAATGCGTCCGAAACGAGCGTGCCCGCGCCGCCGGTCGAGGTGAGTATGGCGACCCGTTTGCCGCGCAGGTGGCGGCCGGTGGCCAAGGCGGCGGGGATGTCCAGCAGGTCGGAAAAGGTCTGGGCGCGGATCACGCCGGTCTGGGCGAACAGTGCGTCGTACATGCGGTCGGCACCGGCCATTGCGCCGGTGTGCGAGACCGCAGCGCGCGCGCCCGCCTCGGAGCGACCGATCTTGAAGGCGACGATGGGCTTGCCCGCCGCCGCCGCGCGCCGGGCCGCCGCGCGAAAGCGGGCCGGATCGCGGATCGCCTCGACATAGAGCGCGATCACTCGGGTGGCTGGGTCATCGACCAGGGTGTCGATGAAATCGGCCAGTTCCAGGTCCACCTCGTTGCTGGTGGAAACCAGCTTGGACAGGCCAATGCCGCGCGCCGCTGCGCGTGAGAGCAAGGCGCCCAAAATGCCGCCGCTTTGCGACACCACCCCGATGTGGCCGATGGGAAAGCGGTCCATCTCCAGCGCGCCGGAGGCCGACAGCACGATGCGGTCGGTGAGGTTGACCAGGCCGATGGTGTTGGGGCCGAGGATGCGCATCTGCCCTGCGGCCTCGCGCAGTTGCGCCTGCCTGCGCGCGCCGGCCTCGCCGGTCTCGGTATAGCCGCTGGCCAGCACGATGGCGGCGGCGCAGCCGCGCGCCGCCAGCTCGCGTACCGCCCCCTGCGCCCGCTCAGCACCGAGCAGGACGATCGCGACATCCGGCACCTCGGGCAGGGCGCCGATGTCCGGGTAGCAGGTGAGCGTGCCGATGCGATCGAGCTTGGGGTTGACCGGGTAGATCGCGCCTTCGAACCCGTGCTTCTGGAGATAGGCCACCGGTCGGCCAGCGGTCTTGGTGGGGTCGCCGGAGGCGCCAATGATGGCAACGCTGCGGGGCTTGAGCAGGCGCTGGATCGCGTCCATGTGGGCTGCGCCGCTCATGACTGGGCCGTCTTCGCCAGGAAGGCCATCACTGACTCACGGTGCTCGGTGCTGGTGTAGCAGATGCCCTGGGCCTGACTGCCCAGGGCGAAGACCTGTTGCGCCATCGACTCGAAGCTCTGGTTCATGATGCCCTTGGTCAGGGCCAGGGCGGTGGCCGAGCCTCGGCTCATCTCGCGGGCCCAGGCCTGGGCGTCTGCCAGCAAGGTCTCGGAGCCGGTCTTGCGGTCCGCGATGCCCAGGGCCAGCGCCTCCTCCACGTCGACCTTGCGGCCAGAGAAGATCAGCTCCTTGGCCTTGACCAAGCCGACGCGGCGCGGCAGGAAGTACATGCCGCCGCCGTCGGGGACGATGCCCCGGTGGATGTAGGACCAGGTGAAGCTCGCGTACTCGCTGGCGATGATGAAGTCGCAGGCCAGGGCGGTGTCGGCTCCCAGCCCCGAGGCTGCGCCATTGACCGCGGCAATCACCGGCTTGGGCATGGTGTGTAGCAGCGTCTGGGTGTGGTGCACCCGCTGCTGGCGGTGCCAGCCGTTGAAGGCGATGTCGCCCGTGGGCGCATTCATGCGTCGCTCCATGCCGGCGATGTCGCCGCCGGCGCAAAAGCCCTTGCCAGCCCCGGTGAGCACCAATGCGCGGATGCCCTTGTCGGCAGCGACCCGTTCGAGTCCGTCGATCAGCTCGGTGCGCAGCGCGTCGCTGATGGCATTGCGCTTGTCGGGTCGGTTGAGGGTGAGGGTGGCGATGCCGCCGTCGATCTGGAGGTCAATGAGGGTGTAGTTCATGGCAGGAGAGGTGGTTGGCGCGTGGCCGGAGGCCTGGTTCGGAGCGGTTCATCGGGCGAGGGTCACTCTGCCCGGTGGATTGCGCCGGCTTTATTCGGGCTTGACGTTGTTTTCCTTGACGATGGTGCGCCAGCGGGCTTCCTCGCGGCGCACATAGGTGTCGAGCTCCTCGGGCGAACCGGCGGTCACCACCAGACCCTCCTGCTCGATCTTGCGGCGGAAGTCCTCCGCCTGCGCCGCCTTCTTCACCGCCGCGTTGAGTTTGGTGATCACGTCGGCCGGGGTGCCGGCCGGCGCGTAGATGCCGTACCAGCTCTCGACCGAATAGCCGGGCACCGATTCGGCCACGGCCGGCACGCCCTTGAGCGCAGGCGAGCGCTCCGGGGTGGTGACCGCCAGGGCGCGCAGCTTGCCGCCGTCGATCAGCGCGCCCACCGCCGACGAGGTGGCGAACATCACGTCCACCTGGCCGCCCACCACGTCGGTGAGCGCCGGACCTGCGCCCTTGTAGGGGATGTGGGTCATCTTGACCTTGGCCAGGTTGGTGAACATTTCACCGGCGAGGTGGGCGGAGGTGCCGTTGCCCTGGGATGCGTACGAGAGCTTTTCCGGATTGGCGGCGGCAGCGATGACGACGTCTCTGACCGTCTTGAAGGGGCTGTTGGCGCGCACCACCAGGACATTCGGCCCGCGGCCGATCAGGATGATCGGTGCGAAGGCCTTGTCCGAGGCATAAGGCAGCTTGGGCACCAGGCTCGGGTTGACCGCATGCGCGAAGGAGGCGACCACCAGGCTGTAGCCATCGGGCGCGCTCTTGGCGACCAGATCGGTGCCGATGACGGTGCCCGCGCCGGGCTTGTTATCGATGACGACCGGCTGGCCCAGTGCCTGGCTCATGCCGGCGCCCAGGGTGCGGGCGATCAGGTCGGTGCCGCCACCGGGGGCGAAGGGCACGACCAGACGCAGGGGCTTTTCCGGGTAGGCCGCGAGGGCGGTGCCCGCCACGGACAACGCCAACAGCGCACAAGTGCGAGCGACAAAGGGGCCAAGGAGCGCGGCGCGGACCCGCTGGAGGGTTCGGGCGAATGGCCTGTCTGAGAAGCGGCAATTGGACGTCATGGTCAGGTCTCCGAGTGGGTGTCGTTGAACGGCGCTGCACGCAAGTAAACGGGTTTTGCCTGCAGCTGCAAGCCGGCTCCAGCTTAGGGCCGCCCCAGGGACAGGGGATCCCGGTGATTTCAAAGAATGGAATTGCCTACACTCTGGCCATGACCCGCCTCACCGACGCCAAGCCCGGCCGTTCGCCGGCCAATCGCTCACTGGAGCGGGGCATCGCCTTGCTGCGCGCCTTCCGACCCGGCTCTACCTTGCTGGGCAATTTGGAACTGGCCGAGCGCACCGGATTGCCGCGCGCCACTGTCACCCGCCTGGCCCAGACGCTGGTGGGCGCCGGCCTGCTGCAGGCCGATCCCCGCACCCGCGCCTACCGCCTGGCGCCCGCCGTCTTGAGCCTGGCCCATGCCATGCGGGCTGGCTCTTCCCTGCTGGCGGTGGCCGCGCCCCTCATGCGCGCCGCGGCGCAGACGCACCGCATCAACGTCGGCCTGGCCGCGCCCGATGGCGACGAGATGGTCTACCTCGAGTCCATTCGCTACAACCCCCGGCCCTCGCTGCGTTCGGTGGTGTCCGGCCAGCGGGTGCCGATGGAGCTCACCTCGCTGGGCCGCGCCTGTCTGGCGGGCGTTGGCGATGCACGCCGGGCCGAACTGCTGGCGCATTTGCGTGTCACGCGCAAGGCGCAGTGGCGGCAGCTGGGGGCGGCCGTCCGGCAGTCGATCGAGGATGTGAATTTGAATGGTTGGTGTGTGGCCAGCTGGCAGCCCGAGGTAGTCGCCGTGGCCACGCCGCTGCAGTTTCAAGGGGCGGTCTATGCCTTGAACATGAGCGTGACCACCGCCGCGGGGCTGGACGCGGAGGCCCAGCGGCTGGCGCCACTGCTGCTGCAGTTGAAGCGCGAGCTGGAAGCGGCGCTGGCGCTGTCCGCCGCTCTGTGAGGGCGACCCGGGCAGGCGGGCGTCGTCGCGGCGCGGGCTTCAGGTGGGCAGCGCGTTCACCTCGTAGGCCGTGCTGCGCCCGCCGCCTTCCATCTTGCGCAGCACGCCTTGCGCCAGCAGGTCATTGATGTCCCGCAGCGCCGTGTCGGGCGAGCATTTGGCGAGCGTCGCCCATTTGGCGCTGGTCAGCTTGCCTTCAAAGCCGTCCAGCAGCTTGTTCAGGAGCTTGACCTGCCGCTCGTTCATCGGCGTCATGGCCCAGTGCTGCCAGAAGTGTGACTTGGCCAGCACCTTGTCCAGGCTGGCGTGGGCTTGGTCGACGGCGCGATGCAGGGCGGCCAGAAACCAGGCCAGCCAGGCGGTCACGTCCATCCCCCCTTTTTGCGTCCGCTCGAGGATGGCGTAGTAAGCGCTGCGCTCACGCTGGATCTGGGCCGAGAGGCTGTAGAAGCGCTGCGGCGTGCCATCGGCGCGCGCCAGGAACAGGTCGCCAATGGCGCGGGCGATTCGGCCGTTGCCGTCGTCGAAAGGGTGAACGGTCACGAACCACAGGTGGGCCAGGGCCGCCTTGATCAGGGGGGGCTCACCGCTGCCGCCATTGGCCCAGGCGATGAAGCGTTGCATCTCGGCCTCGAGCCCAAGGGCGGGGGGGGCCTGGTAATGCACCCGTGGATGGCCATAGGCACCCGAGACCACCTGCATCGGCCCGCTGGCGTCGTCACGCCACTCGCCCACAGCAACCGGTGACAGGCCCGAGTAACCGGTCGGGAACAGCGCCGCATGCCAGCCGAACAGCCGCAGGGTGGTGAGGGGGTTGTGGCAACGCGTCGTGGCGTCAAGCACCATGTCCACGACGCCCTCCACATGGCGATCAACCGGCGCCAGGGCGCCGATGTCGACCCCCAGCCGCCTGGCGATGGACGAACGCACCGACGCCAGATTGAGAAGTTCGCCCTCGATCTCACTCGTCTTGACGACGTCGGCGGTCAAGGTGTCGAGGCTGGCCTGTTCCCGCAGGCCCATGCCGACATGGGACAGACGCCCGAGCAGCAGGCCCTGGGCGTGCCTGACTTCGGCCAAGGGGCCGGCCAGGGCAGCGAGGTCGAAGCGCCAGGCCGGCCAGTCCTTCGCCTGCCAGATGTAGGCTTTATTTCCGCGAATCATGCGGAGATTCTGCTGTGTAATCCGGCCGTATGCAACTTATTCACCGTAGTAAATGCGGCGAATAGGAGGCTATTCACCGCAGCCACTGGTTCGGCGCTGGGGCTTGGCCCGCCCGCTGAGGGCGTTCTCAGACAGCGAAGCGGTACAAGGCCTGCGGGTTGTGGACCAGAAGCTTTTCCAGAGCGGCTGCGGAGGGTGCAATGCGCGCCAATGCATCCACCAGCTCGCCGTCGTCCGGCACATGGGTGTGGTTGGGATGGGGCCAGTCCAGGCCCCAAAGGCATTGCTCGGGAAAGCGCTCCACCAGGCGTGCAGCCAGCAGGACGCCTGCCGGGTAGCCCTGCCCCGCCCGGCAAGTTGCATCGATGCGGTCAATGCCGCTGACCTTCACATGGAAGCCCGGTTGCTCGAGCAGCCCCATCAGGGCCTGGAAGTCCGGGTGCGACTCGCCCAGGCGCGCGTCGACGCGGCCCATGTGGTCGATGACGACCGGCACCCGGCTTCCCCGCAGCGCCTGTCCCACGGTGTGGACCAGTTCACTCTCGAAGTGCACCTGCAGGTGCAGACCGATCGCGGCCAGGCGCTCGGTCAGTGCCACCACCTGCTGCGGCGACTCGCCACCCACCAGGTGGCGCATGAAGTTGAAGCGCACGCCCCGAAAGCCCCGGTCGGCCAGACGCTGGAGCTCTCGGTCGGAGACATCCAGCGTCACCCGGGCGATGCCCAGGTAGCGCCCACCGCCGGCCTCGATCGCGTCTTCGACCACCCCGTTGTCGTAGCCGTGGTTGACCGTCTGCACGATGACGCAGCGCTCGATGCCCATGCGCCGGTGCAGGTCGAAGAGGCGCTCTTTCGGCGCGGGCGCTGGCGCCGGCCCGCGCTTGGGTCCGGTCGTCTGCGCGTAGGGAAATCGGTCGAGCGGACCGAGCACGTGGACATGGGTGTCGCAGCTGCCCGCAGGCAGCTTCAAGGCGGGAAGGCTCGGGGTGTCCAGATAGGTCTGGACGAAGGCGGGCCCGTCGGATGCAGGGTTCATGGTCTTGGGCAGGGGTGTTGGCCTCAGGCCTGGATCGGCAGGCCGATCAGACCTTGCAGCCCGGCGAGGTCCAGGCCTTCGCCGAGGTCAATCAGTTGCAGGCCCTGGGGGGTGCAGGCCAGTGTGGCCAGGTCGGTGTAGACGCGCTTGACGCAGCCGACACCGGTGAGCGGATAGGTGCAGCGCTCGACGATCTTGCTGGCGCCTTGTTTGGTGAGCAGGTCCATCATGACCCAGGTCTGGCGGGCGCCAGTGGCCAGGTCCATCGCGCCACCGACCGCGGGAATGGCGCCGGGCTCGCCTGTACTCCAGTTAGCCAGGTCGCCCGTGGCCGAGACCTGGAAGGCACCGAGCACACAGATGTCGATATGCCCGCCGCGCATCATCGCGAAGCTGTCGGCATGGTGGAAGAACGCGCCCCCGGCCAGCAGCGAGACGGGCTGCTTGCCGGCGTTGATCAGGTCATAGTCCTCCAGCCCCGGGGCCGGCGCAGGCCCCACGCCCAGAATGCCGTTCTCGCTTTGGAGGATCACCTCCCGGCCTGCCGGGATGTGGTTGGCCACCCGTGTGGGTTGGCCGATGCCCAGGTTCACGATGGCGCCGTCATGAATGTCGGCCGCCACGCGGCGGGCCAGTTCATCGGGGCTCCTGCGACGGTAGGCGGTCATGCGCGCAACCCTCCGGCTTGGGTGGCCTGGTGTTCGACCAGAACCACCTGTTTGACGAAGATGCCCGGTGTGACGATGTGCTCCGGGTCCAGCGCGCCCAGTTCGACGATCTCGTGCACCGAGGCCACCGTCTTACGCGCCGCCATGGCCATCACCGGTCCGAAATTGCGCGCGGCTTTTCGGTAGGTGAGGTTGCCCCAGCGGTCGCCGCGCTCGGCCTTGATCAGTGCCAGATCGGCATGGATCGGGTACTCCAGGACATAGTGCCGGCCGTTGATCTCGCGCGTCTCTTTGCCGCGAGACAGCTCTGTCCCGTAGGCCGTGGGGCAGTAGAAGGCGCCGATGCCTGCGCCCGCCGCCCGGATTCGCTCGGCCAGATTGCCCTGAGGCACCAGCTCCAGTTCGATCTGGCCGCTGCGGTACAGGCTGTCAAAGACATGGCTGTCCGCCTGCCGGGGGAAGCTGCAGATCACCTTGCGCACCCGGCCGGCTTTGAGCAAGGCGGCCAGACCCGCCTCGCCATTGCCGGCGTTGTTGTTCACAAGGGTCAGGTCCCGAGCCCCTTGTTCAATCAGCCCGTCGATCAGCTCGTTGGGAATGCCGGCGGTGCCAAAGCCCCCCACCATGACGGTGGCGCCATCCGGGACGCCTGAAAGCGCCTCGGCGATCGAGCCCGCAATTTTGTTGATCATGGCCCTGAAAAAGGAATGGGCTCGTACATGGTCCGTTGGGGTGCCTGGAACATAGGGCGGACGCGGTCGCTCCAGGCCGTCCCGCGAATCGCCATCCACTCGGGTCGCTGGAACGTGCTCAGCTCGGTCAGGT
This sequence comes from Comamonadaceae bacterium, assembly GCA_947449025.1. Lineage (GTDB taxonomy): Bacteria > Pseudomonadota > Gammaproteobacteria > Burkholderiales > Burkholderiaceae_C > Ramlibacter. Next base: position 13,443 of record CANFQF010000073.1, read on the forward strand.
CGTAGCAGGCGATGAAGCGCGGCGTCGCGCCGGGGCGCTGGAAGCGGCGCGCCCGGATGGTGCCAGGCACCCGGGACAGGCCCGGGGCATGCTCGGTGTCGTACCAGGCGTTGAATTCTTCGAGGTTTTTTTCGGAAACCCCGGTCTCCACCATGTAGTGGTAGGTGGCGGTGCCCGTGGGTGTGGCGCCGGGCAAGTCCAGCAACAGGGTGAGTGCCTCCCACTGCAGGCCTGCAGCGGCAGGGGGCTCGCCCTGGGTGTAGACGCGCCAGGTACTGCCATCGAGCGCGCGCCAGGCGGCCAGCCGGCCTGCAAGGCTGGCGGGAAGAACCGGAGCGGGGCCTGTGCCCTGCGCCATCCAGAAAGATTCAGTGGTCATACAAGTTCCCATGAAGGTCCGATGAAGGTTCAATGCTCCACGTTGAGGGCGACCAGAAAGCGCGAGACCATGTTGTACGCAGCGACCGTTGCCACCAGTTCCACCAGCGTCTGGGCGTCGTAGTGACGCTGCAATTGCTGCATCAGCGCGTCGGGGACACGAACGTCCCGGGTCATGGCATCGGTCAAGGCCAGCACCTGCGCCTCGTCGGGCGAGAAGGGGCCGGGCAGCGCCAGCTCCCGCAGCGCCTCGATCTTGTCGTCCGGCACGCCCGCGCGCTGCGCGTGCGGCACATGGGCGTCGAACTCGAAGGGGGCCTCATTCAGGACAGCCACGCGCAGGATGATCAGCTCCCGCAGGTCGGCGGGGACCAAGGTGCGGTTGCGGACGGCGGTGAGCATGGCCTCCCAGCCCTGCGCGATCGGTGCGCTGTTTAGGAGCACCTGATACAGCAGGGAAATGCGCCCCCGCTCCTTGAGAATGCCGGCCTCGATGTCTGCCAGCTCCGGGCGTGTGCCCGGCACGACCGGGGGAACGCGGATGTCGGGATGGGTCATTGGTCCGCCGTGATGTTGCGGCTCTTGATCAGCCGGGCCCATTTATCCGTGTCGGATTTGACCAGTGCAGCCAACTCCTGGGGCGAGCTCGAGCGGGGCTCGGCCCCCGCCTGAAGCAGCTTGGTGGCTGCGGCCGGATCGGCCATGGCCTGCTGGACGGCCTTGCTCAGTGCGTCGAGCACGGCAGGCGGTGTCTTGGCCGAGGCGAACAGGCCATACCAATTGTTGGTGTCCATCGCCCGGATGCCTTGCTCCTCGAAGGTCTTGACCTCGGGCAACCCGGGGTGGCGCTTGGGCGCGGCAATGCCCAGTGCTTTCAGGCGTCCGCCCTTGATCTGGCCCATGACGGCGGCCACGTCGGCGAAGGCACCGGACACCTGCCCCCCGAGCAGGTCGTTGAGCGCCGGGGCCATGCCGTTGTAGGGGACATGGATGAAGTCGATTCCCACCGCCGATTCCATCTGGGCGAGCGCCAGGTGGGGGATGCTGCCGCGCCCGGAAGAGGCGATGGGCAGGCTCTCCTTGCGGCCCTTGGCTGCGGCCAGGAATTCGGAAATATCGCGGGCCGGGTCCTTCATCGCGGTGACGAAGACCTCGACGTTGTTGGTCACCAGGGACACGGGCGCGAAATCGCGCTGCATGTTGTAGGGAAGTTTCTCGTAGAGCGATTGGTTGATCGCCGCAGCGCCCACGCTGGTGATCCACAGCGTGGAGCCGTCGGGGTCTGCACGCAGCACCTCCGCAGCGCCGATGGCACCGTTGGCGCCTGGCTTGTTGTCGATGACGACCGTGCGCCCCAGTGCTCGCCCCAGAGGCTCGGCGATGGTCCGTGCGGTGAAGTCCACCGGCCCGCCAGGCGCGAAGGACACGACGATGCGCAGCGGTTTGGACGCGGTTTGGGCATGCAGCGAGGTCGCCATCAAAAGCGCCGCAGCGGCGGCGAGCAGACTTCTCTTCTTCACGGGATATCTCCTGGAAAGCTTGGGTGCAGGGGTGTCAGTCGCAGCGCGCGATCATGCCGCCGTCGACCACGATCTCGGTGCCGGTAACGAAGCGCGCGTCCTCGCTGGCGAGGTACAGTGCGGCGCCGGCGGTGTCACGTCCGTCGCCCATGAATCCCAGCGGAATGCGGGACTGGCGCTGCGCCAGCAGGCCTTCGACGTCGCCGCCGGTGCGTTGCTTGGCGAGCCGGACTTCGACCATCGGTGTGTGAAGCTGCCCTGGCACCACCGTGTTGACGCGGATGCCATCGGGCGCGTGCTGGACAGCCACCACACGCGAGAACTGAATGACGCCGGCCTTGGTGGCGGCGTAGGCCACCTGGGCACTGCCCGTCCAGCGCATGCCCGAGGTGGAGGAGACGTTGACGATGGCGCCCGAGCGCTTGGCGATCATGGTGGGCAAGGCGTACTTGCAAGTGAGAAAGATGCTCTTGAGGTTGAAGTCGATCTGGCTGTCCCAGACCTCCTCGCTCATTTCCACCGGGCCGCCCTTGGCCGAGCCGCCCACGTTGTTGATCAGGATGTCGACGGTGCCGAACCGGTCCAGGCAGGTCGCGACCATGGCCTCGACGCTGGCCGCCTGGGTCACATCGCAGGTGCAGGTGACGATCGAGCTTGCAGCGTCGCCGGCACGCGCCAGGGTTTCGGCCAGACGGCCTGGCTCCAGGTCGACAGCCAGGACCTGGGCGCCTTCTTGTGCGAGGCGCACCGCCATCGCACGCCCGTTGCCCCAGCCCTCGCCCACGCAGCCTGCCCCGGTGACGATCGCCACCTTGTTTTCAAAACGCTTCATTTGCCTACCCATTCGGTCCATGACTCAAGTGGGTGAGAGTC
>CANFQF010000074.1 GCA_947449025.1 Comamonadaceae bacterium
AGGATCGAAGGCATCCTCGTGCAGGAGATGGTCGAGGACGCCCAGGAAATGCTCATTGGCATGAGCCATGACCCGACCTGGGGCCCCATCATCACCGTCGGCCTCGGTGGCGTGTGGGTCGAAGTCCTGAAGGATGTGACCTTCCTGCTGGCGCCCTCGCACCCCGACCACATCCGCGCGGCACTCGCCGGCCTGCGTGGCTACGGCCTGCTGCAGGAGGTGCGGGGCCGGCCAGCGCGCGACCTCGATGCGCTGGTCGATTTCATCGAACGCTTCTCCTGGCTGGCGGCCGATCTCGGCCCGCGCATCGAAGAACTTGATGTCAACCCGCTGGCGGTACGCGCCCAGGGCCAGGGCGTGGCCATGGTCGATGCGCTGATGCTGCTCGGAGCCCCGAAGGCATGAGCGCCTCACCCCTGCTGCGCGAAGACCGCGAGGGCGTGCGCTGGCTGCAACTGCACCGCCCGCAGAGCGCCCATGCGCTGGACGAGGCACTGCATCTGGCCTTGCAGACGCAGCTGAAACTCGCCAGCCAAGACCCTCAGGTGCAGTGCGTGGTGCTGGCCTCCACGGGTGCCAAAGCATTTTGCGCGGGTGCGGACCTGAAGGAATTTTCCGAGCTGCCCCCGCAACAGGCCGCCCTGCGCCGCCGCCACCTGCTCTTGGCGACCCTGCTGGCGCTGATGGACTTTCCCAAGCCCTTGATCGCTCAGGTCGGCGGCGCGGCGGTCGGTGCCGGTGCCATGCTGGCCCTGGCCTGCGACGACATCCTGGCCGCCTCGCAGGCGCGGTTTCACTTCCCCGAAATCAGCCTGGGCATGGCCTCGCCCATGGGCTGCCTGATGGTGGAGTGGCGCGCTGGCGCACGCGTCGCGCAGACGATGGTGCAAGGCGGACAGGCCTGCGGCGCCGCGCTGGCGCACACCCAGGGTTGGGTGAAGTCGGTGCAGCCGACCGAGCAACTCGCCGAAGCGACCGAGGCACTGGCCGTGTCACTGTCCCAATCAAAATCGGCCAGCGCTGGCTATGCCACCAACAAGGCCTGGCTTCACGCGCCCTGGCGCGAACGGCTGGTTCAGGCCGCCGACGCGGCCACCCGGGCCGACGTCGCCAAATATCAAAACGGAAACTGACCATGCAGCTGGAAATCACCCCCGAACTCGCGCAACTGCGGCCCGTGCTGCGCCGCTTCACCGACGAAGTGCTGGAGCCGATCGCACTGGAGATTGACCGCACCGGCGCGGTGCCGGCGCAGACCGTGCCCCTGCTGCGCCAACAGGGCTACCTGGGCATGCGCCTGCCGCAGGCCTTTGGCGGTGGCGGGCTCGACCTCTCCACCTATTGCCTGGCGCTCGAGGAGTTCAGCCGCTCGCACCGCATCTTCACCCTCATTCTCGACGGCAGCAGCGGCCTGAACCCGCTGGCCATCGCCACCTTCGGCAGCCAAGAGCAGCAGCAAAAATACGTCGGCGCCCTGGCTACCGGGGAGATGACCGCCTCCTTCGCCCTGACCGAGCCCGAGGCCGGATCGGACTCACAGGCCATGCGCACCCGCGCGGTCCAATGCGAGGGCGGGTGGCGCCTCAACGGACGCAAGCACTGGATCAGCGGCGCGCATGCGGCCGACGTGGTGCTGGTCATGGCGGTGAACGACCCGGCCCTGCGCGCCCGGGGCGGCATCACCGCCTTCCTGGTGGACAAGGGCACCCCGGGGTTTCACGTGACCCGGGTGGACACCACCATCGGCTCGGAGGCGATCAAGCTGGCCGAATTGACCTTTGAAGACTGCTTTGTTCCCGACTCGGCGGTGCTGGGCGAGGTGGGCCAGGGCTTCAAGATCGCCATGCACTCGCTCACCCACGGGCGCCTGGGCGTGGCCACCTCCTGCCTGGGCGCGGCGGATCGCCTATTGCAGATGTCGACCGAGCACGCCCGCGCACGCAACACCTTTGGCAAGCCCCTGGCCGAGCGCCAGGCCATCCAATGGATGTTGGCGGACTCGGCCACCGAGCTGGCGATGACACGCGCCTTTGTCTACGAAACCCTGCGCCGGGTCGATGCCGGCGAAGACGTCGGCTCGGCCGCCAGCATGTGCAAGTTGGCTGCCTCTGAAATGGTCGGACGGGTGGCCGACCGCGCGGTCCAAATCCATGGCGGCATGGGCCTGGTGCGGCAGTTTCCGGTTGAACGCTTCTACCGCGACGTGCGTCACTACCGCGTCGGCGAGGGCGCGTCCGAGATTCATCGCATGCTGATCGCACGCGACCTGCTGGGATGAGCGCCATGGACCTGCAAGAAGCCGCGATCGTCGGCGTCGGCGAGAGCCGGCTAGGCCAGCACCCGGGTTGGAGCGCCCTGGCGCTGCAACGCGAAGCCGCACTCGCCGCGCTGGCCGACGCCGGCCTGGCGCTCGGCGATGTGGACGGTCTGCTCACCTCTCCATTGCGGGTCGCCACCTGGGCCATGCCCTGTGCGGTGGTGGCCGAAGGTCTGGGCCTGAAACCCCGCTACATGGCCACCCTCGACGTCGCGGGCGCCACCGGCACCTCGATGCTGCACCATGCTGCGATGGCCATTGCCAGCGGTCAGTGCGACACCGTGTTGTGCGTCAACGGCCAGAACCTGCTATCACACAGCGCCCGAGCCGGCGCGGTGCAAAAAATGGCCGATGCCGGCTGGGCGCACCCGGACTACGAGGGCCCTTATGGCCCCCTGCTCCCCAGCCTCTACGCCATGCTGGCCCAGCGGCACATGCACGAGTTTGGCACCACGCCCGAGCAGATGGCCCAGGTGGCGGTGCAAATGCGTGCCAATGCGGCGCTCAATCCGCTGGCCCAGAAGAAGGAGCCGCTCACCGTGAGCGATGTGCTGGCCTCGCGCATGATCACCAGCCCCTTTCACATGCTCGATTGCTCGGTGGTGAGCGACGGCGCCGCCGCCTATGTGGTAACGCGCAAGGACCGGGCACGTGACCTGCGCCAGCCGCCGGTGAAGTTGTTGGGACAAGGCTACGGCTACTCGCACACCTACATCGGCGACAGCCCGGACATCGTGCGAACCGGCGCTGTCCAGTCGGGCGCAGACGCCTTTGCGATGGCGGGCCTCGCACCGCAAGATGTGGACGTCGCCCAGCTCTATGACTGCTTCACCATCACCGTGATCGTCGAGCTCGAAGACTTGGGCTTTTGCCCCAAGGGCGAGGGCGGCCGCTTTGTGCAAGACGGCCACATCAGCCTGCAGGGCAGCCTGCCTGTCACCACCCATGGCGGCCTGCTCAGTGCGGTGCACCCTGGCACCGCCGGCGGCATGTTCCATGTGATCGAAGGGGTGCGCCAGCTGCGAGGCCAGTGCGGCCCCCGCCAGGTGGACGGCGCCGAGGTGGTGCTGGTGCATGGCAACGGCGGCATCATCGGATTGCATTGCACCGCCTTGCTTGGGAGGGCTTGAGATGGCTGAAACCACACCCCTGGACTTGACCCAGCCCTGGTGGGAGCAGCATCAGGGCCAGGGCTTCGTGCTCCCCCGCTGCGACAGCTGCCAGCGCTTTCACTTCTACCCTCAGCCCGCCTGCCCGCACTGCGGCCATGGCAACTGCCAGGCCGCGCCCGCCAGCGGCCACGGCGAGGTCTACACCTTCAGCGTCGTCCATCGGGCCCCGAGCCCCGCCTTTGCCGCCGATGTGCCGTATGCGGTGGTGGTGGTGAAAACCGACGATGGCCCGCACCTGATGGCGCGCCTGCTGCAGGTCGACATGACCAGCGTCCAAATCGGCATGCGGGTGCAGGTGGCCTGGGGCCTGTTACCGTCGCACCCGAACGGACCGGTGTTCATTCCCGAGGAGGCAGCGTGATGAGTGACGATGTGGTGATGCAGGTCGAAGATGGCGTGGCATGGGTCACTCTCAATCGGCCGGAGTCCATGAACGCCATCAACAACGGCGTGCGCGAAGCCATGCCCCGCCTGCTGGACGAGGCGCAGGCCGATGACGCCGTGCGGGTGGTGGTGGTACGGGGGTCAGGCCCCAAGGCCTTTTGCACCGGCGCCGACATCCGTGAGTTCAACCCGGTGGCCTCGCTCGCCCTCGATCGCCAGCGCCGGGTGCATGCCAATTGGATCAACGCCTTTGAGCGCCTTCGCAAGCCGGTCATCGCCTCCATCCATGGCTACTGCCTCGGGGGCGGCCTGGAAATCGCCCTGTGTTGCGACATTCGCATCGCCGCCGACAACGCGGTGTTCGGCTTTCCCGAGACGGGTCTCGGGATCCTGCCCGGCGCAGGCGGCACGCAACGGGCCAGTCGTGTGTTGGGACTGGGTCTGGCGCTAGACCTGGTGCTCTCGGGCGAGCGCATCGACGCTGCGCAGGCGCAGCGCATCGGCCTCATCTCCCGGCTGTGCGAAGCCAGTGCCTTGCACGAACAAACCGCCGCCCTCGCCGCCAAGCTGGCAGCCAAGCCCCCGCTGACGATGCAACTGGCCAAGGAAGCGGTACGCCAGGGCCACGACATGAACCTGGCCAACGGCATCCGCCTGGAGGCCGACCTGCAGACCCACCTACTCAATACCCAGGACAGGCTCGAAGCGGCGGCTGCTTTTCGCGAAAAGCGAGCGCCCAAATTCACCGGTCAATGATTTCTTCCGTTCCACTCCCCAAGCACAGGAGGTTTCCATGATGTCCATCCTTGGTTCCCGCAGCCGGCTACTCGGGTCTGCCGCCCTGCTTCTCATGTCGCTGTGTCTGCCTGCCTCGCTGTGGGCACAGCCTGCCTATCCGAGTCGCAACATCACCATGATCAACCCCTGGCCGCCCGGCGGCCCGGCGGACATCGTGGCGCGCCCGATCTTTGCCAAGCTGGCCGATCGTCTGGGACAGCCGGTGGTGATCGAGAACAAGGCCGGCGCCAACGGCGTCATCGGTTCGACCCTGGTCGCCCGTGCGCAAGCCGACGGCTACACCCTTCTCTTTTCTCATGTGGGTCCGATCGCGATCAGCCCGTCGATGGAAAAAGACTTCCCCTACAACTCGGTGCGGGACTTCGAGCCTGTCACCCAAATCGTCTCTGCACCCACCGTCTTGCTGGTGCGCGCAGACATGCCGGTCAAGACCTTCCAGGAATTGATCGCCTACGCCAAGCAGCGCCCCGGCAAGCTGAGCTACGGCTCGGTCGGCCCGGGCAGCACCACCCACCTGGCCGGCGAAATGCTGCAAAGCGCGGCGGGGATCAGCATCCTGCATGTGCCCTACAAAGGCGCAGCGCCGGTGCTCACCGACCTCATCGGAGGTCAGATTGACATGGCCTTCATCAACATCTCCGGCGCCATCCCCAATATCGAATCGGGCAAGCTGCGCGGCCTGGCGGTGAGCACCCTGCGCCGCTCGAGCCTGCTGCCCCAGCTGCCCGCCATTGCCGAGGTCTACCCCGGTTATGAGGTGAACTCCTGGTATGGCCTGATGGCCCCCGCGGGCACGCCCAAGGCCATCGTGAACCGCTTGCAATCCGAGGTGGCGCAGATTCTCAAGCTGCCCGAGATCGTGCAGGTGCTGCGCACCGGCGGCCTCGACGCCGAGGGCACCACCCCCGAGGCCTACGGCGCCAAGATCAAGGGCGACCTGGCGCGCTGGAATGCCGTGCTCAAAGCCACCGGCCTCGCGGCCACGCCCTGACTGATTCCAACACTGCCCCCTGACCCTTTCATCCCTCACGGAAGTCACCATGCGAATTTGGCATCAAAGTTTCACCGTCCTGGGCGACCTGCCTGCGTATCGGGAGGCCCTGCGCGAGCGCATTCACAAGGTGGTGCGGCCGGGAACCGAGGTGGTGCTGCACGGGCAGATTCCGGGCACCTACCCGAGCGACTACCCGGGTACCGACATCAAGTACTCCACCCTGTATTGGCTGCACGGCCTGCAGTGGATCAGCGCGGCGCGGGAGGCCGAGCGCCAGGGCTTTCAGGCCATGGTGCTGGCCAGCATTCCCAGCCCGATGATTCGTGACATCCGCACCCTGGTGAACATCCCGGTGGTCGGTTATGGCGAGACTGCCTTTCACCTCTCGGGCCTTTACGGACGCCGGGTGGGCATGCTGTTTTTCAATACGGAGCGACTCGATTTCTGGCCGGAGCAGGTGCGCCAATGGGGCGTGTCTGAACGCTTTGCCGGCATCTCGGAGGCCGGCGTGAGCTTCAATCAGGTGGCGCAGGCCCTGAGTGACCCGAGCAAGGCGCAGCCCGTCATCGACACCATCATCGCGCACGGCGAAAAAATGGTGCGCGAAAAAGGCGTGGACGTGATCGTCCCCGGCGAAATGCCGATGAACCTCCTGCTGGCCAATGCGGGCGTGCACCACATTGGCGGCGCCACCGTGATCGATGGCATCGCCACCTGCTTCAAGATGGCCGAAACCCTGCATGACCTCAAGGAGATCAGCGGCATGACTCCCAGCCAGGTGGGCTTCTTCCATGCCAAGCCCGACCCGGAGCGGGTGGAGGATGTGCTGAAGTTCTACGGCCTGGAAAACCTGGGGCGACGCATCCAGGAAGACTGAACGCCGACCTCTGACATTCGACTTCCGTTCCCATACCGCTTTCACGTACAGGAGACATTCATGTATCAGACCCGCACACGGGGGCGCAGCAGCCTCAACCTCCGCCGCACCTGGCTGGGAACACTGGGCGCACTGGCCTTGGCCTGCACGCTGCCCATGAGCAGTTGGGCGCAGACGGCTCAGGGTTACCCCAACAAACCGATCCGCCTGGTCGTCCCATTCGCCCCCGGCGGCGCTGCAGACATCCTCGGCCGTCTGATTGGCGACCGTCTGCAAAAAGACCTGGGACAAGCCGTGGTCATCGTCAACAAGGATGGCGGCGGGACCATCATCGGGGCGGACTTCGTGGCCAAGTCACCGGCCGACGGCTACACATTGCTCCTGGGGAATGACGCCGCCACCATCAACAGCGGCAGCGGACGCAAGCTGCCCTATGACCTGGTCAAGGACTTCGCGCCCCTGTCGCTGGTGTACGCCGGCCCCCAGGTGATTCTGGTCAACAAGAACAGCCCCTTCAACAGCCTGTCCGACCTGGTCAAGGCCGGCAAGGCCCAGGGCGAAAAGCTGCGCTATGGCTCCTCGGGCATCGGCAGCAGCACGCACCTGAGCACCGCGTCCTTCGGCGAGGCGGCCGGCATCAAGCCCACCCATGTGCCCTATCGCGGCATCGCCCCGGCGATCAATGACCTGCAAGGCGGCCATGTGGACTTCCTGGTGGCGGGCAGTTCTTCCGCCCTCCCCCTGATTCGCGGCGGCAATGCCAAGCCCCTGGCCATTTTGAGCAAGAACCGCTCGGCCTTGATGCCTCAGGTGCCCACCGCGATCGAGCAGGGTGTCAACGCCGAGTCGGCAGGCTGGTATGGCGTGCTGGCGCCGGCAGGAACGCCTGACGACATCGTCCAGAAATTGAGCAACACCCTCACGGCGGCGGTCGCGAACCCGGAGTTCCGCGAAAAACTGCAGGCCTTGGCTGGCGACCCGCAAGGCCTGAATGCAGCCCAGTTCGGCCAGTTCATCCGCTCTGAGGTGCAACGATTTGGCAACCTCATTCGGACCCACGACATCCAGTTGCAGTAAGGCGCCGGATGCACCGGTCAGCGCATGGCCACGCTGACCGGCTCGCTTTCGGACCGGCTTATTCCACCGTGATCTTGCCGGCCCGAATCACCGGCCCCCAGCGGCGGTTCTCGCCCTGGATAAAGGCCACAAAATCCGCGCCGCCCAGTGCCGAAGGCGTCATGCCCAGGTCGCTGAGGCGGGTCTGGATGTCGGGTGCATTCACGATGGCCTGAACTTCTGTCTGCAGACGCTGGGCAATCTCCGCGGGCAAACGGGCGGGGCCCGAGATGCCAAACCAGGCGCCACCGACGACACCCGGCACCACCTCGGGCAGCGCCGGCACATCGGGAAAAGTCTTGATGCGGGACTCGCCGCTCACCGACAGGAGGCGCATCTTTCCGCTCTTCACATAGCCCGTTGCAGTGACCAGGCTCTCAAACATGCCATCGAGCTGCCCCCCCATCAGGTCAGTGATTGCGGGAGCCGAGCCTTTGTAGGGCACGTGGACCATGTCGATGCCGGCCGCTTGCTTGAGCAATTCGCCGGTGAGAAAGCCCGCACTGCCCAGGCCGGCGGATGAATAGTTCATGCGCCCGGGCCGAGCCTTGGCCATGGCCACGAACTCGGCCATCGTCTTGGCGGGGTGGTCGGCACGGACCACGAAGCCATTGGGGAAGGTGCCGAGCAAGGAGAGATGGGTGAAGTCCCGGATCGGGTCGTAGGGCATGGTGTTTCGCATCAGCGGCCCGGGCGCGATCGCGGGGTTGGAGGAGACCACCAGGGTGTAGCCGTCGGCAGGCGCTTTGGCCACTGCGTCGGTGCCGAGCACCGAGCCCACGCCAGGGCGGTTTTCCACGACCACGCTGGTCTTGAGCGCATCGCCTAGCCGCTGGGCGACCATGCGGGCGATAACGTCGGTCGAACCTCCCGCCGGAAAGGGCACGATCAGCTTGAGGGGCCGCGCGGGAAAGGCCTGCGCCAGCGCCGAGGTCATGGCGCCGGGCATGGCACCCAGCAGAGCGGCGGAGATGAGGCCCTGGGCAATTCGCCGACGGCTCACGGGATGGGTCATGGGGTCTGCTCCTTGGGTTGGGTGGCCTCACGGAGGCCGAATCGCCGCAGACCCTCGCGGGCCAGGGCCAGGTTGGAAGAAATGACGGGCACACCAAAGTGCGCACTGGCGCGATCAATCAGAGGCAAGCTGGGCATGCCGGTGCCCGAGAGCACCACGGCATCGGCCCGGCCGATGTCCATGTGCTGCAGTGCCGCCCAGGCGTCCGCCGATTGCAGGCCGTAGATTTGCACCGTGTCGTCCGAGTGAATGTCGACGCCGCCCTGGCACACCACCTCGAACCCCTGCGAACCCCAGAAACGCACCGCGGCGTTCATGATGGGGGCAGGATAAGGTGACACCAAAGCAATGCGCTGGGCACCGAATGCCTGCAGTTGGGCCGTCAGAGCAGCCGGCGCAGTGATGACTGGAGCGCCCAGCACAGACTCGGCCTCGGCAATCGCGCGGACCTGGTCTGCAGGGTCTAGCAGGTAGCTGGTGGCGGTGCAGGCGAACAAAAAGGCGTCAATCCGCATACCGGCAAACTGCCTGGCGTGCTGGGGCAGTTCGGTGAGGTAGGACTTGAGCCGCGTCAGCGGGTCGGGGCTGGGCGAGGTCAGGCGCAGGGTGACGTAGTCGACCTCCATCGGCAGAAGGCGCCGCAGTTCGGCTTCCACCGTGGGGTTGGCCTGGGGCGTGCCCACGCCGAGGCGGCCGGCACGCGCGTAGTCACGTGGCGAGACCTGGGGGGCTGATGCAGCTGTGTTCATGGTGCGGGCTCAGTTCACGGCGGCGGCTCGGGCCAGACCGGAAATCATGGAGCTTTTGAGCAGGTGCTCGCGATGGGTCACCGGGTTGGCGATGAGAGCCTGCAACCGCAGCATCTCGGCGTCGCGCCAGGCCGGGTCGCGCTTTTGCATGCGGGTTCGGTTGGTATGAGATTGGGCCAGGATTTCCTCCTCGGCAACCGGGCGGCGCTGGCGCGTGTAGAGGTCGAACAGATCGTCCGACGCACCCTGCTTGACCACCGCAATCAATTTGTCGCTCAAATTGACCGCATCATGAATGCCGCCGTTCATGCCCATGCCGCCCGAGGGGCTGGTCAGGTGCGCGGCGTCGCCAGCGAACAGCACCCGGCCCACCCGGTAGTCGTCGATCAGGCGGCGGTGAATACGGTAGGGGCGGATTTCAAGCACCTCATAAGGCACATCGCGCGGGACGATGCGCTGGAGCTTGCGCTCGACAGCCTGGGGTTCGAGCGCCTGCTCGAGCGTTTCATCCGGGTCGGAGTAGAGCGAGGAGCGCCAGAGTTCAGGCAGGCGCAGCAGGGAGAAGGTGCCCTGCTCGCACCACACATAGTTGACGTTGGAAAGACCGGGCAGGTGGTCCTCAAAGCGAAAGGCAGTGGTGGCCAGGATGGTGGTCTCGGGGTAGGTTTCCCCCGAAAAGGTCATGCCTGAGAGCTTGCGGCAGGGGGAATGGGCGCCGTCGGCCGCAATCAGGTAGCGCGCGCGAAGGGTCTCCACACCTTCAGCGGTCTTCACCGTGACCGTCACCCCGCTACCGTCCTGGGTCAGTCCGGTGAGTTCGGCGCCGTAGCGCACTTGCAGGTTGGCCTGGGCCTGGGCCTTGGCGTCGGCCAGTCGGGTCAGCACACGCTGCTCACATTGCAGACGATAGGGATAACGGGTGTCACCCTCGAGCACCGAAAGGTCAAACAGCGCCTTGTCATGGGACTCATGACGGCGGATCTGCCAGGTGGGAGACACAAGTCCGTGGGCGATCAGGTCTTGGGTGAGGCCCAGCTCGTCGAGCATCTCGAGCGTGGGCGGGTGAAAGGTAGAGGCCCGAAAGTCCTCGCTGTAACTGGGGGCCTTGTCGATGACCAGGGTCTCGATGCCCGCGCGCGCCAGGCGCAAACCTGCGACCAGGCCAACGGGGCCGGCGCCACACACAAGAACGGCAAATTCCTTCACAAGGCTCCCTCGGTACCCGCTCACATCAGGCGGATGCGCTGATCACAGGGGATGCCGGATGATAAGCATGCCAAGCAGTCACCGAGAATCGGGAAAGACCAGAGACTGCGAGCCGCCCTGCTTGCAATGTTCGCCGCAAGCGTTGGCGATGACCTTGCCCTCGCCCGTGACGCACCGATCGGCGCCCTCGCCGCCCCACGCAAACGATGAGGGTTACGACCCAGGCGCCAAGGGCAAGTCAAGCCGATAACCCACGCCGTAAACACTCGCGATGCAGTCCGGGCCCGCGATGGTGGCCTGCAATTTGCGGCGCAGGTTCTTCACGTGGCTGTCTACGGCGCGGTCACTGACGTCGCGAAAATCGGCGTGGATGGCATCGAGCAATTGCGCCCGCGCGAATACCCGGCCTGGTGACTGCAGCAGGGTGCGCAGCAGCCGCCACTCGATAGGCGTCAGCGGCAAGGCCTGCCCCTGCCACCAGGCGCGCTGGCCGGCATCATCAACGGCAAAGCCGCCCACCTCCAGACTCGGCGAGGCCGAAGCCCCGGGTGCACCGGTCGCACTCGGTAAGCGGCCCTGCGCGCGCCGCAGCAGCGCGCGCACACGGGCCACCACCTCGCGCGGGCTGTAGGGCTTGCACAGGTAATCGTCGGCGCCGACCTCGAGGCCGACGATGCGGTCAATCTCGTCGGCGCGGGCGGTGAGCATCAGGATAGGGACGTCGGAGGTGCGGCGGATACGCTGGCAAACCTCCATGCCGTCCAGCCCCGGCAGGTTCAGGTCCAACAAAACGGCCGCCGGGCAATCGTCTGCCATGGCCTGCAGTGCGGCAGGCCCATCCTCCGCGACACGTGGCTCATAGCCCGCAGCGCGCAGATAGTCACAGAGCAAGGCTGCCAACTTGACCTCGTCCTCCACCACCAGCACCCGACGTCCGGCATTCATGTTGCGCCCTCGGCATGGAGTGGCAGGGTTACCACCACCCTCAGTCCGCCCAATGGCGAAGAACCCGCCTCGATTTGCCCACCGTGGCTGCGCACGATGGCACGACAGATGGCCAGCCCCAGCCCGCTGCCACCCAGGCGTCGGCTGCGCGAGGCGTCGGCGCGGTACAGCGGCTCGAACAGGCGCGCATGGTCTGCCTCCGGCACACCGGGGGCGCTGTCTTCGATACGCAGCGTCACATCGCCCGGCTTGCCGGCAGCGAGGTGCACGGTGACACGGCCCGGCGCGTCGGTGTAGCGCAGGCTGTTTTCCAGCAAGTTGGACAGCAGCTGATCGATGCGCTGCGGGTCCCAGTGCGCCATCGGCGGCGATCCGGCGGCCTCACTGACCAAGGTCAGGCCAGCCGCCTGCGCCCGCGGGGCCGACCGCGCCACCGCAGCACCGAGCAAGGCCGCGGGAGAGACCGATGCGAAAGTGCAAGGCAAGGCACGCAAGTCGGACAGCGCCAGCTGATGAAAGTCTTCCGCCAAGCGCGTCACGCGGGTCACTTCTTCTTGCAAGGAAAGGATGGCCGCCGCCGTCAAGGGACGCACCCCGTCCACCAGGGCTTCGACTTCGCCGCGAAGCACCGCCAGCGGTGTGCGCATTTCGTGGGACAGCTCGGCGATCCAGCGGCGCCGGCTGGCCTCTAGCTGCTGCAGCGAAGCGGCCATGGCGTTGATGTCGCGTGCCAGGTCAGCCAGCTCGTCGTTGCCTTGCGGCGCCAGGCGCACGTCGAATGCCCCCTGCGCGACGCTTCGGGCGGCCTGCTGCAGCTCGCGCACCGGGCGCAGCCAGCGTCGGCCAACCCAGACCGCGCCAGCGATGGCCAGCAGGGTGAGCAGCAGGGCCGTCAGCACGATGCCGCGGTACTGGCGCGCCAGGAAGGCGGCGTCGACCTCCGCGGTCGCCAAATCCCCTCGCGCCAATTGCGCCCGCGCCACGGTCTGACCATTGACCACGATCGGGCGCTCGGCCAGCACGTCCTGGGGCGCCAAAGGACGCCCGGCCAAGGGCCATCCCTCGGGATCGACCAGGCTGAGGCGCTCGGGTATGCGCCCAGACTCGGGGCGACGCCGTCCCGGCGGCGGGCGGTCGCCTTGATCGGGCGGTGCGCCGGGTGGGTGAGCGCCATAGGGTTCACGAGGTCCGCCGAATCCCCCGGGACCGCGGGGGGGCGGGGGCCTATCCATTCCATCGTGCCAATCGGGTCCTTCAGGTCCCTCCGGCCCGCCTGGCCCGCCAGACCCGCGTGGAGGCGGGGATCGGCGGGGCGGGGGTGGCGGAGGGGACGGACGCGTCGTGCCCGGAGGCGCGGCCGCAGCGAACAAGGGGTCCAGGGACCCGGGTGCGCCGGAGATGGCAGCCAGCCCGCGTTCGGCCACCGCCGCGGCGGCGACTTCGGCAAAGCGGTCCAACCATTGTTCGTCCCGCGCGCGCAGGTAGTCGCTGAAGCCGGCCCGCAGATTCCAGGCCACCGCCGCGCCCAACACCGTCGCAGCCAGTAGCACGCCCCCCACCAGAAGCAAGGCCAGCTGGTGGACGAGGGACAGGCGCCAGCGGCGCGGCTTGGGAGAAGGCATGACCGGGCAATGGTAGCCCCGGGCCCGCGGGCAAATGTGAAGGCCGTCTCCACAATGTCTACATGCTGGCTGCGCGATTGGGGGCCATCGTTGCGCATCGTCATTGCCACTCCAACGACTCCCATGAACGTTCACGGCCTTGCTTCTTCATTCACGGCACTGGGCGCTGCCGCAGTCCTCTCGGCCCTGTTGATCGCCTGCGGCGGCGGCTCGACGGGCAGCGCTGCCAACACGCCCTCTGACGCCGCCCTCCTGAGCCAGCCACGCGCGGCCCCCTCAGCCGAGAGCGTGGCCGTCGGCGATCTGCTCTTTCACGACACGCGTCTGTCCGCCGCCGGCAACCTGGCCTGCGTCACCTGCCACGTGCAGGAGCGTGGCCATGCCGATGCCGATGGCGTCTTCCTCCCGCTTGGGGGCTTGGCGCTGGATCAACAAGGCTTGCGCAGTTCGCCCACGCTCAACTACCTGAACGAGAACCGCGCCTTTGCCTTCGACGCCGAGGGCCGCCCCTCCGGCGGGTTCACCTGGGACGGTCGTGCGGACACCCGCGCCGCACAGGCGCTCGGGCCGCTGCTGGCGAGCAATGAGATGGCCCACGCCAACAGCGCATCGGTCGTGGCCCGGGTGCGCACCCTGCCCTACTTCGCGCAGCTCCTGTCTGCATCCGCCCTTGCGCCCACCGCCCCCGACGCCAAGGTGCTAGAGGCCCTGCAACTGGCGCTGGAGGCCTATCAGGCCGGCGACATCGACTACCAACCCTACACCAGCAAATTCGACGCGGTGCAGGACGGCCGGGTGGCATTCAACGCGCAGGAGGCTCGGGGCCTGGCGATCTTCAACAGCCCTCAGCGTGGCAATTGCGCCAGCTGCCACAGCAGTACCCCAGCGGCGGGACAATCACGCGCGCTGTTTACGAACTTTGGCTACTTCGCCCTGGGCGTTCCCCGCAACCGCAGCACGGCCACGGCCGACCCGGCCTTCTTCGACATGGGCTTGTGCGGACCCGTCCGCACCGACCTGTCACACCGCAAAGACCTGTGCGGCAAGTTCAAGGTGCCGACCCTGCGCAACGTGGCACTGACCGGTCCTTACTTCCACAACGGCGCGGTGGCCAGCTTGCAGGAGGCCGTGTCGTTTTACGCCACGCGCGATATCGATCCGGCGCGCTGGTACCCGGTGGTCAACGGCGTAGTGGACAAGTTCAACGACCTCCCGGTGGCCTACCGCAGCAACGTCGAACAACAAGCACCGTTCGGACTGCAGCCCGGTCAGCCACCGAAATTGAGCTTGCAGGATGTCCAGGATCTGGTGGCCTTTTTGCAGACGCTCACGGATGGATTTGTTCCCTGATGGTCGGGGAGCCCCGGCCCCATCACCGGGCCGGTGCTGCGCCGCCACCTTTGCCAGGCGCTTGCCCCTTGCTGGGGCAGGGCTAATTGCAGTGGTGAGAACAGTGGTGCGGGCAATAGCGACGGCAGTTGTGAGGGCAGGGCAAATTAGGGCTATCTGCCGCCGGACTGCCATCGCGTTCAAAATCCGCGGCATGCAAAAAGTCTTCGCCACCATCGCCTGCTCGTTCGCTCTCACGGGCGCTGGCCTCGCGCACGCGCAATCTGACTTTTACCGTCCCATGCTGCCGCCGTCCGTGGCGCAGGGTGGAACCGTGGGCATCGCCCTGCTGGCTGGCCGCGACTACGCCGGCTCGGATGAATCGCGCACCCGTCTGCTGCCTGGTATCGAGTACCAATGGAGCAACGGGTTCTTTGCAGGCGCGATGAATGGCCTGGGCTACAACGCATCTACCCGGCCCGATAGGGCCTACGGCCTGCGGGTCACGGCGGACTTCGGGCGCAAGGAAAGCCGCAGCCCCGTTCTCCAAGGCCTGGGAGATATCCAAGCCCGCCCCACGGTCGGCGCTTTCTTCAATATCAGCCCGGCACGCAGCATCAGGCTCAGTTCCTCTTTTCGCTACGGCAGCGGCAACGATCGAAATGGCTTGGTGGTCGATGTCGGTGCAGGCTGGGGCATTCCGCTGGGCCCTCAGCTCTTTCTGGGAACCAGCATCAGCAGTTCGTGGGCCAATGCGGCTTACCAGCAGACCTATTTTGGCGTCGACGCCGCCCAAGCCAGTCGCAGCACTTTGGCTGGGTACACGCCAGGCGCGGGGGCAAAGGACATTCGGGCAAGCGCGTCGCTCGTCTACCTGCTGACCAAGGAGTGGAGCTTGGCAGGGTCTGTGAGCTACACCGAGTTGCTTGGCGGCGCCCGGGTGAGCCCACTCGTGCGGGAAAAGGCCAGCACCACAGGCACGCTCGCATTGGGCTACAGCTTCTGAGAGCGGGCTCCACCGGCCGCCCCCAAAACGGGGCGGGTCAAGGGTGGCGCGCCATTGGAGATTCCGAACAGGTAGATGCGGCGGGTGTCGATGTCAGTTCATGAGGCCCCAAGCTCCGCTCGAACCTCCCGTTGGAACTCGTGCAGCCGGGCGTACATGAAACCAACCTCACTGGCCAGAGCAAAGAAACTGCAGCCTCGCTGCGCCCAAGCCCGGCACTCTGATGCGTCGTAATGCGCCACGCCGCAGACCCGTCCTGCACTGCGCGCCGCATCGATG
>CANFQF010000075.1 GCA_947449025.1 Comamonadaceae bacterium
CTTTGCTGGCGGCGTGATGCGCTTTGCCTTCCACAGCGTCGACGAGCTGCGCCAGGTGATCGACATCACCGAGCAGGAAGAGGCCGACGCCGACTGGGGCACCAACACCACCGAAGAATTTTTTGACGACCTGTTTCGCCTGACCCAGTTCCGCACCGACCCGGAGCTGTCCGAGGTGCTGGTGACGCAAAGCCTGGACGTGATGACCTGGCTGCGCAGCAAGGGTGTGAAGTTCGTCGCCAACTACGGCCGCCAGTCGGCTGTCGTCAATGGCAAGCGCAAGTTCTTCGGCCGCATGCCCATCGAAGTGTCGGGCGGCGGCTATGGCCTGGTCGAATTCCTCGACAAGGCCGCGGGCAAGGCCGGCATCGACATCCACTACAGCACCCGTGCCAAGGGCCTGCTGCTCGACGGCGACCGGGTGACCGGCGTGCGCGCCAGCCACGGCGGCCAGGTGGTGAACTTTCACGCCAAGTCAGTGGTGCTGGCCTGCGGCGGCTTCGAGGCCAACCCCGAGATGCGCACCCGCTACCTGGGCCCGGGCTGGGAGCTGGCCAAGGTGCGCGGCACCCGCTTCAACCAGGGTGACGGCCTGAAGATGGCGATGGACATTGGCGCGGGCGGCCACGGCAACTGGTCGGGCGCGCATGCCACCGGCTGGGACCTCAACGCCCCGCCCTATGGCGACCTCTCCGTGGGCGACCAGTTCCAGAAGCACTCCTACATCTTCGGCCTGTTGATCAACGCCGAGGGCAAGCGCTTCGTCGACGAAGGATGGGACTTCCACTCCTTCACCTACGCCAAGTACGGCGGCGAAGTGCTCAAGCAAACCGGCCAGTTCGCCTGGCAGGTGTTCGACAGCAAGGTGAGCAAGCTGCTGCGGTCCGAGTACCGCATCAAGATGATGACCAAGGTCAGCGCGAACACGCTGGAAGAACTGGCTGAAAAGCTCGAAGGCGTGGACGGGAAGGCCTTCCTGGAAACCGTGTACGCCTACAACGCGTCGGTGAAGAAGGACGTGGAGTTCAACCACACCATCAAGGACGGCAAGGGCACCGAAGGCATCAGCCCGCCCAAGAGCAACTGGGCCCAGGCCCTGGACACGCCGCCCTATGACGCCTATGCGACCACCTGCGGCATCACCTTCACCTTCGGGGGCCTCAGCATCAACCCGGCCAGCGGCCAGGTGCGCGACGTGACCGGCCAGAACATCGAGGGCCTGTACTGCGCCGGCGAGATGGTGGGTGGCTTGTTCTACTTCAGCTACCCCAGCGGCACCGGTCTGGTCTCGGGCGCGGTGTTCGGCCGGCTCGCAGGCGAGAATGCGGGTCTCGCTGCCATGTCCTGAGCGCAGGACCTGCACACAGACCTGCCCCTGCAAAGCCCACATTTCCAAGATCTGCCATGACCGACACCACCGCCGCCCGCCGTGCACGCCTGCGCCAACTCGTCGAAGCCCGCAAGGGCCTGCTGATGCCGGGCGCCTTCAACGCCCTGTCTGCCCGCGTGATTGCCGACATGGGCTTCGAGACGGTCTACCTCTCGGGTGCGGGCCTCACCAATATGCAACTGGGCATGCCAGACCTGGCCTTCATCGGCCTGCAGGACGTGGCGCAAGCCACCGCGCAGATCCGCGGCACGGTGGATCTGCCGATGCTGGTAGACGGTGACACGGGCTTTGGCAACGCGGTCAATGTCTCGCACACGGTGCGTACCCTCGAGCGTGCTGGCGCCGACGCGATTCAGCTGGAGGATCAAGTGTTTCCCAAGCGCTGCGGTCACTTCAACGGCAAGGACGTGGCGCCCCTGGGCGAGATGATCGGCAAGATCAAGGCTGCGGTCGATGCGCGCACCGACCCCAACTTCCTCATCGTTGCCCGCACCGACGCACGCAGCGTGCACGGCTTCGACGCCGCCGTCGAGCGCGCGGCCCGCATGGCCGAGGCAGGCGCCGACCTGCTTTTTGTCGAAGCCACGGAGTCGGTCGATGAAGTGCGCAAGCTCCCGGCGCTGCTGCCGCTGCCGCAGGTGATGAACATCGTGATTGGCGGCAAGACACCGCAGCTCCCGCAGTCCGAGCTGGCCGAACTGGGTTTTGGTCTGGTGCTCTACGCCAACACCGCGCTGCAAGGCGCGGTGCTGGGCATGCAGCGCGCCCTGGGCGAACTGCAGGCCAAGGGGATCCTGCGCGAAGACCCCAGTCTGGTGATCCCCTTCATGGAACGCCAGCGCCTGGTCGACAAGCCGCGCTTTGACGCCATGGAAAAGCAATACGCCCAGGGCGACTGAACGCCGCCCCGGATGCTCCGCAAACTCTTCGGTCGGGGCGAATTCGCCCAGTACCCCGACTTTCAGCGCCTACTGGCAGCGCGCCTCCTGGGCGCCACGGCCAACCAGATGCTGATGGTGGCGGTGGCCTGGCAGGTCTACAACCTGACCGGCAGCGCCTGGGACCTGGGCTTGGTGGGCTTGCTGCAGTTCCTGCCGGTGCTGGCGCTCACCCTGCTGGCCGGCCACACCGCCGACCGCTACCCGCGCACCCGCATCATTGCAACCTGCACCGCGCTGCAGGGCTTGGTGGCCGCCACCCTTTTGACGACCACCCTCAGCGGAGACCTGGGGCGCAGCGGTATCTTCGGCATCTCGGTGATGCTGGGTGTCGCCCGTGCCTTCCAGCACCCGGCTCAGGGCTCGCTGATTGGGGCGCTTCTGCCAGCCAGCATTCTTCCGCGCGGCGCCGCCATCAACGGCGCCACCATGCAGTCGACCATCATCGCCGGCCCCGCTCTGGCCGGCCTGCTGTTCATGGAAACCGGGGTGGCCGTGCATGCCATCGCTCTGGTGCTGCTGGTGGGCTCGCTGTCCCTGCTGCTGCGCATGACGCCCTCGAAGAGCGCGGCACCCGCACAGCCTATTAGCCTCGACGCCCTGTTCGCCGGCCTGCGCTTCGTGAAGGCCAGCCCCCTTTTGCTGGGCGCTCTCTCGCTGGATTTGATGGCAGTCCTCTTGGGCGGCGCCACCGCGCTGCTGCCCATGTACGCCAAGGACATCCTGCATGTGGGCTCAGAGGGCCTGGGCGCGCTGCGAGCGGCCCCGGCCGTGGGCTCGGTGGCCTGCTCCCTGTTCCTCGCGCGCTATCCGCTGCGCAGGCATGTGGGGCGCTGGATGTTCGTCGGTGTGGTGGTCTACGGACTGTCGACGCTGGCCTTTGGCCTGTCCACCTCCTTCTTGCTCTCCGTGGCGGCACTGACCATCTCCGGCATCGGCGACATGGTGAGCGTGGTGATTCGCCAGACCCTCATGCAACTGGATACGCCCGATGAGATCCGCGGCCGCGTGGGTGCGGTCAACACCATCTTCATCGGCGCCAGCAACCAGCTCGGTGAGTTCGAGTCAGGCGCGGTGGCGGCGGCGTTCGGGCCGGTGGCCTCGGTGGTCAGCGGCGCCATCGGCACCCTGGTGGTGGCCGTGCTGTGGTTCCGGATGTTCCCCGTGCTCGCCAGGCGGGACACCTACCAGCTGCCGGCAGCAGAAAGCGGATCTGGCAGCGAAGGTACAGTGCGGCCATAAGCAACCGCCACCATGAGTCACCCGATTCGATACGGCCTGATAGGTTGCGGGATGATGGGCCAGGAGCACCTGCGCAACATCGCCCTGCTCCCCGGGGCCCAGGTCACCCGCCTATTTGAACCCGACGAGGGCATGGCCACACGCAGCCTGGCCCTGGCCCCTGGCGCCCGGCGCGTCTCCAGCCTGGCCGAGGTGGTCACCGCCGGCGATGTCGATTGCCTCGTCATCACCAGTCCCAACTTCCGGCACGCGCAGCAGCTGCACGAAATCGCGGCCCTGCGCAGCCTGCCGGTGCTGGTGGAAAAGCCTGCCTGCACCACCATCGAAGATGTGCGCGCGCTGGCCGCGCTGGGCAGCCGCTACACCGCGCCGCTGTGGGTGGCGATGGAGTACCGCTACATGCCGCCGGTGGCACGCCTGGTGGAGGAGGTGCACCGCCAGACCCACACCGGGCCGGTGACCCTGCTGTCCATCCGCGAGCACCGCTTTCCCTTCCTGGTGAAGGTGGGCGACTGGAACCGCTTCAACCGCTACACCGGTGGCACCCTGGTGGAAAAGTGCTGCCACTTCTTCGACCTGATGCGGCACATGACGCAAAGCGAGCCGGTGCGGGTATTTGCCTCCGGCTCGGCCGCCCACAACCACCAGGACGAGCGCTACCCCGAGGGCACGCCCGACATCCTGGACAACGCCTACGTGATCGTGGACTTCGCCAGCGGCCAGCGCGCGCTGCTCGAGTTGTGCATGTTCGCCGAGGGCTCCCGCTATCAGGAAGAAATCTCGGTCGTCGGGCCGCAGGCCAAGGTCGAATGCCTGGTGCCCGGCCCCGGCCGCTTCTGGCCCGCCCACCTGGGCGAGCCGCCGGTCCCCAAGGTGACCATCAGCCCGCGCGACCCCAAGGGACCGCGCGAACTCGACGTGCCGGTCGACCCGGTGGCCCTGGCCGCCGGCGACCACAACGGCTCGACCCTCTACCAGCACCAGCGTTTTCACGCGGCGGTGCGTGGCCAGGGACCAGTGGAGGTCAGCCTGCGCGACGGCCTGGCGGCGGTGGTCATGGGCCTGGCGGCCCAGGCGTCGATCACCAGCGGGCAAGCGATCGACCTGCGTCGCGACGAACGCTTTCGCTGGTAGTTCAGACCCAGGTGAGCGGCCTTGGGGCATCGGCCTTGGGTCAGCTCCCTGCCCCAGCCAGATCCAGCCAGATTCCGCCAGATTCAGCGACCCAGGGCCTGCATCGCGCCAAACACCTGCCGCCAGTCGGCTAGTCCCATCGGGTGGCCGCCGGCACGCCGCACCAGGCGCACCCCGGGCATCACCTCGCCAGCGGACGCATCGCCGCAAGGCGCAGGGTCTGTAGGCGAAGGTTCTGAAGGCGCAGGGCCGGGTGGCCAGGCCCGGGTCGCGCGCGCCACCATCTTGCGGGTGCCTTCGGGGTCCGCCCATGCATCACCGTCGGCCTGCAGCACCAGCAGCTGGCGTGGCGCCACCGCCGCCAGGAGCAGGTCCTGGTCCAGGCCGCGGGTGGCCAGTTCGGCCCGGCCCGCCTGCCCCTCGCGTGCCAGCCAATGCGGGAAGGCCCGCGCCAGATCTTCCAGGCCTTCGCTGCCCGGGCCGCTGTCCCAGGAGCTGCCCGCGCCGGCCGCGCCGCTGTTATGCGCGGCCACCAGGGCGAAACGCTCATCGCAGGCACCCGCCAGCAAGGCGGCCTTGCCCCCGCGCGAATGGCCCACAACCCCCATGCGCCGCGCATCCAGCCCCGGCACCTGCTGCAACAGGTCCAGCGCGCGCGACAAGCTCCAGGCCCAGGCCGAGAGGGCACCGAAGCGTGCCTGGGGAAAGCGGTCGAACAACGGGCCGGCCCGCTGACCCTGCGGGGCGTCAAAAGCCAGCTCGGTGCGATTGAACCAGGCCAGCGCCAGGCCGCCCGCCAGGGCCTCGCGCCGGGCGTCGTCGTCCAGGTAGGCCCAGCAGGCGTCACCCCAGAGCAGCACGGGCGCAGGCGCAGGCGCAGGCACGGGCACGGGCCCAGCCCCGGCCGGCAACAGCACCTGCACCGCGCAGCCCAGGGCCGGGGCGTCCACCAGCGACCAGCGCCAGGTTTGCAGGCGCGCTCCGGGCCACTGGGGAGGGTGGGAGTCATGCAGCAGGTGTACCTGCAAGGCCCCGGGCGCCGGGTCGGGGGGCAGGCCGCCATACAGGATTTCCACCAGTAGGTTCAGGGGGTCGTCATTGGGTATGCTCATAGATGGATCCACCGGGCCGGCGCGCAAGCTGGCGATGCAACATTTTTACAAGGGCTGATCCGCCCCTCAGGAGACAACATGACTACCACCACCCTGTCCCGCGCCGCCCTGCTGGCCGCCCTGGCTGCTAGCGCAGGCGCCGCTTCGGCTGCCGATGTCCGTGTGATGTGCTACCAGGACGGCATCGAGTGCGAAGTGACCAGCGAACTGGCCAAGCGCTTCGAGGCCCTGAACCCGGGCACCAAGATCATCGTCGATACCGTCCCCTACAAGACCATCGTCGAGCAACTGCCCGTGCAGCTGGCCGCCGGCCAGGGCCCCGACATTGCGCGGGTGACCGACCTGGGCGGCCTGTCCAAGTACTACATGGACATCTCCGCCAACCTGAAGAACCGCAAGTACTTCGACGACAACTTCGGCGCCACCGCCGGCTGGCTGCGCCCCTCGGCCACCGACAGGGGCATCTACGGCTTCATGTCCCAGCTGACCATGACCGGCCCCTATGTGAACAAGACCCTGTTCGAGCAGGCCAAGGTCGCCATCCCCGGCCCCAAGGCCACCTGGGACGACTGGGCCGACGCCGTGCGCAAAGTCTCCAAGGCCACCCAGACCAAGGCCGGCATGGCCTGGGACCGCTCCGGCCACCGCTTCGCCGGTCCGGCCATCAGCTATGGCGCCAAGATCTTCGACGCCAAGGGCGAGCTGGTGATCGACCCCGGCTACAAGACCGCGGTCACCAAGTTTGTCGGCTGGCATAAGGACGGCACCATGCTGCGCGAGGTGTGGGCCGGTTCGGGCGGCTCGACCTATGCCGACTCGATCGGTGAATTCGTCAACGGCAACGTGGCCATGGTGCTCTCTGGCTCCTGGCAGATCAACCGCCTGCAAAAGGACGTTGGCACCAAGTTCGACTGGGTGGCTGTTCCCAACCCCTGCGGTCCTGCCGCCTGCTCCGGCATCCCCGGCGGCGCTGCCTGGGTGGCGCTCAAGACCAGCAAGGCCGCCAAGGAAACCGCCGCCTTCCTGGAGTTCATGGCGTCTGAACAGGCCTACGCCGAGTTCTCCGCCCGCACCGAGAACATCCCGGCCCACGCAGGCCTGGCCAAGAAGGGCATCGACTACGGCAAGGCCCTGCCGGGCGCCAAGGCGGCTCTGGGCGCCTTCAGCGCGGGTGTGGCCAATCTCGCCCCGGTGGCCTACCAGTTCCAGGGATACAAGTTCAACCGCGCCATGATGCTGCCCACCGTGGCCCGCGTAACCCAGTCGGTGGTGGGCGAAATGAGCGTGGATGAGGCCCTGAACAAGATCGACGCCGACATGCAGGACGCGGTCCGGCAGGCCCAGAAGTAAGCGGGCACCTGCCGCACTCCCGAACATCCGCGGCGCCCCCTGGCGCCGCGGGTCATTTTTAGCCCTCGCCATGCGACTTCTCGCCGGGTTTTTCAATCTCTTCGAGCCGCTGTTTCGCCTCGGTCAGCGCTGGCTCGGCCTGTCGCGCCTGGGCTGGCTGTTCGTCGCCCCCAACCTCATCGTCTTCGGCCTGTTCACCTTCCTGCCGATCCTGATCAACCTCTGGTACGCCGTCACCGGCGGCGTGCAGCTGATGCCCGCCGAGCGGCCCTTCACCGGCGCGGAGAACTTCCAGATCCTCTACGAGTGCCGTAACTACCTGGATCTCTCCACCTGCCGCAAGGACGTGTTCTGGCGCGCCATGAGCAACACGCTCAGGTTCAGCGTGATCCAGGTCACCCTGATGGTGGGCTTTTCGCTGGCCACCGCACTGGTGCTCAATCGCAAGATCATCGGCCGGGGCTTTTGGCGCGGGGTGTTTTTCTATCCGGTGCTGCTCTCGCCGGTGGTGGTGGCCCTGATCTGGAAATGGCTGCTGCAAAGCCAGGGCGTGTTCAACGCGGTGCTGGTCGCCCAGGGCGCCCAGCCGGTGGAGTGGCTCACCAACGGGCCCTGGGCTTTTTTCTGGACCGTCTTTGTCTCGATCTGGGCCCACATGGGCTTTTACACCCTGATTTTGCTGGCTGGCCTGCAGGCCATCCCGCGTGACCTGTACGAGGCCGCCGAGATGGACCGCGCCTCGCCCTGGCGCACTCTCACCCGCATCACCCTGCCGCTGCTCATGCCCAATTTGATCGTGGTGCTCGTACTGGCCATGATCCGCGCGGTGCAGATTTTTGACGAGGTGTTCATCCTCACCGGCGGCGGCCCGGGCTCGGCCACCACCTTCATCGTGCAGTTCATCTACCAGACCGGCTTCGCCGAGCAGATTCACCTTTACGGCCTGGCCGCTGCTGCCTCGCTGTCGCTCGCGGTGCTGCTGATCGTGCTGACCTTGCTGCAACTCAAACTGACCCGCGCCAACGAGGCCGGCCAGAAGGTGCGCTGATGTCCATCTGGCAATTTCTCACCGCAACCCGGGGACGGCGCGGCCTGCACTGGACCGACACCGCCAGCTACGCCTACCTGGTGCTCGGCCTGTTCACCATGTTCGCCCCGGTGCTGTGGCTGGTGATGTCTTCGTTCAAGACCGAAGCCGCCATAGGCAAGTTCCCGCCCACCTTTTTGCCCTACTCGCAAAAGACGGTGCAGGTGGAAGGCCACGACAAGCCCCTGCCCCTGTTCACGGTCAAGGACGAACAGGGCCAGCCGCGCCAGTTGGCCCAGGTGCGCCGCATCGGCATCATGGCCACCCTGGTCGATCCGGCGGAGCCGGCCAAGGAGATTCAGGTCAACATCAAGGAGCGCACCCCGGTGGAGGAGATCACCTGGGCCACTTCCAACTACACCGACCTGTTTGGCAAGTTCACCTTCGGCAAGTACCTGTGGAATTCGGTGTTCATCACCGTGGTGGCGACCCTGCTCACCTTGCTGTTCAACTCGATGGCGGCCTTCGCTCTCTCGAAGTATCGCTTCACCGGCCAGAAGGCGGTGTTTCTGCTGATCATCGCGACGCTGATGATTCCGCCCACCATCATCTTGGTGCCTGTCTTTCTCGTGATCAACAGCACCGGTCTGCTCAACACGCTGTGGGGGGTGATCCTGCCGGCCGTGGCCACGCCGACTGGCGTGTTCCTGCTGCGGCAATACATGCTCACCATCCCCGACGAGCTGATCGAGGCGGCGCGCATGGACCACGCCAGCGAATGGCGCATCTATTGGCGCATCGTCTTGCCGCTGTCGGCGCCCGCCCTGGCGGTGCTGGCCATCTTCTCGGTCATGTGGCGATGGAACGATTTCCTGCTGCCGCTGATCGTGCTGTCCAAGTCCGAGTTCTTCACCCTGCAACTGGCGCTCAACTCCTTCCAGGGTGAGCTCAATACCCAGTGGCATTACCTGCTGGCCATGACCGTGATCACCCTGCTGCCGGTGACCGCTGTCTTTGCCTTTCTTCAGCGCTACATCACCACTGGCATTGCCAGCGCGGGGGTCAAGTGAGCGCCGCCACGACATCTTCCTGAAGTCCCACACGTGTCCACCCTCGAACTACGCTCCGTCACCAAGCGCTTCCAACCGGTTGACGTGATCCGCGGCATCGACCTCCAGGTCCGCCACGGCGAATTCGTCGTGTTTGTCGGGCCATCGGGCTGCGGCAAGTCCACCCTGCTGCGGCTGATTGCCGGCCTGGAGACCGCCAGTGGCGGCGACATCCTGATCGACGACCAGCGGGTCAACGACATCGGTGCCGCCGACCGCGGCTGCGCGATGGTGTTCCAGTCCTACGCCCTCTACCCGCACATGACGGTGCGCGCCAACATGGCCTTCGGCCTCGAGAACGCCAAGGTGGCGCGCCAGGAGATCGACCGCCTGGTGGGCGAGGCTGCCACCCTGCTGCGGCTGGACACGCTGCTCGATCGCAAGCCCACCCAGTTGTCCGGCGGTCAGCGCCAGCGGGTGGCGATCGGCCGCGCCATCGTGCGTGACCCGAAGATCTTCCTGTTCGACGAGCCGCTGTCCAACCTGGACGCGGAGCTGCGTGTCTCGATGCGCGCCGAGCTGCGTGAATTGCACCAGCGCCTGGGCGCCACCATGGTGTATGTGACTCATGACCAGGTAGAGGCCATGACCATGGCCGACCGGATCGTGGTGCTGCGCGAGGGCCGCATCGAGCAGGTGGGCACGCCGCAGGCCCTTTACGAGCGCCCCTGCAACACCTTTGTGGCCGGGTTCATCGGCAGCCCGCGCATGAACTTCATCCCTGCGAGCCATGCCGCCGCTCTGGGCCGCGCGGGGAGCGGCCCGAGCGCAGTCTCGCACCTGGGCGTGCGACCCGAGCACCTGCGCCTGGCACCACAGGGCCAGGGCCTGGCGCTGACCTTGCGCGCCGCCGAGTACCTGGGCGCCAACTCCCTGGTGCAGGGTGATCTGGCCGACGGCACCCGCATCGAGACCCTGATCGAAGGGGCTGCGCCTGGCATTGGCCAGACCCTGTGGTTACAGGCAGACGCCCAGCACGTTCACGCATTCGACGCGCAAGGTCTGCGTCTGGAGAACCTCGCATGACCCCCTGGCAAGCTGCTGCATGGCGTTTCCAGGGCGACGACAAGGCCCGCGTGGCCACCACCGCTTTGGACGATGGCGGCCAGATGCAGGTGCGCTTCCTGGGTGAGACCCTGGCGCGTGTATCGCTGCTCCCGGCCAGCGGCTGGCGCGAGCCGCGCACCTGGGCGATCGCACCGCAGGGCCAGGCCCCCTGGGAAGGGCGTGAGCGCGAGGACCTGTCCGGCTTCAACTTGCCCGCCACCGGGGCCGACGAGAACCGCTTTGGCACCGCGCAACTGTCCGTCACTCTGGCCACCGGTCCGCTGGGTCTGTGCTGGCACGCCTTCGGTGCAGACACTCCGGTGCTGCAAGACCGCGCCACCACCGCCTACCTGCGCCAGGGCCGAGGCGGCCTGGTGCGCCACTACCAGGCGCGCGACCGCGCTGACCGCTACTACGGGCTCGGTGACAAGACCGGTCCGCTGGACCTGCACGGCCGGCGCCTGCGCACCGCCGGCCTGGACGCTCTGGGCTATGACCCCGAGCGCGGCGACCCCCTGTACAAACACTGGCCCTTCCTGATCAAGCGCGCCGGGAATGGTCAGTGGGTGGGCCTGTACTACGACACCCTGGCAGCCTGCACCTTCGACCTGGGCTGCGAGCACGACAACTACCACGACTTCTACCGCTACGTGGAGATCGATGACGGCGACCTGGACTACTACGTCATCGCGGGTCGCAGCCCGGCGGAGGTGATCGCCCAATTCGTGCCGCTCATTGGCGGCACGCAACTGCCTCCGCGCTGGTCGGCGGGTTTTGCCCAGACCGCCATGGGTCTGGCCGACGCGCCCGACGCCCAGGTGCAACTGGGCAAGTTTCTGGACGAGGCGATCGCGCACCGGGTGCCGGTGTCCTCTTTCCACTACGGCTCGGGTTACTCCAGCCGCGGCAAGCGCCGCTACGTGTTCACCTGGAACGCCAGCAAGTTCCCGGACCCGAAGGCGCTCAACGCCCGCTTCCACGAGGCAGGCCTGATGCTGGTGGCCAATACCAAGCCCTGTCTGCTCGACGACCACCCGGCCTTCGATGAGGTCAAGGCTGCTGGCGGCTTCATACAGGACGCGCGAACCGGCCAGCCGGTACTCGAACCCTTCTGGGATGGCCAGGGCTCGCACCTTGACTTCAGCAACCCGACCACCCTGGCCTGGTGGAAAGACGGCCTCACCCGGATGGTGCTGAACTACGGCATTGACGCAGGCTGGAACGACAACAACGAGTACGCGATCAACGAGGAGCATGCACAGTCCAGCGGCTTCGGTCGGCCCGTGCCTATGCATCGCTCACGCGGCCTGCACCCGCTGCTGATGACGCGGGCCACCTACGAGGCGCAGCAGGCCCATTCGCCGCAGGCGCCGGTCTACACCATCACCCGCGGCGGCATGCCAGGCATCCAGCGCTATGCCCAGACCTGGACGGGCGACAACAGCAGCGACTGGCGCAACCTGCGCTGGAACCTGCGCACCGGCCTGCAGATGTCACTCTCGGGCATGTTCAATGTCGGCCACGACGTGGGCGGCTTCTTCGGCCCGAGCCCCGGCCCCGAGCTGCTGGCGCGCTGGGTGCAGGCTTGCTGCCTGAACCCGCGCATGGTGATGAACTCTTGGAAGGCCGACGGGGTGACCACCGTGCCCTGGCTGCATCCGGAGGTCAGCGCCATCACCCGCAGCGCCATCGAGTTGCGCTACCGGCTCATGCCCTATTTGTGGTCTCTGTTCGAGCGCGCCGCCAGCCAGCACGAGCCCATCATCCGGCCGACTTTTTACGACTTTCCCGAAGACGCGCAGTGTCTGGAAGGGTGCGACGACTTCATGCTGGGTGACAGCCTGCTGGTGGCCCCGGTGGTGGAAGAAGGCGCAACCCGCCGCCGTGTTTATCTGCCCCAACTGCCGCAGGGCGGCCCGTGGTTCGACTTCGAGACGGGCCAGGCCTACGCCAGCGCCCAGTGGCACACGGTGGACGCAGCGCTGGACAAGCTGCCCCTGTTTGCGCGCGCGGGGGCTGCCATTGCCTGCGCCGCCCCGGCCCCCGGCCAGGTCGCGCGGCATGACGACCCGGTGAGCGAGATCCGCCGCTTCTGACACCTTCGGGTGGCCGCCGGGTTTCGGCCTGATCCGGTCTCGGTCAGGGCACCTCGTGGCCGTTGGCCAAGCTGTAAAGCTCGAACCAGGTCTGGCGGTCCATCGGGACCTTCAGCGCATCGGCGATGCGGGCGATGCGTTCGGGCTGGTTGGTGCCCATGACCGGCAGGATGCCGGCCGGATGGTGCAGCAACCAGGCGACGGCCACCGCGCTGGTGTCCGTGCCGGCCTCCCGGGCCAGCGCCGCGAGCCGGGGCGCGAGCCGGGCCGCGGCAGTCCCCGCCTGGCCGGCCTGCGTGTGCAGCCGGCCGCCTCCGAGGGGCGACCAGGCCATCACCGGCATGTGGTGCTGCTGCGCGTGGGCCAGTTGGCCGTTGGTGAAAGGCGCGGTATGCAGCAGGCCGAGCTCGATCTGTTGGGTTTGCAAGCGGTGCTTCATGCGCGATTGCAGCAGGTCTGCATCCCAGGGCATGAAGTTGGACACGCCCACGCCGCGCACCTTGCCCGCATCAATGAGGCCGTCGAGGCACGCACCGAGCTCGCCTGCGTCCATCAGCGGGTCGGGGCGGTGAATGAGCAACAGGTCGATCACGTCCACCCCGATGCGCGCGAGCGAGCGGTCGACGCTGGCGCGCACGTGCGGGGCGCTGGTGTCGTAGTGCTTGACGCGGGTGCCAGGCCACTGGTCTGACATCAGCATGATGTCGGTCTTGGTGACCACCTCGATCTTGTCCTTGAGCGAGGGCTGCGCCCGCAGGGCCTGGCCAAAGAGCTGCTCACAGCGGTAGTTGCCGTAGATGTCGGCGTGGTCAAAGGTGGTGATGCCCTGCGCCAGGCAGGCCTCGATGCGGGCCACGTTGGCGTGTACCGAGCTGTCGACGGCTTCCGACAGGCGCCATACACCGTAGGCCAGTCGGGACAGCGAGCGGCCATTGGGCAGGGCCATGCGCCCGGTGGGCGTTTGAGTGGAATTTTGAGCGGCGGTGGTCATTGGCGTCTGCCCACGCCCAGGGGCGTGGCGGGAGTCTGTGTGGGCACGCGGCCATAGGCCTGTGCGAGGTTGACGGTCTTGAGCTGCGGCAACACCTTGGTGCCGAAGATTTCGCATTCCTGCAGGTGAGGGTAGCCGGAGAAGATGAAGGCGCGGATGCCCATCTTCTGGTACGCGTGGATCTCGGAGAGCACCTGGTCCACGCTGCCCACGATGGCGGCGCCGCAGCCGCTGCGGGCGCGGCCGATGCCGGTCCAGAGGTGGGGCTCCACATAGCCTTCGTCGTCGGCGCGGTCACGGTTGGCACTTTGCAGGGCCACGCCCAGGCTCACGGCGTCCAGCGCGCGGCCCCGGATTTCGGCACCTTTGCCGTCGTCGAGGCGAGAGACCAGCTCGCGGGCATATTCGCGGGCCTCGGCCTCGGTGTCACGCACGATCATGTGCACCCGCAGGCCGTAGTCCAGCACACGGCCGTATTTGGCAGCGCGTTCGTGCGCGTCACGCATGCGCTGGGCAATCAGCGCCTTGGGCTCGGGCCACATCAGGTAGGTGTCGCAGTGCGCGCCGCACAGCTCCAGTGCGTCGGGGCTGTAGCCGCCGAAATAAAGGAGCGGGCCACCGCTCTGGTAGGGGCGCACCGGGTCAGTGGACAGGCCCTTGATTTGGTAGATCTCGCCGGCGTAGTCGATCTTGTCCTGGGTCCAGGCCTGCTTGAGGATTTCCACCACCTCCCAGGAACGGCGGTAGCGAAAGGCACTGTCGGCCACCTCACCCGGGAAGTCAGAAGAGATCACGTTCAGGGTCAGGCGGCCCTCGGTCATGTGGTCCAGCGTGGCGACGGTGCGGGCCAACATGGCCGGCTGCACCTCGCCGCAGCGGATGGCGGCCAACATGCTCATCGTCTTCAATCTGGGGGCCATGCCGGCGACGAAGGTCAGCGTGTCCTGGCCCACCTGGTAGGACGAGGGGCAGAGGATGTTGCGAAAGCCCAGTTCCTCTGCGCGCTGGGCAATGCGGCTGGTGTGCGCCCAGCTGCTACGCAGCTCGCCATCGGGCACGCCAAGATGGCGGAAATCATCCGAGCACAGGGGGGCGAACCACGCGACCTCTGCGCCCTCGATGTCCGCACCGCGGACCGGAACAATGCTCATGAAAACACCTCTGGGATGGAGCCCGGATCGGCCAAACAACCGGACTTTCTTGGTACGGTTTGGATGATAGGGGAGCGTGGCGCTCTCGTGAAATGCGCGCTCGAAACCTTGCGGGCGCCATTGCCCAGATGCCTCCGCCCCAGTGGCGGGCAGCCTCTCGATCAGCCCGCCGCCTCTTCCTCGCTTTTTCCCAAGGACCGGTAGCCCGCGAGGACCTGCTCCCAAGGCACCACCCCGACGCGGTCCGCCCACACCTGCCAGGCATCGGCCAGTTCTTGGACAGTGTCCGGATGCACGGGCGCGAGGTCTTTGATCTCCGCCCGGTCGGTGTCCATGTCGTACAGCTCCCAGGGCCTGGGGTACTCGCGCACCAGCTTCCAACGCCCGCGCCTCACGGCTGCATTGCCAGTGTGCTCCCAAAAGAGGGTGTGGCCAGCCGGCGGGGCTGTATCCGCTGCAGCGGCAGACGCATCCTTCCCGCGCAGTGCGGCCAGAAAGCTGGTTCCCTCGCAGGCAGGCAGCTCTCGCCCACCGAGCTGGCGCGGGTAGGCCACCTGTGCGGCTTCGAGGAGGGTCGGCAGGATGTCCGTGAGCTGAAAAGGCTCGCGCACGATGTCACCGGGCGGCAGATGACCGGCGGGCCAACGGATGATCAACGGGGTGGAAATCCCGCCTTCATGGGTCCACCGTTTGTAGAGGCGAAAGGGCGTGTTCGAGAGGTTGGCCCACGCCCGCCCGTAGCTGGCAAAGGTATCTTCAGCGCCTGGATGGATCGACGGCTCATTGCCCACCCGCAGTGCCTTGCCGTTGCGTGGCTTGAGCCTGTCCAAGTCTGGCCGGCGCTTCTTGAACGCCTCTTCGCTCCCGTCCAATGGAAGCACTTCAGCGCATGCGCCGTTGTCGGAAAGAAAGATGACGAGGGTGTTGTCGAGCCGCCCCGCTGCATCGAGCGCGTCCAGAATTTGTCCAAGCCCTTGGTCCATTCGGTGAACCTGCGCCGCATAGACCTCCATGCGTCGCGCTTCCCATGCCTTGTGCTCGACCTGTTCCCAAGACGGTTCGGTCGGGTCACGCGGGCACTCCGAGAGCGAGTCCAGGCTGCCTGCCAGCAAGCCCGACTCGCGCAGGCGCTCAAAACGCTGCTGGCGCA
>CANFQF010000076.1 GCA_947449025.1 Comamonadaceae bacterium
GACGCCGTGCTGCTGGCCAACCTGCGCTGGGCTGCGGGCCTAGCGGAGCGCGCAGGCCGCACGCTGCTCGTTGAGCCGATCAACCCGATCAATGTGCCGGGCTTCCACCTGAATCGGCAGGACCACGCGCACACCCTGGCGCAGGCGGTGGGCTCTCCCGCCCTCAAAGTGCAGTTGGACCTGTTTCACTGCCAGCGGGTCGAGGGCAACCTGGCCAGCCAGCTGGCGCAGGCGCTGCCCACCGGTCGAGTGGGGCACATCCAGATCGCTGACGCGCCGGAGCGTCACGAGCCGGGCAGCGGCGAGATTGACTGGCCGCCGCTGTTTGCGCTGATTGAAAAGCTCTCTGCGCCCGGTGCGGCGAACCGCTGGGAGGGTTGGGTCGGCTGCGAGTACCTGCCCGCCGACAGCGGGCCCGGTGGCACCTCGCGCGGGCTGGGGTGGCTGCGAGCGCTGCGGTCGGCGGGGGCCTGACCCGGACGGTGCAAGGGGCGCGGCGCCGCAGGCCGCCAGGTCACGCAACCCGACCGCCAGGCACTTGTTGGGGCGGGCGCGGGCTCCAAGTGACTCTGGGCACTTTGCGTATCATCACGTTGAAGAATTCAAACAACTCGAGGCGATCCCGCACGGCCTAGCCCGTCGCAGGCACCCTCGACCTGAAGTGGGTGATGTGATGAGAGATTGGCTGCTCGCCTTTCGCAAAGTATTCCTCTCGCCCAGGCAGTCCAAGACGGTCTATTCCCAGTTTGGCGAGGACAGCGTTTTGCTCCATCTGCTGGGTGGGCGAAAGGCGCGGCAAGGTTTCTATGTCGACGTTGGCTGCCACCACCCCCGCAAGGGCTCCAACACCTACCTGTTCTACAAAATGGGGTGGCGGGGTGTCCTAGTGGACCTCGAGCAGGCCAAAGTTCAGGCTTGCCGCATGCTGCGGCCAGGTGACACCACCCTACTCGCCGCAGTCAGTGATGTGGAGGAGGAGGTGAGCATCTATGCGCCGGAGAAATTTTCGGTGCTGGCCACCATCGACCGCCAGGCCAGCGCGGGCGCGCGCGAGATCGGTCGGATCCGTACCCGCACGCTCACCAGCCTCCTGGACGACACTGCCTATCGTGATCGTCGGATTGACCTCTTGAACGTCGACGTCGAGGGCGTGGACCTGCAAGTTCTGCGCAGCTTGGACTTTGCGCGCTACCAGCCGCGCTTCGTCGTGGTCGAAACTTGGGACGACAAACTCGAGCGCATTCTCGAAGGCCCCATCCACCATCACATGGCAGGCCAGAACTACGAGATCGCCGCCTGGGTGGGCCTGTCCCTTGTTTACCGCCGCAGGGTCGACGCTTAGGCCTGAAGCGGCCTAGCGCTCTGTTGCCTCTACCAGCGCCAGCAGCTGCGCCAGGGCATGGCGTACGGTGGCCGCGCGCACCGCGGTACGGTCGCCTGCAAAGCGGCGCGTCTCGGAGGACAGCCGGCCGTCGACCATGAAGCCGAACCACACCGTGCCCACCGGCTTGGCGGCACTGCCGCCAGTCGGCCCGGCGACCCCCGTCACCGCCACGGCCGCCCGCGCCCGCGAGTGCCGCACCGCGCCATGGGCCATGGCCCGCGCGACCAGTTCGCTGACCGCGCCATGTTCGGCGATTTGATCGGCGTCGACCCCAAGCAGCTCGGTCTTGGCTTCGTTGGAGTAAGTCACGAAGCCACGCTCGAACCATTCGCTGGAGCCGGCCAGGTCGGTGCAGGCGGCGGCGATGCCCCCGCCGGTGCAGCTCTCGGCGGTGGCCATCATCCAGCCGCGCGCACGCAGGTGGTCGGCCAGCGTCGCCACCAGCGCCGGCGTGTCCATCGCGGGTGCGGAATCAGGGGTGGTCTGCGTCATAAGGCCCTCGCGATGGCGAACAGGAATAGGGTGCAGAAGGCGGCCACCAGGTCGTCGAGCAGGATGCCCAGGCCGCCGCGCCAACCAAAGCCGTGAAACAGGCGGTCGGCCCAGCCCACCGGGCCGGGTTTGACCGCATCGAAGAAGCGAAACACGGCGAATGCGATCAGCTGCGTGAGCCAGCTCGCCGGCGCCAGCAGCCACAGTACCGCCCAGAAGGCGACGATCTCGTCCCACACGATGCAACCGGGATCGAGCAGCCCCAGGTGCTCGGCGGCGCGCGTGCAGGCCCACCACCCCAGCGGCAGGCTGGCGAGGATCAGCCAGCCGATTGCCGCAGGGGACAGCCACAGCTGCATCACCAGGAAGCTGGCCCAGGCCCACAGCGTGCCCACCGTGCCAGGCGCCTTGGGCGACAGGCCCGAGCCCATTCCCAGGGCGATTGCGTGGGCCGGATGTGAGAGCAGGAAGCGGACGTCGGGCCGGCGGGGCGTGGCCACGGGGTCGTTGGGGGTCATAGCGGGATGGTAAACGGCGCGCGTGCCACAAGGGTGGCGGGCCCAGAGGGGCCCGAGGCTTCTGAGGCGGCTCAGGCGAAGTGGTCGAACGCGGCCACCGGTCGCATCACCGCTTGGCCGGCGGCGTCGATCAGACGCAAGCCGGGCAGCGCTTCGATCGTGCCGATACAGGTCACCGAGGTGCCGCTGGCGCGGCCGGCGGCCAGTACCGCGTCGCGGGCTGCGGCCGCAGCGGTGAAGGCCAGCTCGTAGTCGTCGCCCCCGGCAAGGGCAAAGTCCAGCCGGTCTTGCGCAGACAGGGCCGGCGCCTGCGCGGGCAGGGCGGCCACCTGCTCGGTGCGCAAGGTGGCGCCCACGCCGGAGGCGGCCAGGACATGGCCGAGGTCACCGACCAGGCCATCGCTCACATCGATCGCGGCGCTGGCCACGCCGCGCAGTGCCAGCCCCAGCGCGACCCGTGGGGTCGGGCATTCCATCCGTTCGCGCGCTGCCTCGAACACGGCTTGCGGCACCTGCCGCGTGCCTCTAAAAACCTCCAGCGCCAGCCTAGCGTCGCCCAGCGTGCCGCTGACCCAGACTTCGTCGCCCGGCCGCGCGCCCGATCGCAGCAAGGCCTGGCCGGTGGGCACCTCGCCGAAGATGGTGATCGAAATGGCCAGCGGCCCGCGGGTGGTGTCGCCGCCCACCAGCTCGCAGCCATGCTGGTCGGCCAGGGCCAGCAGGCCCTGTGCAAACGGTGCGAGCCAGGCCTCGTCCGCCTGGGGCAGCGCCAGGCCGAGGGTGAAGGCCAGGGGCTTCGCGCCGCAGGCAGCCAGATCGCTCAGGTTGACTGCCAGGCACTTGTGCCCCAGGCGGCGCGGGTCCACCGTGGAGAGGAAATGCCGGCCTTCGATGAGGAGGTCGGTGGAGACGGCCAGTTGCATCCCCGGCGCGGGCGCCAGCAGGGCGCAGTCGTCACCCACGCCCAAGGGGCTGCGGCGCACCGGCCGCTTGAAGTAGCGCGCAATCAGGTCGAATTCACCCATGGCGTCCTGCCCGCGCGGTGCCCGCCTCAGTGCAGGACCCGCCGGGAGCCGTCGTCGAGCACGAACATCGGTATCTCAGTCTCGAAGCGCTCGCCGTCCTCGGCCACTGAGAAGTAGCTGCCATGCATGGTGCCCGAGGGTGTGCGCAGGCGGCAGCCGCTGGTGTACTGGAAGGATTCACCGGGCCGCAGCAGGGGCTGGTGGCCCACCACGCCCAAGCCTTTGACCTCCTCGATCTGGCCCTGGGCGTCGGTGATTTTCCAGTGGCGGGAGATCAGCTGCGCGGGCACTTCGCCGGCATTGACGATGGTGATGGTGTAGGCGAAGCTGAAAACGCCCTCTTCGGGCGCCGACTGGTCCGGCAGGTACTCGGGCCGGACTTCTACGCGTAACTGATACTTGGCCATGCGGCGGATGTTACCCGCCACGGGACGGGCAATTCTGGCGGCCAATCCCGGCGGCCAATCCCGGCCCAATTCCGATTGCAATTGCGCAGGGGCGCCGTGGGGTATGCGGCTGGCCCGCAGAGCCGGGCGGCGGGGCCGCGGCGTTTGCGACAATCCCGGCATGAGCTCCACATTCCGCATCGCCCCGTCCATCCTCTCGGCCGACTTCGCCCGCCTGGGCGAGGAAGTGCGCGATGTCATCGCCGCCGGCGCTGACTGGATCCACTTCGACGTGATGGACAACCACTATGTCCCCAACCTCACCTTCGGCCCCATGGTTTGCCAAGCGCTCAAACCCCATGCCAAGCGGGCCGACGGCACCCCGGTGCCGGTCGACGTCCACCTGATGGTGCAGCCGGTCGATGCCCTGGCGCAGCTCTTTGCCGATGCCGGAGCCGACTACATCAGCTTCCACCCCGATGCTTCCGGCCATGTGCACCGGAGCGTGCAGGCGATCAAGGCGCGCGGCTGCAAGGCTGGATTGGTGTTCAACCCTGCGGCCTCGCTGGACGTGCTCGATTGGACGATCGACGAGATCGACTTGATCCTGATCATGTCGGTCAACCCCGGCTTTGGCGGCCAGAGCTTCATCGACTCGGCGCTGCGCAAGATCGAGCAGGCCCGCAAGCGCATCGATGCCAGCGGTCGCGACATCCGCCTAGAGGTCGACGGCGGCATCAAGGCCGACAACATTGCCCGGGTGGCTGCTGCCGGCGCCGACACCTTCGTGGCAGGCAGCGCCATCTTTGGCAAGCCCGATTACCGCAGCGTGATCGACGCGATGCGCTTGGCACTGGCGGGCTGAGCGACTGCCGTCCCGTTGTCTGATCGACCGCTTGCCCCGTCTCCCGGTCGGCGGGCGCCTACCGGCAGCCGTCGGTGTGGACGACAGTCCCCCACGGCCCTTGGCTACGGCCTTACCCCTTGCGCTTTTCTAAGCTCAAGCCCTTCCCGTGATGCCGCATGCATCGTCGGGAATGGCAACACCAAGGGGAATGGGTATGGCGTGGATGGCGGAATGGCCTGAGTGGCTGGTTTGGGGCGCGGTCGGCGCGGCGGCGGTGTTTGCGATGGTGGCGGTGGTCTATGTGATCGAGTCCGCCATCGAGACCAGCCGGTCGTAGGCCTTCGCATCGCAATCCGACGCCCCCGCCATGGTTCTCCCGCGTAACGACCCGCCCCGCAAGGCCAAACCCAGTGATCCCGTTGCCTCCCAGCAGCGACAGCTGGAGGCCTTTCATTTGCCCATTGACGGGCCATTGACCACCCAGCAGGGCGTGGTCATTCCCGACAACCACAACAGCCTTCGCGCCGGTTTGCGCGGCCCTACCCTGATGGAGGACTTCATCCTGCGGGAGAAGCTCGACCACTTCGGACGAGAACGCATCGCCGAGCGGGTGATCCATGCGCGTGGCGCCGCCGCTCATGGCTGGTTTGAGTGCCACCGCTCGCTGTCGGCATTTACCCGTGCCGATTTTCTGCAGGAGGCCGGAGGACGCACGCCCGTTTTCGTGCGCTTTTCCAACCTCACCGGCGAGCGCGGGTCGGCCGATACCGTACGCGACCTGCGCGGCTTCGCAGTGCGCTTTCTCACCCGGGAGGGCAACTTCGATCTGGTGGGCGCGAATTTCCCTGTGGCCTTCGTGCAGGACGCGATGAAGTTTCCCGACTTCGTGCATGCGCTCAAGCCCGAGCCACACCATGGCATGCCCCAGGCCAGCGCTGCACATGACACCTTCTGGGACTTCGTCTCGCTCATGCCCGAGACCACGCACGCGCTCATGTGGCTGATGTCTGATCACGCCTTGCCGCGAAGCCTGCGCATGATGGGCGGCTTCGGCGTGCACAGTTTTCGCTTGGTCGACGCCCGCGGTGGTGCCCACTTCGCCAAATTTCACTGGCGTCCGCGCCTGGGGCGACACGCGCTCCTGGCCGAAGAGGCGCAGCGCATCGCCGGCTGCGACCCGGACTTTCTGCGCCGCGACCTGTGGGAGTCGATCGCCCGCGGCCAACACCCCGAGTGGGACCTGGGCCTGCAGTTGGTCGACGAAGCCCGGGCCGACGAACTCGGTGTCGACCTGCTCGACCCGACCAAGTTGCTGCCCGAAGAACTGGTGCCGGTTCAGTCGGTGGGCAAGTTGGTGCTCCATCGCAACCCGGAAAACTACTTCGCCGAGGTCGAGCAGGTGGCCTTCAATCCGGGCCACCTGGTGCCTGGCATCGACTTCAGTCACGACCCGCTTCTGCAAGGGCGCCTGGCTGGCTACGGGAGCGCGCAGACAGGTCGCCTGGGCGGGCCCAATTACCAGCAACTGCCGATCAACCGGCCGGTGTGCCCTGTGCATCATTTCCAGCGCGATGGCGCCCATTGCATGGGCATCGCGCGGGGGCCGGTCAGTTACGAGCCGAACTCCCTCGCCCAGGGCGGCGAGTTCCGCGCCGACGGAGGCCAGCAGGGCTTCCAATCCCTGCCAGGACCGGTGGCTCCGACCAAGCAGCGCAAACGTCCGCCCACCTTCGATGACCACTTCAGCCAGGCCGCCTTGTTCTGGAACAGCCAGTCGAGCGCGGAACGCGACCACCTGGTGGCCGCATTCGTGCAGGGCCTGGCCCGGGTCGAATCCGCTGCCATTCGCCAGCGGGCGGTCGACAATCTGGCGCATGTGGACGCCAGGCTGGCGCGCAAGGTGGCCGACGCTCTGGGGCTGCCTCCCCCCGACCCGCGCGCTGCGGCAGGCCGCGCAGGCTTTCGCCACCCGCCGGCCGAGCCATGCGGCGCCACGCTGGACCGCTGCGCCGCGCTTTCGCTCGAGGGGGTGCCCACAGGCATCGCCAGCCGGCAGGTAGCCATCTTGGTGGCTTCGGGTGTGGAGGTCGGCGCCATGAAGGTGCTGCAACAGGCGCTGCATGAGGCTGGCGCGCAGACCCGTGTGCTGGCGAGCCACCTGGGCGTGGTCACGACGTCCTCGGGTCAGCAACTGCTGGTCGACCAGACTTTTTCCAGCGCGCCCTCGGCCCTCTTCGATGCGGTGATGGTGCCCGCCGGTGCTGCCAGCGCCGACAGCCTGTGCCGACAGGGCGAGGCGCTGAACTATGTGCGTGAGGCCTACCGTCATGGCAAGGCGCTGTGCCTGATCGGGGAGGGTGCGCGCCTGCTGGCCGCCCATCGCGAAGCGGACGCAGTTCCTGGCGTCGTGCGTGGGCGCAACGATCCGACCGACCGCTTGCCGATGGCGCAGGCCTTTATCCAGGCGATCTCCCGTCACCGGCACTGGGGACGGGCCCAG
Organism: Comamonadaceae bacterium; assembly: GCA_947449025.1. GTDB lineage: Bacteria > Pseudomonadota > Gammaproteobacteria > Burkholderiales > Burkholderiaceae_C > Ramlibacter. The sequence continues at coordinate 7,153 of CANFQF010000076.1, forward strand.
GCCGAATTAGCGCCTGACTGACCCGCGCCAGGGGCGGCGCCAGCTCGCCTCCGTCCTACGCGGGTAGCCCTTATCAGCCGACTTGCCCGCAGGTTGCAGCGCATCCCAATGCAGGGCGTGATCGGCATGGTGCCGGTCGCTGACGGTGAACGAAGCAGGAGATCGGACCATGGCAAGCAGCAACCCGGGCAAGCAGGACAAGGAAGGCCAAGAGGGCCAGGAGGGCAGTAAACAGGACAAACAGGGCGGCGGTTCCCACCGCGGCTTCGCCTCCATGGACCCGCAGCGCCAGCGTGAGATCGCCAGCCAGGGTGGCAAGGCGGCGCATGAGAGCGGTCATGCGCATGAATTCACCCCGCAAGAGGCGCGCGAAGCGGGCAGCAAGGGCGGCAAGGCGGCTCACGAGAAGGGCACAGCGCACGAATTCACCTCTCAAGAGGCGCGTGACGCCGGCAGCAAGGGCGGCAAGGCGGCGCACGCCAAGGGCACCGCGCACGAGTTCACCCCCGAAGAAGCGCGCGAAGCCGGCCGCAAGGGTGGTGAATCCCTCGGGAATCTGGTGGCGGGGGATGAACCGAGCGCTGTCCCGGCGGGCCGGGTGCAGCACTGAGGGCCTTGGTGGCCAACCGGGCCATCGGGACTGGCGCTCGGGGCTTGCGTCCGGCACCTTGAACCGGCCGCGTGCGATGTGAACGGACCTTCGGAGCCAAGCACAGGGCAGGGCGGTGGCCCTGCCCGCGTGAGGCACACTTGCGGCCATGCCGCTGCCCCCGCTGCCACATTTCCAGGCCGCCATCGTGGACCTCGACGGAACGCTGGTCGACACCTTGGGCGACTTCGAGGCGGCGCTCAATGCCACGCTGCGGGAGTTGGGTCTGCCTGCTCTGGAACGAGGGGCCATTGAAGCCATGGTCGGCAAAGGCTCGGAGCACCTGATTCGCGCGGCCCTCGGGGCGGTAGGCGCGCCGCGGGATTACTACGAAAGCGCCTGGGCCGCCTACCAGCGTCATTACCTGGTGATCAATGGCCGCCACTCGGCGGTCTATGCGGGCGCTGCCCAAGGCCTGCTCCGCCTGCAGGGTGCTGGCCTGCGCCTGGCCTGCGTGACGAACAAGCCGCGCCGCTTTGCCCGCGACCTGCTGGAGGCCAAGGGCCTCGGTACCTTCTTCGCCCATGTCTTTGGTGGCGATGACTTTCCCGAGAAGAAGCCCCACCCCATGCCCCTGCTCAAGGCCTGCGAGGCCTTGGGCTGCGAGCCGGCGCGCACCCTGATGGTGGGTGACTCGAGCAATGACGCGCAGGCTGCACGTGCCGCCGGTTGCCCCGTGGTTCTGGTGACCTATGGGTACAACCACGGGGAGTCGGTCTTCTCGGCCGACGCCGACGCCTTCGTCGACTCACTGGCCTTGCTGTAATCGTGGCCTGGTGTCTTGTGCCTTTGCTACACTGGAAAGCATGTTCATCCACCGCAACCTGATCACAGGTCAATCCGACCGGGGAGCCTGGCCCTGGCGTCGGTCCCTGACGTTGCGCGCCTGATCGCACGGGGTGCCCCCGTGCACCCTTGGGCCCGATGAGCGCCGAAAACGTCCAAACGGACTCCGTTTTCGTTTGCCACCCGGCCCCTGATCGAATCCCTTGCCGGCCCCCGATGCCGGCGTGAGCGAGTGGAGGCTCATCCCGTGATCACAGAACTTGAATTCAAGAGCCTGGCCCAAGCCGGCTACAACCGCATTCCCCTCATCCTTGAGGCCTTCGCGGACTTGGAAACCCCGCTGTCCCTGTACCTCAAGCTGGCTCACGCCAAGGGGGACGGGCGCCTGTCCTTCTTGCTGGAGTCGGTGGTCGGCGGCGAGCGTTTCGGCCGGTACAGCTTCATTGGCCTGCCGGCTCGCACCTTCTTGCGGGCCAGTGGTTTTGGCAGCGACGCCCGCACCGAGGTCGTGCGAGACGGGCAAGTGGTCGAGACCGCCGCTGGCAACCCGCTGGACTTCATCGAGGCTTATCAAAAGCGTTTCAAAGTCGCCCTGCGCCCGGGCCTGCCGCGCTTTTGCGGCGGCCTCGCGGGCTACTTTGGTTACGACACGGTCCGCTACATCGAGAAAAAGCTGGAGAACAGCTGCCCACCCGACACCCTGGGCTGCCCGGACATCCTGCTGCTGCAGTGCGAGGAGCTCGCAGTCATCGACAACCTCTCTGGCAAGCTGTACCTGATCGTCTACGCCGATCCGGGCCAGGGCGAGGCCTATGCCAACGGCAAGAAGCGCCTGCGCGAGCTCAAGGAATTGCTCAAGTACTCGGTCAGCGCGCCGTCGGTGCGTCAGAGCCAGACCTATCCAGCCGAGCGCGAGTTCGCCAAGGCCGATTACCTGAAGGCGGTGGAGCGCGCCAAGGAGCTCATCGCCGCCGGCGACTTCATGCAGGTGCAGGTGGGCCAGCGGATCAAAAAGCGCTACACCGAATCGCCGCTTTCGCTGTACCGGGCGCTTCGCTCGCTCAATCCCAGCCCCTACATGTACTACTACAACCTCACCGGCTATGACGGGAAGGATGGAGACTTCCATGTGGTGGGTGCCAGCCCCGAGATCCTGGTGCGCCAGGAGGGCACGGCCGACGGCCAGAAAATCATCATCCGACCGCTCGCGGGCACACGCCCGCGCGGCACGAGCCCCGAGGCCGACAAGGCCACCGAGGCTGACCTCCTGGCCGACCCCAAGGAGCGCGCTGAGCATGTGATGCTGATCGACCTAGCGCGCAACGACATCGGCCGCATCGCCAAGACCGGCACCGTCAAGGTGACCGAGGCCTTCGTGGTCGAGCGTTACAGCCATGTGATGCACATCGTGAGCAATGTGGAAGGCATCCTCCATGAGGGCATGAGCAACATGGACGTGCTGCGGGCCACCTTTCCGGCCGGCACCCTCACCGGCGCGCCCAAGGTGCATGCGATGGAGCTGATCGACCAGCTCGAGCCGAGCAAGCGCGGCCTGTACGGCGGGGCCTGCGGCTATCTCAGTTACGCCGGTGACATGGACGTGGCCATTGCCATTCGCACCGGCATCGTCAAGGACCAGATGCTCTATGTGCAGGCTGCTGCCGGCGTGGTGGCCGACTCGGTGCCCGAGATGGAGTGGAGGGAAACCGAGGCCAAGGCCCGGGCCCTGCTGCGCGCCAGCGAACTGGTGGAAGAGGGGCTGGAGTGATGAACGCCTTGCATGAAATGACTCGCGTGGGGGGCCTATGACCAAATTGCTGATGGTCGACAACTACGACTCCTTCACCTACAACCTGGTGCAGTATTTCGGCGAGCTGGGCGCGCAGGTGGAGGTGTTTCGCAATGACGAGATCACCCTCGAGGGCATTGCCGAGCGCAACCCCGACCGGCTGGTGATCTCCCCCGGCCCTTGCTCTCCCGCCGAGGCAGGCATCTCGGTGGCGGCCATCCGCCACTTCGCGGGCAAGCTGCCGATTCTGGGCGTGTGTCTGGGCCACCAGAGCATCGGCGCCGCCTTCGGCGGCAACATCATCCGCGCCCAGGTACTGATGCACGGCAAGACCAGTGTGATCACCACCACGCAGCAAGGCGTGTTCGCCGGTTTGCCCACACAGTTCACCGTCAACCGGTATCACTCGTTGGCGATCGAGCGTGACAGCTGCCCCCAGGCGCTGGAAGTCACTGCCTGGACCGACGACGGGGAGATCATGGGCGTGCGTCACCGCGAGTTGGCCATCGAGGGCGTGCAGTTCCATCCCGAGTCCATCCTCACCGAGCACGGCCACGCGATGTTGAAGAATTTTCTCGCGTCCCGCTGACCCGCCACTGCGCAACCGCCTGAAACCGCAGGAGAAATTGATGCCTATCACCCCACAGGAAGCCCTGCAACGCACGATCGAGCACCGCGAGATCTTTCATGACGAGATGCTGCACCTGATGCGCCTCATCATGAGCGGCGAGATCTCTCCGGCTCTCACGGCAGCGCTACTCACCGGCTTGCGTGTCAAGAAGGAAACTATTGGCGAAATCACCGCGGCCGCCCAGGTCATGCGCGAGTTCTCCACCAAGGTGCAGGTGGCCGACAAAACGCACCTCGTCGACATTGTCGGCACCGGCGGTGACGGCGCGCACAGCTTCAATATCTCCACCTGCTCAATGTTCGTGGCCGCTGCGGCAGGTGCCAAGATCAGCAAGCACGGCAACCGCAGCGTGAGCAGCAAGTCGGGCAGCGCCGACGTCCTCGAAGCCCTGGGCGTGAACCTGAGCTTGCCGCCAGCGGCGATTGCCCGCTGCATCGAGGAGGTGGGCATCGGCTTCATGTTCGCGCCCAACCACCACCCGGCGATGAAGAACGTGGCACCGGTCCGCAAGGAGCTGGGGGTTCGCACGATTTTCAACATCCTGGGCCCGCTGACCAACCCTGCCGATGCGCCCAACATCCTCATGGGTGTGTTTCATTCCGACTTGGTCGGAATTCAGGTGCGTGCGCTTCAGCGTCTGGGTGCCGAGCATGCCGTCGTGGTTTACGGCCGCGACGGCCTCGACGAGGTCAGCCTGGGCGCGTCCACTCTGGTGGGCGAACTCAAGGACGGTCAGGTCACCGAGTACGAGGTCCATCCCGAGGATTTCGGGCTGGCGATGGCCAGTGGCCGCACCCTTCGGGTCGAAACCCCCGAGGAGTCACGCCAGATGCTCCTGGGCGTACTCGATGACCAGCCCGGGCCGGCGCGTGACATCGTGATCCTGAACGCCGGCGTCGCCCTGTACGTGGCCAATGTCGTGGCTTCCATGGGTGCGGGTATTGAGCGCGCCCGCACCGCGCTCGCCTCGGGCGCGGCCCGCAAGAAGTTGGACCAGTTCGTGTCCGCCACCACTGCCCTGAAAGACTGAGGCCATGTCCGACATCCTGAACAAGATCGTCGCGGTCAAGCACGAAGAAATCGCCGCCGCGAAAAAGAAAGCCTCGCTCGAGGCCATTCGCGCCGACGCCGAAAGCCGTGTGCTCACTCGCGACTTCGAAGGCGCGCTGCGCGCCAAGATCGCGGCCGGCCAGGCCGCTGTGATCGCCGAGGTCAAGAAAGCCAGCCCCAGCAAAGGCGTGCTGCGCGAAGACTTCATCCCCGCAGACATTGCCCAGAGCTACGCAGAGCACGGCGCGGCTTGTCTCTCGGTGCTGACCGACCGCCAGTTCTTCCAGGGGCAGCCCGACTACCTCAAGCAGGCGCGCGCCTCCTGCGATCTGCCGGTGCTGCGCAAGGACTTCATGGTGGACCCCTACCAAGTCTACGAGGCCCGCGCCATGGGCGCTGACTGCATTTTGCTCATCGCCGCCTGTCTGGATGATGCGCAAATGGCCGACCTGGAGGCCATCGCCCGAAGCCTTGACATGGCGGTGCTGGTCGAGGTGCACGACGGCGCCGAACTCGATCGTGCGCTTCGACTCAAGACGCCGCTGGTGGGCATCAACAACCGCAACCTGCGCAGCTTCGAAGTGTCGCTGGCCACCACGCTGGACCTGCTGCCACGCGTGCCGGCCGACCGCCTGCTGATCACCGAGTCCGGCATCTTGGGCGCGGCCGATGTCCAGATCATGCGAGACGCCGGCGTTCATGCCTTTCTGGTCGGCGAGGCCTTCATGCGCGCGCCCGACCCGGGTGCGGCGCTGTCCAGCCTGTTTGGTGGATGACCCTGCCCCTGTTTCCCGAAACGCCTGCGGGCAGTGAGCCCGGTCTGCCTGCCTTTGCGCCTGCCGCCGCAGCACCGGGCCCCGGGGGCAGCCCTGTCCCAGCCGCGCGTTTGCAGGCCTGGGACCCCCGCCATTGGCCGGTCGCCCCGGATTGGCGACCCACCGTCGACGCCTTCGTGGCCAGTCCCACTGGACAGGCCCTGGGTGATTTCATCGAGGCCCGCCTGACCGCCGGCGCTGTCGTCTTCCCGCCGCAGCCCTTTCGCGCGTTGGCGCTGACGCCGCTGGCCTCGGTGCGCGCGGTCGTCCTTGGCCAGGACCCTTACCATGGCGCCGGACAGGCCGAGGGCCTTGCGTTTTCCGTCGCCCCAGGGGTTCGTCTGCCGCCTTCGCTGCGCAACATCTTCAAGGAGCGCGGTGAGCAGCCTGCGCAGGGTTCCCTGGTCGATTGGGCGCGGCGCGGTGTTCTCCTTCTGAACACCAGCCTGACCGTCGAGGAAGGCCAGGCGGCCAGCCATGCCCGACGCGGCTGGGAGGCTCTCACCGATGCCCTGATCGAGCGGGTCGCCGCCACGGCCAGCCCCTGCGTCTATTTCCTCTGGGGCGCCCACGCCCAGGCCAAGGCCGCCCTTATTGAGCGCACCGCCCTGGCCCATGGCCGCCAGTTCCTAGTCATTCAGACCAATCATCCTTCACCGCTATCGGCTACCCGAGGGCCAGCGCCTTTTATTGGGAGCGGCCAGTTTGTGCTGGCACGCCAGTGGCTGGCCGAGCGGGGCGTGGCGGGAGTTATCTGATTTCCCTCGCGGCGCACAGCAGCGGGTGGATGCCGCCCAGACGCGGGACAGTCGTCCTTTAACCCGAGGCCTGGACGTTGGGCGGTAGCGCGCAAGCATCTGGCCACTCAATGCGGGTGTCGTCGTCATAGTCCCTGCCCACGTCGACGGTGCTGCGTTGCCCGAGCGCCTCGAAGTGGCGTCCCAGCCACCGCCGCGCCGACTCCTGGCCGATGTGGAACAGCTCGCGAATCAGACCCGGATCGGGATCCGTGGTGGTCGAGGCGCTGTAGGCCAGCAAGGCGGATCCACCATCGATCCGGTGAAGCCGCACCGGCTTGCAGCCCCCGCGGGTCAGCGCGCCATCGGCCAGCAGGCGGTTGATGCGGTCGATCCCGCGCATCTGGGCCAGCAAGCTGGCGTTGAAGTTCAGCTCATGAATCCGGTCCAGGACATCTTGCGCGGTGGTGGGCAGCTCGCTGCGTCGCAGGGGGTTGATCTGCACCACCACGATGTCGGGGTCGCCACAGTGGGCGATCAAGGGCGAGAGCGCCGGGTTGACCGAGTAGCCCCCGTCCCAGAAAGTCTGGCCATCAATCTCGATGGCCCGGAACAGGGTTGGCAGGCAGGCCGATGCGGTGACCGCATCCACGTCCAGGCGCCGCCCGGAGAAGATCGCGGCCTTGCCGGTGGCCACTTGCGTGGCCGATACGAAGACCCGGGGCACATCTGGACGGCGCAGGCCCTCAAAGTCGATGCGGCGGCGCAGCAAGTCCCGCAAGGGGTTCAGATCGAGCGGGTTGACCTGATAAGGCGCTAGCAGACCTTCGAGCGCCTGCGTCCATAAGTTGGCGTGTGCCCACTGTGTCGCAGCCGCCTTCCCCCATAGCGCCTGGGCAAATCGGGCCGGCAATGCTCCCAGTGCGCCCCATTGCCCGATTTCGTCCCACATCCCCGCCAGAGTGTTCCGCGCGGCCGCTCGCCAGTCCGCTGGGCTTCCGCCGTTTTGCTGGGCCTTGGCCCAGCCGTCGGCAAGGGCCACGGCATTGACCGCGCCGGCACTGGTGCCACTCAGCGCCTCGATCGCCAACCCCGTTTCCCCTAGCAAGGTGTCCAGAACGCCCCAGGTAAATGCGCCGTGTGAACCGCCTCCCTGCAGCGCCAGAGCGATAGGGCGGGGCGGCTTCGTGCGGCGAGCGGGGGCTGTGTCCGGGCTTGCGCTCGCCCCAGCGCCCAAATTGGCGGAGTGCGCGCCAGATTGCGTCGGTGATGATGGCATGGTGCGCCATTCTTGGCGCGCCAATCGCCCCTGTGGGGCCGGGGTGTCCAGTTGTGTCCGGAGGTAAGGGGAGGTAAGTGGAGGCAGGGCGACTTCAGGGGTGCCATGCCTGCCAGAGCGGGTAAAATTTCCGGATCGGCTAGGGCGTCAGCCCTGCGAAACCGTGCTATATTTCGAGATTCGCCGGAGGGGTGCCCGAGTGGCTAAAGGGGGCAGACTGTAAATCTGTTGGCTTACGCCTACGCTGGTTCGAATCCAGCCTCCTCCACCACCTTCCAGAAATGGAGCGCCCAAGTTGGGAGCGGGTGGTTCGGTGATTGGTGCAGCAACGTTTGAGATCGACAAGTCGGAAAGACCGGCTGGTAGCGCTAGGAAGCCTGCCGAGGGCTGTTGAGCTTGCCCCGATGCGGGAGTAGTTCAATGGTAGAACCTTAGCCTTCCAAGCTAATGACGCGGGTTCGATTCCCGTCTCCCGCTCCAGTGGTCTTTCGGCGGCGTCGTTCTATTGAGATTGAATGTGTCGGTGGCGCGGGCCCTGCCTGCGCAGCGGATGGAAGAATATGCCCTTGTGGCTCAGTGGTAGAGCACTCCCTTGGTAAGGGAGAGGTCGCGGGTCCGATTCCCGCCAAGGGCACCAGGTTTGTTTTGATCGTCTAGTTACTTTTTCGAGGGGCGAAAAAATGGCAAAAGGAAAATTTGAGCGTACCAAGCCGCACGTCAACGTGGGCACGATTGGTCACGTGGACCATGGCAAGACGACGCTGACGGCGGCGATCACCACGGTGTTGTCGGCCAAGTTTGGTGGCGA
>CANFQF010000077.1 GCA_947449025.1 Comamonadaceae bacterium
ATCCGCGACGAGCTGCCAGCCGGCGATGAGCAAAAAGAGGCGCGCGGCGACCTGCCCACGCCTTCCGAGATCAAGTCCAACCTCGACAACTACATCATTGGCAAGGAGACCGCCAAGCGCACCCTGGCTGTGGCGGTCTACAACCACTACAAGCGCCTGCGCCACAAGGAAAAGGCCAAGAAGGACGATATTGAACTGGCCAAGTCCAACATCCTCCTGATCGGCCCCACTGGTTCGGGTAAGACATTGCTCGCGCAGACCATGGCGCGCATGCTCGACGTGCCCTTCGTCATGGCCGACGCCACCACCCTCACCGAAGCCGGTTACGTGGGCGAGGACGTCGAGAACATCATTCAAAAGCTGCTGCAAAGCTGCAACTATGAAGTCGAGCGGGCCCAGCGCGGCATCGTCTACATCGACGAGATCGACAAGATCTCGCGCAAGTCCGACAACCCGTCCATCACCCGTGACGTCTCGGGCGAGGGCGTGCAGCAGGCGCTGCTCAAGTTGATCGAGGGCACGCTGGCCAGCGTGCCGCCGCAGGGCGGGCGCAAGCACCCCAACCAGGACTTCTTGCAGATCGATACGACCAACATTCTGTTCATCTGCGGTGGCGCCTTCGCCGGCCTCGAGAAAGTCATTGAGCAGCGCACGGAGTCGTCGGGCATCGGTTTTGGCGCTGCGGTGAAAAGTAAGGCCCAGCGCTCGCTCACCGACGTGTTCCGCGAGGTCGAGCCTGAGGACCTGATCAAGTTCGGCCTCATCCCCGAGCTGGTCGGTCGTATGCCGGTGGTCGCCACGCTGGCCGAACTGAGCGAAGACGCCCTGGTCCAGATCCTGACCGAGCCGAAGAACGCCTTGGTTAAGCAATACGGCAAGCTGCTGTCGATGGAGGGTGTTGAGCTTGAGGTGCGTCCCAACGCACTTCGCGCGATTGCCCGCAAGGCTCTGGCCCGCAAGACCGGCGCCCGGGGCCTGCGCTCCATCCTCGAGCAATCGCTGATCGACACCATGTACGAGCTGCCCAATGCCACCAACGTCGAGCGGGTGGTTCTGGACGAGCCCACCATCGAGGAAAACAAGCCGCCCCTGCTCGTTTACCGTGAAGCGGCAAAAAAGGCCTGATCCCCTGTCGTCATTTGGGTTGAAAATCGTTAAACGCCCTCCACACTGTGAAGGGTAGAGAAAGGATCCATATGTCCGGCCATGTTCCGCTCCCCTCAACCCCGATCGAGCTGCCGCTGCTGCCGCTGCGCGACGTCGTGGTGTTCCCGCACATGGTCATCCCTCTTTTTGTAGGGCGGCCCAAAAGCATCAAGGCCCTCGAGGCCGCGATGGAGGCCGAGCGCCGCATCATGCTGGTGGCCCAAAAGGCCGCTGCCAAGGACGAGCCTTCTGCCACCGACATGTTCGAAGTCGGCTGTGTCTCCACCATCTTGCAGATGCTCAAGCTGCCCGACGGCACCGTGAAGGTGCTGGTCGAGGGCCAGCAGCGCGCCCACGTGGCCCGCATCACCGACGGTGAAGCCCACTTCACCGCCACCGTGGTGCCGGTCGACCCGGCCGTCCAGGAGGCCAAGGCCACCGAGGTCGAGGCCCTGCGCCGCGCGGTCATGCAGCAGTTTGACCAGTACGTCAAACTGAACAAGAAGATCCCGCCGGAAATCCTCACCTCGATCGCCAGCATCGACGATGCCGGTCGCCTGGCCGACACCATCGCCGCCCACCTGCCGCTCAAGCTCGAGAGCAAGCAGGTCGTGCTTGACCTGGCCGACATCAAGGGCCGGCTGGAAAACCTGTTCGAGCAGCTCGAGCGCGAGGTCGACATTCTCAACGTCGACAAGCGCATTCGCGGTCGCGTCAAGCGACAGATGGAGAAGAACCAGCGCGACTTCTACCTCAACGAGCAGGTCAAGGCTATCCAGAAGGAGCTTGGCGAGGGCGAGGAGGGCGCCGACATCGAGGAGATCGAAAAGAAGATCATCTCCGCCAAGATGTCCAAAGAGGCCCGCAAAAAGGCCGACTCCGAGCTGAAAAAGCTCAAGCTCATGTCTCCGATGTCGGCCGAAGCCACGGTGGTGCGCAACTACATCGACGTGCTCACCGGTCTGCCCTGGAGCAAAAAGACCAAGATCAAGCATGACCTGGGCAATGCCGAGGATGTGCTCAACGAAGACCACTACGGCCTCGACAAGGTCAAGGACCGCATCCTTGAGTACCTCGCGGTGCAGCAGCGGGTCGACAAGGTGAAGGCGCCCATCCTGTGTCTGGTCGGCCCCCCGGGCGTGGGCAAGACCTCGCTGGGCCAGTCGATCGCCAAGGCCACCGGGCGCAAGTACGTGCGCATGGCCCTGGGCGGCATGCGCGACGAGGCCGAAATTCGCGGTCACCGCCGCACCTACATCGGCGCGCTGCCGGGCAAGGTGCTGCAAAGCCTCACCAAGGTCGGCACCCGCAACCCGCTGTTCCTGCTCGACGAAATCGACAAGCTGGGCACCGACTTCCGCGGCGACCCGTCGAGCGCGCTGCTCGAAGTGCTGGACCCCGAGCAGAACCATACCTTCGGTGACCACTATGTGGAGGTTGACTTCGACCTCTCCGATGTGATGTTTGTCGCCACCTCCAACTCGATGAACATCCCGCCGGCGCTGCTGGACCGGATGGAAGTCATTCGCCTCTCGGGCTACACCGAGGACGAAAAGACCCACATCGCCATCAAGTACCTGCTGCCCAAGCAGATGAAGAACAACGGCGTCAAAGACACCGAGTTGCAAGTCACCGAAGAAGCGGTGCGCGACGTGGTTCGCTACTACACCCGCGAGGCGGGCGTGCGTTCGCTCGAGCGCGAGCTCTCCAAGATCTGCCGCAAGGTGGTCAAGGGCCTGCAGCTCAAGAAAATGACGCCCCAAGTGGTGGTCAACGCCGACAACTTGAACGACTACCTCGGGGTGCGCAAGTTCAACTACGGGCGGGCTGAGGAGCAAAACCAGGTGGGCCAGGTGGTTGGCCTCGCCTGGACCGAAGTGGGGGGCGATTTGCTCACCATCGAGGCCGCGCTCATGCCGGGCAAGGGCAACTTCCTGCGCACCGGCTCGCTGGGTGACGTGATGAAAGAGTCGGTGGAAGCCGCTCGCACTGTGGTGCGCAGCCGCTCACGCCGCCTGGGCATCAAGGACGAGGTCTTCGACAAGAAAGACATCCACATCCACGTACCCGATGGCGCCACGCCCAAAGACGGCCCGAGTGCCGGTGCCGCCATGACCACGGCCATCGTCTCGGCCCTCACCGGCATTCCGGTACGTGCCGATGTGGCCATGACCGGCGAGATCACGCTGCGCGGTGAGGTCACCGCGATTGGCGGCCTCAAGGAAAAGCTGCTGGCCGCCCTGCGTGGTGGCATCAAGACGGTGCTGATCCCGGAGGAAAACGCCAAGGACCTGCAGGAGATTCCCGAGAACGTGAAGAACGGACTCGAGATCGTGCCGGTCAAGTGGATCGACAAGGTGCTGGAGGTCGCACTCGAGCGCATGCCCGAGCCGCTTGCAGACGAAGAGGTGGTTGCCGCCGCCCCGGCGCCGGCCCTGGCCACCGAGCGCAGCGACGGCCCGGTGGCTGGTGCCGCACCGACCGACTCAGGTTCTATCAAGCATTGAACGACAGGTGAACAAGCACCGAGACCCAGCCGGAATCGGTCGCTTTTTCCCCTATAATTTGAGGCTCACGCGGGAATAGCTCAGTTGGTAGAGCGCAACCTTGCCAAGGTTGAGGTCGCGAGTTCGAGTCTCGTTTCCCGCTCCAGTTTTGACCAAAGGGAAGCCCATGCTTCCCTTTTTGTCTCCAGGCATACCGGCGCAATAGCAAAGCGGTTATGCAGCGGATTGCAAATCCGTTTAGGTCGGTTCGACTCCGGCTTGCGCCTCCAGTATTCCCCTTTGAATTCAAGGTGTGGGCCCCGCAAAAGGGGCCCTCTGGCTTTGTGGTGCTGCCGAGCCAAGGGGGGCACTGAAGGCCCCACGTGTGTCACCGCTTGATCAAGGCCTGCTTCGACAGAACCACCAAGCCGACCACAGCCACGCAAATCCCCAGGGCAAGAGGATCAAACAACTCTCCCATCAACACGATGGAGTAGCCATAGGTGAAGAACGGCTGCAGCAGCTGTAGTTGGCTGATCCGCTGGATTCCACCCAGCGCTAACGCCCGGTTCCAGGAGAAGAATCCCAGCAGGGAATTGACGAAGGCAAGAAACGCCAGCGCACCCCATTGCACAGACACAAACGTGGCGAACTGGGCCGGCTGGAATTCCCACAGCGATAGGGGTAACAAGATGGGCAGGTTGAGTACCAGGGCCCAACACATCACCTCCCAGCCCTTCATCTCTTTCGACAGCGCGCCGCCCTGCGCGTAGCCGGAGCCTGCAAGGACGACCGCGCCGAGCAGTGCCAGGTCGCCCAGGGAGAAGCCGCCACCGAAGTCGCTGCGCAAGGCCGCAAATACGGCGACGGACACAAAGCCCGCCACCGAGGCGACCCAGAACAATGCGGGCGGGCGATCCTTGGTGATCAGGGTGCCGAAGATGGCTGTGGCCAGTGGCAGCGCCGCCAGCACCACACCGCCATGCCCCACGGGTACATGCTGCATGCCCAGGGCCGTGAGAACTGGAAACCCGTACACCACGCCCAGCGACATCAGAAAAAGGCGTTTGATTTGGGAGGCGTTCGGGCGCGCCGAGCGTGCAAAAAGCAACACAGGCACCGCTGCGAGCGCTGCGAGCACCGACCGAAAAAGCCCGATTTGTACGGCACTCAGGTGCCCGGCCAGCGCTTTGGCGCAGGGCAGCGTCAAGGCAAAGGCCGCCACCGACAAGATGCCCAGCAGATAGGCCTCTGCCTCAATCGAAAGCCCGGCGCGCTGCGTCACAGGGGAGATAGAACTGGCTTGGGTCATGGAAGACTCCGCAGGTGGGGTGGCTTGTGACTACGCTCCGCCAATGTCGTGGCGCAGGCCCTTCTGATTTCAGTCGTGGTGCCGGAAGTCCAGACACAACGAACATGCTGAAGCGCCATGTAAAAGAAGCCCTTGATTGCCCCGCGCGCCCAGCCTCTGGCGTGGCCTGGGCGCGCAGGAATTAATCCTAAGAGCCCCTTTTTACTGCGGTCACGGTTGCCCCCGGCTGACTGCAGAACAGTCGCTTTGTAGCTTCATCGTGCGTGCCTGCCATTGAGCCCATCCCGAGAGCTGCTTCCCTGTTCGGTGATTGGTCTACGGCCGCCCAACAAGACTGGCGGGAACAGTCAAAAAAATCGTCGATGCGCTGTTGAATCGGAGGCGAGAAAGCCGAGACTTTTGGCTCGGTGCACCTGGGCTCGGTTAGTCTGTTTTGGTGTCTCTATTGACTATTGCATAATTGCCACTTTGACAACCAATCTAATTGGGGACCTTAATGAACAAAGTCTTGGCCACTCTCTTTTTCGGTCTGTTTGCTGCCTCGATGGCTCAGGCGCAGCAAGCAACGCCTGCTCCCTTCAGCTACACAATTGCCGAGATCAGCTATCTCAATGGCTCCGCGGACATCGCTGGCTCCAAGTTGGACATGACCGGTATGAGCCTGACCGGCTCCGTTGCGGTTAACGACAGCCTATTCGTTAGCGGTAGCTACGGCGATGGCAAGGCAAAGATCTCGGGTTCGACCATCAAGTCGAACACCTTCAGCTTGGGTTTCGGCGGGCATATCGCCATTGGTAGCCAGACGGACCTCGTCGGCAGCCTGTCCTACATTAATTCCAAGGTCACTGCGCCTGGGAGGTCGCAGTCTGACAATGGCTACGGATTCAATCTGGGTGTTCGCCACGCCGTGACGAAGGAGCTTGAGCTCAATGCGGGCCTAGGTATGACCTTCCTCGGAGCCGACAACGACCGCACCACCACGCTGTCTGCCGGGGCTCGCTACAAGGTCGCTGACAAGATCTCACTTGGCCTGGGATACACGAACTCCTCTGCTGACGCCGGGAATAGCCGGGGCTTCCTGGGATCCGTGCGCATGGAATTCTGAGCGCCTGGCCGCCTGAGAGCCGCCCTCGAGAGGGGCGGCTTTTTTGTTTTGTAGATCCGGACTCTGCTGACTTTCAGGTGATCCCTCCATCTGGCACCAGCCCAATCGGTAGCGCTGGCTTTCTGTGGCGGTTGTTCCTCGAGTGGCGGTCATCCAAACGTGATAGGCACCGTCAGCACCTTGGCTGGCAATGTTATTAGCTGATCGTCCGACGGATCGGCATCTGCGATCACCTCCTTGTTAGGTCGGTTCGACTCCGGCATGCGCCTCCAGAGAAAACAACAAGTCAGCCCCGCAAGGGGCTTTCTTGTTGATGGCAGATTTCTTGAATCCTTCTCGGGTTGAAGCTCAAGGCGGCGCCCAGATCTCTCCTCAGATCAGCTTTTCCTTGATCGCCACTACGACCACGGTGGTCAACAGCAACAGCAGGTAGATCTTCCCAGCGTGCGTGGTGACGAACTTCACGCCGATGTCCTCCAAGGTCTTTGTCTTGGCTTGGGGGGCGTTATCGCTTTGAATTGGCATGGTTGGTGTCTCCGGTTCGTCCTTCGGGCAACGCAGGCAGGCCTCTCAACGCCCAGCGTTCAATTGGTAGCGGAAGCGATCACCCCGGGCCACGAATTCGTTGTACATGACAGGTGTGTCGTGACCATCGTAGGTGGTGATGTGGATTCGAAGCAAGGCAGCGTCCGTTCGTGTCCGAAGCCGTTTGGCCAATGCCGCGGTGGCATTGATCGCCTCGAAGTCGATGTGGGACCGGAGCACCTCATAGCCCAGACGCTGGCGCAAGATGGTTAAGAGATCGTTTTCGCTCGGGTCCTCGCGGCGTATGGCTTTGAGCAAGCCCTGGCTTGCATAGCATTGCTGGAAGGCGTGCACCTCGCCATCGACCAGGCGGGTGATCGACATCCTGCTCACAGGGGCAGATACCGGCAAGCGCAGCGCGCTTGCGACGGTGGGATCAACTTCAATGTGTTCGATGGCCGAGACGATGCCGGTGGACACGTGCCCTCGTCGTCGCATGGTTTCGTAAAAACCGGATAGCGGACCCAGTTCGGACGGATGCAGGTTTTGGCGGCGAACGAAGCTTCCCTTGCCATTGACCTTTTCGATCAGATCCATCTGCTGGAGCTCGGCCAGCGCCTGGCGGATCGTGACCCGGCTCACACCAAAGCGCTGCTCGAGCGCGGCTTCGGACGCAAGCTTGTCGCCTGGCGCGAGGCTGCCGTCCGCGATGTTGGCCTTCAGCGCGTCGCGTACTTGCGCGAAGAGCGGGGTCGCGGATCTGTCGGTGCTCATGACTCCGGAGTTTAGCGAGGCGCCATCGCAAAGACCGGTCGCTGAGGAGTGGCCGGCGTTGCGAGGATCTCCAGGCAGCCGGTTTCTTTCAGGAGCGGCTCAATCGAGTTGCGAGCCGCCGGGTCCAGGCCGGCCCATTCGCGCTGCAACCAGACCAGGCACTTTTGCTTGTATCGATCCGTTTTGCCCCTCCAGGTGTGCTCGCCAACGACGAGTTCAAACGACTCTTCTTCTGCTTCGATGGCCAGGTGATGGGCAATCAGGAGAGGCAGGTGGTAGCGCCCCACCAGCACGAGCATCTGGCGCACGCTGGGCTCCCAGACGGATGCGGGTACCCAATCGCCCTCGACACCGCAGGCGTCGTCGAGAGACTGAGTCCACTGGAAGGTACTCGGCGCACGCGCTCGCATGATGGCGCTGGCTGATGGATCGACTGCGCATTGACTCAATTGGCCATAAAGCCCGAAATCGGCAATTGAGGGACGGTTGCCAAAAAGGTAAGCGGTGCGCTCTAGCATCGACTCGATCACCCCCAGGGTTGCGACATAGAAGTCGGCCAAGAGGTGACGGCCGCCCTCTGTGGCGACCCACGTGCTGCGCAGTGTCGTCTGGCGGTGTGTGAATTTTTCGACCAGCGCCTCGAGGTCTGGGCGAGCAATGGGTCCCAGCCAACCGGATAGCTGCCGGGTTGCGCAAAACTTGCGGTCAAGCTCTGCGCTCCATCGCAGGTCAAACATGGCGGCGACCAGCAGTTCGTCTGCCATGTCTTCGATCAGGTGACTCAGAAATGCAGCAGCAGGATCGTCGGGCAGCACCGATCGCTGGCCAGCATGGCGCGCCTCCAGGTCATAGATCAAAGGCGTGCTGTCAGCGTGGTAATGGCCGTCCGGGTATTGCAGGACCGGAATCATGCCCTTGCCTGCCTGGTGGAGTTCCCCTTTGCTGCCCAGATAGCCTTGCGGGACGATCCAATGGTGGGGGAGGCGCCGGTAACGCAGCAAGGCCCGCATCTTGAGCGAATAGGGTGAACCGGGACCACCGAGCAAGCGATAGACGGGAGGGTTGGTTGCAGTGGAAGACATGGTTTTCTGGGCGGGCGCTAGAAAGGATTCAAGTAACCTATATCTTGCTATAGTAATAGCTTGGATGGGGAGCGATGCGCAGAACAACACCAAGGCCGCATGCGTTTTGAGGAGACATGTCATGACACAAAGAAACAAGTTTCGCCCCGCGCGCCGCGACATTCTTCTGGCGGCCGTGTCGACCGCAATCGCGCCGCTCGCGCGCGCGCAAGCCAACGCGTGGCCCAACCGCCCGGTCAAGCTCGTGGTGAGTTCGGCGGCCGGTGGCCCGACGGACATGTTCGCCCGCCTGTTTGCGGAACAGATGTCCAAGACCTTCGGCCAGCCCTTCGTGGTCGAGAACAAGGTGGGAGCCAATGGTCTGATTGGCAACGACGCTGTGGCGAAGGCTTCTCCGGACGGATACAGCCTGCTCTTTACCTACGCGGCGGCGGTCGCTGTGAACCACGCCCTCTTACCCAAGCTGCCCTACGACACCTTCAAAGACCTGCAGCCCGTGGCGCAAATCGGTGCGTCGGGTACCTTGCTGGTGGTCGCGCCGAACTTTCCGGCGCGCAATATCCGGGAATTCATTGACCATGTGAAGGCCAACCCCGGCAAGTACAGCTACGGGTCTTGGGGGCAGGGCTCAGGCGGACATCTGTCCATGGAGGCGCTCAATCATGCCGCCGGCTTGCAGGTGGTGCATGTTCCCTACAAATCCATTCCGCAAATCATCACCGACATGCTGAGTGGGAACCTGCAAGTCGCGTTTGTGGATCCGTTCACTTCATTGCCGCATATCCGCTCTGGCAAATTGCGCCCCCTCATGATCTCGGGAACCCGGCGTGGACCGGCATTGCCCGATGTGCCAACGATGACGGAGGCCGGCTACCGCTTCGAGGCCGACGCGTGGTTCGGCATGTTCCTGCCCGCGGGGACGCCAAGCGCCGTCACACAACGCGTCAACCAGGAAGTCACCCGAATCGTTCGTCTGCCAGAAACGATCGAGCGCTTCACCGCGCTGAACATGCCCGACAGCCCCATCAAGACCGTGGATCAATTCACCCAAACGGTGAAGGACGATGTGGCCACCTGGTCTGCCATCATCAAAAGGGCCAATATCAAGCCGGAGTGACCTGGGCAATATGCCCACTGCGTCCGGGCGAATCGCTTCAGAATTTGGCGGCAACAGGGCGAGGAAGATCCCTTTGCGTGGGGGCTCTTGCTGCTAACTCTGCGCAGGGCACTCGGCGCGCCCCGGTCATCGCGACTTGTCCGCCCCAGCCAGCGAGGCGAGAACACCTTCCCACAGCGCGTCAAGCTCGGCGAAATTGGTCATGGCATTGCGGCTGGGGCCGTAGACCGCGGTCTGCACGAGAACGATCTTGTTCTTCTGATCGATGAAGATCACCTGGCCGCGATTCCCGCGCAGTGCGATCTGGTTTTCTCGCATCAGCCAGATCTGGTAGCCATACCCCATGCGCGGCTCCCGGTCGATGGCCACCTTTTCCAGGTGCTTGCCGTGCAGGGTGGTCATTTCCTCCAGCCAGCGGGCGGGGAGAATTTGGCGACCATTCCAACTGCCCTTGTTCGCCAGCAAAGCGCCGAGTCGCGCAAAGTCGCGGCTGATGGCGCCGATGCAGCAATGTGTCATCTCGACCTTGGCCCGATCGGTGAACCAAACGGCGTCTGCCTCGGCACCGAGTGGAATCCAGAGTTTTTCCTCAAGGTAAGCGGACACGCTTTTGCGCAGCGCCGCAGCCAAGACCCGCCCGAGCAATTCCGAGTCCAGCGAAGAATAGAAGAACGAAGTCCCCGGAGCGCTGCGCGGCTGAAGGTGATTGAAGCCCAGCACCACATCCAATCCACCGGTCTTGCCCATGGCATCGAGCATTTGCCTGTAATGGGTGCCTGTGGCCCCGCCTTCAGTCCAGGTCAAGCCGGTGGACATGGTCAGCAGATTGCGGATCGTGAGCTTTTCAAAAACGCTGCCTTTGAGCGCTGCCAGGTAACGGACTGCGGGATCGTCTACCGAGGCGATGGCGCCATCTTCAATTGCGAAGCCGACCAACAGCCCCAAAACAGATTTGCCCATCGACGCAGAGGTGAACCGATGGCGCTCGTTGCGGCCGTATTGGTAGTGCTCATGCTGGATGACCCCGTCCTTCAGAATCAGCAGGCTGGTCACCCGCCTGCGGTCAAGGTAATCCTGCAGGGACGCGGACTTTCCCTGGAACTCATAAGAAATACGGGGGGCCTCGCCCGATTTCCGAAGCGGGCTTGCTTCGCCGGCGCGGATGGTTTGATAGGGGAGGAATTTCTCTTGCCCGCCGCTGTTGGTCCAGACGATGAACTCGTCATTCCCTGCCTGCTCCCAATTGGGAGCCGCTGGATAGCCCTTGCTTTTTCCCAGAGCAACTTCGTCCACCTCCGCGAGGCATGCCGCTGCCATCGTGAGCAGACAGAAAGCGGTGGTGATTCGAACAGCCCAACGTGCCATCAGGACCTCACTCACGGTTTCATAGGGGCGTGTGCATGGGAAACGGCCACGTGGCACTCGGCCGCCACCTGGCGGAGCAGCGCGATCAACTCCTTGGCCCAGGGCGAGAGGTAGTCCTCGCGCCCGCGCACGATGCTCACCACGTGCCGCGTCTCGGGCAGATAAAGCGGGAGGGCGACCAGTTGGCCCAGTTCTGCTTCCTCCATCATGCGAACGCGGGTCGCGGCAGCGATGAGGTTCGAATGGGAGAGGATGGACCGCATGGGGGTGAGCGGCATGATCACAATGCTGTTCTCGGGGAACTCTAGGCCCTGCTGCTCGTAGCTGGCGCGCAGCATCCGGTCTATCGGTCCGCGTGAGACGCTCAGCGCCCAGCGGTAGGGCCCGAGATCTGCGAGCTTGAGCTTTTTTCTTCGCGCGAGCGGATGTCCGCGACGCGCAATCACCTGCACCTCGTCGGCATAGAGCGGCTCGGCGACCAGGTCGCTGCTGAGGCCATCAGGTGGCACCACCCCCAGAAAGAAATCAATCTTGCCGGTGCGCACCTCGGAAACCAGCGTGTCAAACACACTGCCGGCCATGGACACCTCGATCTGCGGCCGCTGTTCGATGAGTCGGCCCAGTGCAATGGGCAGCACGTGCATGGTGGTTTCCGATGTGGCGCCAAGCCGCACACGACCGCCGGCGCCCCCGGTGATCAGCCGCACTTCCTCGCGACCGCGCTCGAGCTCGGCGAGCGCCTTGCGCGCATGGAGGTGGTAGGCCTCCCCAGACGAGGTGAGGAACATCCCCGAGGCGGTACGGCGGAATAGCTCGACCCCGAGCTCGACCTCGAGTTCGCGCACGCCTTTGGTGACGGCCGGGGGGGTGAGGTGCATGCGCTGTGCGGCCAAGGTCACGCTGCGCGTCTCGGCCACGGTCACGAAGGCGCGCAGGCGCCGCAGGTTGATCGCCATGTCTCGTTCGCTTTGACTTCCAGGTGGGTATGCTCTGGAGTGTATTAACCGAATTGACAAGAGGCCAAATGTTTTTTCATTGGCCCCGGAGTGATCGCAGTGCCAGACTTGAAGACGCACCCCAAAAGCCACCCAGCCGGAGTGGCCTGGCGCGCGATGGAGACAGACTAGGTGACAGCCGAAAACATCAGGACACGCGTCGGAATCGTGGGCGCAGGGCCGGCCGGGCTGCTATTGGCCCGCATGCTGCAGTTGGAAGGGATCGATTCCGTCATTCTCGAGCGCCGCAGCCGCGCCCATGTGCTGGCCCGCGTGCGCGCCGGCGTGCTGGAAAAGGGAACGGTCGATACCTTGATCGCGGTGGGCGCCGGCGAGCGGCTTTTGCGCGAGGGCATGCCAAACAAGGACATTCAACTGCGCTGGGACGGCGTTTGTCACCGCGTGCCCACGGTGGACGAAAACGGCCGCCATCTCACCACCTACGGCCAGGCCAAAATCGTCGAGGACTTGATCCGCTTGCGCGAGGGCGACGGCCTGCCGATCCACTTCGACGCCCAGGTCGACCGATTCGAGGACCTCACAGGCAATCCAGTCATCCACTTCACTGAAGGTGGCGTGGCAAAGACGCTGCGCTGCGACTTCATCGCGGGCTGCGACGGTTTCCGTGGCGTGAGCCGCGCCCACATCCCCGGCGCCGATGCGGCCTCGTTTCTGCGCGAATACCCGTTCTCTTGGTTTGGCATCCTGGCGGAAGCCCCGCCGAACCCAGCCCTGCGAGGCTTTGCCCACAGCCGACGCGGCATGGCGGTGGCCTCGGCGCGCTCAGACAAGATTTCTCGCCTGTACCTGCAGGTGGCGCCCGACTTCAAGGTCGACGACATGGACGATGAGGCGATTTGGGACGAACTCGATCGCCGATTTGTCGATGGAACGTCCAATCGATTCAATCGCGGACCGATCATCGAAAAGAGCGTCGCCCGCCTGCGCGGTTTCATCTGCACAGAGATGCAGTACGGAAAACTGTGTATTGCGGGGGACGCGGCCCACATCGTGCCGCCGAGCGGCGCCAAGGGGCTCAATTCGGCGGTGGGCGACGTGCGGGTGATGGCCGCCACCATCACGCGCTACCTCAAAGAGGGCGACTCCACCCTGCTGGAGAACTACTCGGCCACCTGCCTGCGCCGCATCGTTCCCACGGTGCACTGGTCCTGTGAAATGTCGGATACGCTGCACATGTTCCCAGGCCAAAGCGAATTTGACACCCGTATGCAGTACGCAAGACTCGATTCCTGGGTGTCGAGCCCAGGCGGGCAGCAGCGATTCCGTGAAGCCATGCTCGGACAACCGTACCCGATTTGAAGGAGACATTGAAAATGATCATTGACTGCCACGGCCACGTAAGCCCACCGCCCGAACTCGGTGCCTTCAAGTCCAGCATCATTTCGCATCGGGGCGAGCACGGGCGTCGCATGCCGCCGGTGTCCGACGAAGACATCCTGTTCTACGCGAACAAGAAAGAAATGGCGCCCTGCGGCCATCTCGACATGCTTGACCGCGTCAAGACCGACATCCAGCTGATTTCGCCGCGGCCATTTCAGATGATGCACTCGTTCAAGCCGGGCCGGCTGGTGCACTGGTACACCGAGGAGACGAACAACCTCATTGCCCGCACGGTGCAGCTCTTGCCTAAGCGCTTTTTCGGCATTGCCGGCTTGCCCCAAGTGGCGGGCGACCCGATCGAAAAGGTGTTGCCGGAGCTCGAACGTGCGGTCAAGACCTTGGGGTTCCACGGCTGCCTGCTCAATCCAGACCCCTACGAGAACAGCGGTACCGAGGCGCCTCCGCTGGGCGACCGCTACTGGTACCCGCTGTACGAGAAGCTGTGCGAGCTCGACCTGCCGGCGCACATTCATGCCGCGTCCTCGCAATCCGAGCGCACGCCCTATACGCTGCACTTCATCAACGAGGAAAGCATTGCCGTGCTTGGCCTGGTGGACTCCGATGTGTTCAAGGACTTCCCGACCCTCAAGATCGTGGTGTCGCATGGCGGCGGCGCCATCCCTTACCAAATTGGCCGCTTCCAATCGTCGGCCTCGCGCAAGGGCTACGACTTCCTCGAACGCATGCGCAATATGTACTACGACACCGTGCTGTACTCGGAAGAGTCGCTGCGCCTGTTGATCAAGACCGTCGGCGTGGACCGGTGCCTGTTTGGCGCCGAGTGTCCCGGCGTGGGCTCGACCGTCGACCCCGCCACTGGCCGCACGCGTGACGACATCCGCCCGGTGATCGAAGGTTTTGACTGGTTGACCGCGGCCGACAAGCAAGCCATCTTCGAGGACAACGCGCGTCGGGTCTTCCGCCTGCCCGCATCACTCGGCGTCTGAGATGGCGCGTATTGTCCTGGGCCTGTGGACCACACACGGTCCCACACTCTCGACCACGCCCGAGCAGTGGCTGCTGCGGGTGAAGGCCGACCGTGCCAACCCTGCGCACAGTTTTCGGGGCAGCAAGTACAGCTTCGACGAGCTGGTGAAATTGCGCCAGGGCGAAGGCCTGGCCGCGCAAAGTTCGCTGGAGGAGCGCACCCGCCGCCATGCGGCCTGCCGCGCCGCAGTGGAGCGCATGGCCGATATTTTCGAAGCGGCCCGGCCTGACGTGGTGGTGATCTTCGGCAACGACCAGCAAGAGCTGTTCACCGAGGCGCTGATGCCGGGGTTTACCGTGTTCAACGGCCCGACGATCTGGAATCAGCCCTCGACCGAAGCGCAGATTCCCCTGCATGCACCCGGCATTCACGCCGCCGAGTGGGGCCACAAACCAAGCACCTACACCGAGTACCCGGGCCATCCCGAGTTGGCCAACCGCTTGATCGGTGACGCGGTGGCCCAGGGTTTTGACATCACCCGCGCCAAAGAATTGCCACGCCATGAGAACCACTGGCACAGCGGGATCGGGCATGCCTTCGGGTTTGTCTATCGGCAGATCATGAGAGACCGGGTGGTGCCCCATGTCCCCGTGATCACCAACACCTTCTTTCCGCCTAATCAGCCCACGGCACGCCGCTGCTTCGACCTCGGGCGCGCGGTCGGTGCGAGTCTCGCCGCCTGGGACTCTGATGCGCGGGTCGCCGTCATCGGCTCGGGCGGCATGTCGCACTTTGTCATCGACGAGTCGCTAGACGCCCGGGTGATGGACGCCATCGCCAATCGGGACGGGGCGGCGCTTTCCGACATCCCCGAGACCTGGCTGCAATCGGGCTCGAGTGAACTCAAAAACTGGATCGCTGCAGCCGGCGCTTTGTTTCCCACGACGCTGTCCGGCGGCATGATTGACTATCAGCCCTGCTACCGCTCCGAAGCGGGAACGGGAACTGCCAACGGCTTTGTCGCCTGGCAGGAGCATCGCGCCTGATGCTCGCAGGCGGATTGACCCACACAATTGACAAGCACAGGAGACACTTCATGAAAACCAGATTCACCACGGCCCTCTCTCGGGCCCTCTTTGCCGCCCTCGCCGGGACAGCGCTCTTTTCGGGTGCCGCCAGTGCGCAGGCGCCGTTTCCGTCGCGGCCAGTCAAGATCATCGTGCCCTATACCCCTGGGGCCAGTGCCGACATGATTGCGCGGCTTATTTCCAATGAGTTGGCGAACGACCTCGGTCAGCCCATCGTCGTCGAGAACAAGGCCGGCGCAGCGAGCATCATCGGCACGGCCTTCGTCGCCAAGGCGCCGGCCGACGGCTACACGGTGATGATGGCGCTCAACACCCATGTCATCACCCCGGCCTCGCGCAAGACGCCCTACGA
>CANFQF010000078.1 GCA_947449025.1 Comamonadaceae bacterium
GATTGCGGGTGAATTGCAAGCTGTTGCATATTTCGGTTTTTAGTCAATCTGAATAAAAGCCATGAAACTCAAGCTCGCAATTTTGGGGGTGGCGGCCGCAGCCGCCTTGGCCGTCTCTCCCGCAGCGATGGCAAAGCCCTTCAAGTGGTCCAGCTCCAGCGATATCCCGACGCTGGACATCCATTCGCAAAATAACGCCTTGGGTAACGGTGTCCATGCCGCGATCTACGAGTCTCTCGTCTACTACAACAGCACGACGTTCAAGCCCGAGCCTCTCCTGGCCAGCTCGTGGCGTGAGATCTCGCCTACTCAGGTGCGCTTCAACCTGCGCGCCGGGGTGAAGTTCAGCGACGGTTCGTCCCTCACCGCCGATGACGTGGTGTTCTCGATCAACCGCGCCATGTCCAAGACCTCCAACTATCAGGTCTATACACAGGGCATCGACCGCGTGGTCAAGGTGAACGACAACACCGTCGACTTCATCATGAAGGCGCCCAACCCGGTATTGATCAACCAGCTCACCGAGCTTCGGATCATGAGCAAGGCCTGGGCCGAGAAGAACAAGTCGGTCGATCCCAAGGACATTCGCACCAAGGACGAGACCTTCTCGCATCGCAATGCGATGGGCACAGGCCCCTACATGGTGAAAGAGTGGCAACCTGACCAGCGCCTGGTGCTGGTCAAGAACCCCAACTACTCCGGCAACATTCCCACCAACGTCACCGAAATCATCTACACCCCGATCAAGGCTGATGCCACCCGCATCGCCGCCCTGCTCTCGGGCGAGGTGGACTTTGTCCTTGACCCGGCGCCGCAAGACCTGCCCCGCCTGCGCAGCGGCGCGAGCCTGAAGGTGATCGATGGCGTGGAGTCCCGCACCATCTTCCTGGGCATGGACCAGTTCCGCGAGGAGTTGCCCGGCTCCAACGTCAAGGGCAAGAACCCGCTCAAGGACCTGCGCGTTCGCAAGGCCCTCTACCAGGCCATCGACAGTGACACGCTCAATCGCGTCACCATGCGCGGCCTGAGCCAGCCCACCGGCACCATCGTGGCGCCTCAGGTGAACGGCTGGACCGAGGAGGTCCACAAGCGCCTGCCCTACGACCCGGAGGGTGCCAAGCGCCTGCTGGCGGAAGCCGGCTACCCACAGGGCTTCGAGGTGGACTTCGCCTGCCCGAACAACCGCTACATCAACGACGAAGAAATCTGCCAGGCCATCACCGCCATGTGGGCTCGCGCCGGCGTGCGCGCCAAGCTGCGCACCTTGCCGCTGGTCACCTACTTCCCGATGATCCAGCGCTACGAGGCCAGCATCTACATGCTCGGTTGGGGCGTGCCGACGTATGACTCCCTCTACAGCCTGCAATCGCTGGTGCGCACCGTGGGCCAAGGGGGCGACGGCAACTACAACGTCGGTCGTTACAGCAACCAGCGCATGGACTACATCGTTGACCGGGTGAAGGCCGAGACCGACCTGCCCGTGCGCAATCGCTTCCTGACCGAGGGCCTGAAACTGAGTAATGACACGGTGTCGCACATCCCGCTACACAACCAGATCATTCCTTGGGCCATGAAGCGCAACATCGACGTGGTGCACCGCGCCGACAACCGCATCGACTGGCGCCTGGTGAAGGTCAACTGACCGCCGGTATGCCTCTTGTGGGCCGCCTGCCCCCAGGGCCGGCGGCCTTTTACTTGATCGCCTGTCGCCCCCCTCCGGCGGCGGTGGTCCCTTGCCAGGCTGCGCCTGGCTGAACGCACAGCCGAATGTTCGCTTTCATCCTGCGTCGACTTGCACAGGCCCTGGTGGTGATGGTCTCCGTGGCTTTCATCGCCTTCCTGCTGTTTCAGTATGTCGGCGACCCGGTGGTCTTTCTTCTTGGGCAAGACGCCTCGCCGGAGCAAATCCGTGCGCTGCGTGCCGACCTGGGGCTAGACCAGCCCTTCATCGTGCAGTTTTGGCACTTCCTGCTCAACGCCGCGCAGGGCGAGTTCGGCTTGTCCTTGCGGCAGGCCGCCAAGGTGTCGACACTGATCGCCGAGCGCTTTCCCGCCACCTTCGAGCTGGCCATCGTCGCCGCGGTGCTGGCGCTGGTCCTTGGCATCCCGATGGGGGTGTACGCCGCGCTGCGCAGGGGCACATTCCTCAGTCAGGTGTTCATGACGATCTCGCTGCTAGGCGTCTCACTGCCCACATTCCTGATCGGCATCATGCTGATCTTGCTGTTTGCGGTGACCCTGGGTTGGTTTCCCAGCTTCGGTCGCGGCGAGACGGTCAAACTGGGTTGGTGGTCCACCGGGCTGCTCACCGCCAAGGGCTGGCATCACATCGTCCTGCCCGCGGTCACACTGGCGGTTTTTCAGCTCACGCTGATCATGCGGCTGGTGCGTGCCGAGATGCTGGAGGTGCTGCGTGCCGACTACATCAAGTTCGCCCGTGCCCGCGGCCTGTCAGACCGGGCGATCCATTTCGGCCATGCGCTGAAGAACACACTGGTCCCGGTGCTCACCATCACCGGACTGCAACTCGGTGGCCTGATTGCCTTTGCGATCATTACCGAGACGGTGTTCCAGTGGCCGGGTATGGGGTTGCTGTTCATCCAGGCGGTGACCTTTGCCGACATCCCGGTGATGGCTGCTTACCTGTGCCTGATCGCCCTCATCTTTGTCGTGATCAACCTGATCGTCGACCTGCTGTACTTCGCCGTCGATCCGCGCCTGCGCATCGGCCGTGACGGTCACTGAATCCGGCCCGAAACGCCCGCACCGCGCGCCATGAAATCCACACTCACCCGCTGGCTCGACAGCGACATCGGCTACAGCTTCCGCTCCTCGCCCGTGGCGGTCGGAGCGGCCCTCGTCGCCCTCATCTGCCTGCTGGGTGCGCTGCTGGCGCCCTGGTTGGCACCTCACAACCCCATGGACCTCACCACCCTGGAACTCTCAGACGCCCGCCTGCCGCCGGCCTGGGAGGCCGAGGGCCGCCTGCGCTATGTGCTGGGTACCGACGACCAGGGGCGCGATATTTTGTCGGCCCTGATGTATGGGGCGCGAATCTCCCTGGTCGTGGGGCTCATCTCGGTGCTGCTGTCGATGGTGATCGGCGTCGGCCTGGGCCTGCTGGCGGGCTTTCGCGGTGGCTGGATCGACGGCTTTCTGATGCGGCTGTGCGACGTGATGCTGTCCTTTCCGGCCATCCTGGTCGCCTTGCTCATTGCCGGCGTCGGCCGGGCGCTGTTTCCGGATGCGCAGGAGTCGGTGGCCTTCGGCGTGCTGGTGCTGGCGATCACGCTCACCGGCTGGGTGCAGTACGCGCGCACCGTCCGAGGCTCCACGCTGGTGGAGCGCAACAAGGAATACGTGCAGGCGGCCCGTGTCACCGGCGTTGCGCCGCTGCGCATCATGTTCCGGCATGTGCTGCCCAATGTGCTGGGGCCGGTGCTGGTGCTCGCCACCATTCATGTGGCCACCGCCATCCTGACCGAGGCGACCCTGTCCTTCCTGGGCGTGGGTGTGCCACCGACCTCACCCTCGCTGGGTACCCTGATTCGGGTCGGTAACGACTACCTGTTCTCCGGCGAGTGGTGGATCACCGTTTTCCCAGGCGTGATGCTGATACTGATCGCGCTGTCGGTGAACCTGCTGGGCGATTGGTTGCGCGACGCGCTCAACCCCAAGCTGCGCTGAGACCGGACGCCCCATGAGCCTGTTGCAAGTCAAGAATCTGGTTGTCGAATTCCCGCACCGGCGCGGCACCCTGCGCGCGATCGACGGAATTTCATTTGACATCGCCCCCGGCGAGATTTTGGGTGTGGTCGGCGAGTCGGGTGCCGGCAAATCACTCACCGGCGCGGCCATCATCGGCTTGCTGGAGCCGCCGGGGCGCATCGCCTCGGGCGACATCCTGCTCGAAGGTCAGAAGATCAATGGTCTGCCAGCGCACGAAATGCGCCATATCCGCGGCCGTCGCATCGGCGCGATCTTCCAGGACCCGCTCACCTCGCTGAACCCGCTCTACACCATCGGGCGCCAGCTGACCGAGACCATCCTGGCGCACCTGCCGGTGGACGCCGCCGAGGCCCGCCGGCGCGCCATCGCCCTGCTCGAGGACACTGGCATTCCGGCCGCCGCGGAGCGAATTGATCATTATCCGCACCAGTTCTCTGGCGGCATGCGCCAGCGGGTGGTGATCGCCCTCGCGCTGGCCGCCGAGCCGCAGCTGATCGTGGCCGACGAGCCGACGACAGCGCTCGATGTGTCCATCCAGGCCCAGATCATTCAACTGCTCAAACGCCTGTGCCGCGAGCGCGGGGCGGCGGTCATGCTGATCACCCATGACATGGGCGTCATCGCCGAAACCTGTGACCGAGTGGCGGTGATGTACGCCGGGCGCATCGCCGAGATCGGCCCTGTGCGGGAAGTGATTCACGCACCGGCCCATCCCTACACCCGCGGACTCATGGCGGCCATCCCGGACATCGATGTCGACCGCGAACGCCTCAATCAGATCGACGGTGCCATGCCGCGGCTCAATGCCATTCCGACCGGCTGCGCCTACCACCCCCGTTGCCCGCTGGCGCAGGAGCGTTGCCATCGCGAGCGGCCCGTGCTGATGGCGGCTGGCGCCACCCGCGCGGCCTGCTGGCTCAATGACGATGGTTCCGCTTCGGCTGGGAATGTCGCCACTTCTGTAAAGGTGTCGGCATGACCACCCCGATCGATACCACCAACCGCTCCGCCAGCGGCCCAGCGGCCGCCGCCGCTGCGACGCTGACCGCTGGCACGCCCCTGGTTCAGGCCCGCGATCTGGCGATGTCCTTTGATGTCTCTGCGCCTTGGCTGAACCGGGTGCTCGAGGGCCGCCCTCGGCAGCTGCTGCACGCGGTCGACGGGGTGAGCTTTGATATTCACAAGGGGCAGACCCTGGCCCTGGTGGGCGAGTCTGGCTGCGGCAAGAGCACGGTAGCCCGGCTGCTGGTGGGCCTTTACCAGCCGACCCGGGGTGGCCTGACCTTCGACGGCCAGGACGCGCATGCTGCCTTCCGTCGCCCCGAGGGGCGCGCCCTGCGCCGGCGCATCCAGATGATTTTCCAGGACCCCTACGCCAGCCTCAATCCGCGCTGGACGGTGGAGGCCATCGTGGGCGAGCCGCTGCGCGAGCATGGCCTGGTGACCGGTGACCAGGCCTTGCGCGAGCGGGTCGACGCGCTGCTGCAGTCGGTGGGCCTGTCGCCCCAGGACCGGGTGAAGTTTCCGCACCAGTTTTCGGGTGGCCAGCGCCAGCGCATCTCGATCGCCCGGGCGCTGGCGACCGAGCCGGAATTTTTGGTCTGCGACGAGCCGACCTCGGCGCTTGACGTGTCGGTGCAGGCTCAGGTTCTCAACATCATGAAAGACCTGCAGCGCCGGCGCGGCCTGACATATCTGTTCATCTCGCACAACCTGGCAGTGGTTCGGCATGTGAGCGATCAGGTGGGCGTGATGTACCTGGGCCGGCTGGTGGAACTGGCAGACAAGCACACCTTGTTCGCCACCCCGCGCCACCCCTACACGCGCATGCTGCTGGAGGCCATCCCCAAAATGCACCAGACGGGACAGGCGCGCACGCCGGTGCAGGGCGAGGTGCCCAACCCGCTCAACCCGCCCGCCGGTTGCGCCTTCAACCCGCGCTGCCCGCAGGCCAATGACCGTTGCCGCCGTGAGCGGCCTGAGCTTCAGACGATTGGCGGAGTCCGCGTTGCCTGCCATGCGGTGGAAGAGGGGCGGCTCTGATCGGCCCGCCCTTCGCGCGCCCCTGCGCTCAGGTGTAGCGCTTGCTGCGCAAATTGTTCTTCATCTCCCGCAGCACCGGTTGCAGCGTTTCGCTGCCAATGCGCAGGGCCACGCAGGTGGCCAGCACGTCGATGATCGCCAGGTGCAATAGGCGCGAGACCATGGGGCTGTAGCGGTCGTAGCCTTCAGGGTGGTCGGCGGCCAGATGAATCTGACCCTGCGCCGCGAGGGGCGAGCCGCTGGCGGTGATGACGATGGTGGTCGCGCCCTTGCGGCGGGCGATGTCGCAGGCGTCCATCAGGTCGCGGGTGCGGCCGGAGTTGGAGATGACCACCACGCAGTCGCCAGGCCCCAGCAATGACGCGCTCATCACCTGCATATGGCCGTCGCTGCAGGCGGCGGTGTGCACGCCCAGGCGGAAGAACTTGTGCTGCGCGTCCTGAGCCACTATCCCTGAGTTGCCCACGCCGTAGAACTCGATGCGCCGGCCCTGCCGGCCCGCCGCCACCAGCGCCTCGCTGGCGCGCTCGATCGCTACCGTGCTGGCGTCGTTGCGGTACTTGAGAAAGGCGGCCACCGTGTTGTCGATCACCTTGACCATCACCTCGGCGGGCTGATCGTCGGCGTCGACGCTGCGGTGGATGAAGGGCACGCCCTCGTTCACGCTGCCGGCCAGCTTGAGTTTGAAGTCCGACAGGCCGTCGTAGCCTAGGCTGCGACAAAAGCGCACCACCGTTGGCTTGCTCACATGCGCACGGTCGGCCAGTTCGGCTACCGGCAGGGTGGCGAAGGCTCTCGGGTCGGCCAGCACCAGCCGGCCGACGCGTTGCTCGGCGGGTGCCAGGGCGGGCAGGCAGGCCTTGACGCGGTCCAGCATCAGCGCTCCTCACTCCAGCAGTGCCCGTCGCGGGCAATCATCGCGCTCGAGGCACTCGGCCCCCAGGTGCCGGCGGTATAGGGCCGCAGGCCCTGCGGGTTGGCTTGCCAATGCGCCAGCAGGGGCTCGACCCAGCGCCAGGCCTCCTCCTGCTCGTCGCTGCGCACAAACAGGTTGAGGCGACCGTCGATCACGTCGAGCAGCAGCCGCTCGTAGGCGCCTACCCGCTCGGTGCCAAAGCGCTTGTCGAAGTCCAGGTCCAGCGACACCGGTGTGAGCTGGGGCGTGGGTGAGCGTGCCAGCTGCCGGCCGTCCTGGGCCTGGGCCAGCAGGTGAAGCTCCAGGCCGTCGCGCGGCTGCAGGTGAATGACGAGGCGGTTGGCCGCGCCGGGCGGCGTGCCGAAGATGGCGTGCGGCGCCGGGCGAAAGCTCACGACGATATGGGCCTCTCGCTCGGCCAGGCGCTTGCCGGTGCGGATGTAAAACGGCACCCCCGCCCAACGCCAGTTGGCGATCTCGGCGCGCAGGGCGACGAAGGTCTCGGTGTGGCTGCCGGCAGCGACGCCAGGCTCGTCCAGGTAGCCCGGCACCTGTCGGCCGTCTACCTTGCCGGCGCTGTACTGGCCGCGTATCGCGTGCTGGTCCAGCGTGGCTGCGGTCCAGGGCTTGAGGGAGCGCAGCACTTTGAGCTTTTCGTCGCGGATCGCGTCGGCGTGCGCATTGATCGGAGGCTCCATCGCCAGCGCACACAAAAGCTGCAGCGCGTGGTTCTGCACCATGTCCCGCAGCGCCCCGGTGCTGTCGTAGAACGCGCCGCGCTTTTCCACCCCGAGGTCTTCGGCGATGGTGATCTGGATGTGGTCGATGTTTTCCCGACGCCACAGCGGCTCGAACAGGGCGTTGCCAAAGCGCAGTGCGAACAGGTTCTGCACCGAGGGCTTGCCCAGGTAGTGGTCGATGCGAAACACCTGCTTCTCGCTCAGTACCCTGCCCACCGTTTCGTTGATCGCGCGGTTGGACGCCAGGTCGTGGCCCAAGGGCTTTTCCAGTACCAGCCGGGTGCGGGCGGTGTTCAGGCCCGCCGCGGCCAGTTGCTCGCAGACGCCAGTGAAAAGACTGGGCGCGGTGGCCAGGTACATCACCACCGTGTCGGCCTGGCGCTCGGCCAGGCGCTGGGCGATGCGGGCGTAGTCGGCAGGCTGCGACAGGTCCATGCGCACGAAGGCCAGCATCTGGGCGAAGCGCTCGAACTCCTCGGCGCTGGGTCGCTTGGCGAGATCGACCTCGTCGAAACGGCTGCGGATGAAGTTGCGGTAGCGCGCGTCGTCCAGATCGTCGCGGGCCACGCCGATGATGCGTCCGTCCGCCGGCAGGCTGCCGTGTCGGAAGGCCTGGAACAGGGCGGGCATCAGCTTGCGCCAGGCTAGATCGCCTGTGCCGCCAAAGAGTACGAGGTCGAAGCTCATGATTGCTTGAGAGCGGGAGTCGGAGCAATGTAACTTGGTTTCACGATTTGCGAGGATCGGGTTTCATCCCTTCGGGCTGGCCGGGAGGGGGCGGCCCCCGGCCTCGCCAGGCTTGGTGTGGCAGTGCGGAAAGCTGGCTTGGCTCGGTATTTCCCCCGGGCCGCGCCAGAAACCGCTGGGTTACGATCGAGGGTAATCCGATTACAAGTCCACGACCATGAAAAAGCTCGTCCGAAGCGCCGCACTTGCACTCGTCGCCGCCGCTGTGGCGACGCCCGTCCTGGCCCAGGGCCAAGTGAACATCATCTGCTCGGTGCAAGCCGAGTGGTGCAACCTGATGGCCACCGTGTTCACCCGTACCACCGGTACCAAGGTCAACATGACCGCCAAGGGATCGGGCGAGGCGCTGGCGCAGATCAATGCCGAGAAGGCCAATCCCAAGACCGACATCTGGTTCGGCGGCACCGGTGACCCGCACCTGCAGGCAGCCGAGCAGGGCCTGACGCTCGAATACAAATCCTCCCAACTCTCACAACTGCACCCCTGGGCGCAGAAGCAGGCAGCCGATGCGGGCTACCGCACGGTGGGCGTTTACCTGGGCCCCCTGGGCTTTGGCTACAACAAGGAAATGCTGGCCAAGAAGAAGGCCCCGGCACCTGCCGGCTGGGCCGACCTGCTGCGGCCCGAGTACAAGGGCGACATCCAGATGGCCAACCCGGCTTCGAGCGGCACCGCCTACACCATGATCGCCACCCTGGTGCAACTCATGGGCGAAGAGAAGGCCTTCGCCTTCATGAAGTCCCTGCACCCGAGCATCAGCACCTACACCCGCTCCGGCACCGCCCCGATCAAGGCCGCTGCGCGTGGCGAGACCATGGTGTCCATCAGCTTCGTGCACGACGTGGCCACCGAGGCGCTGGCCGGCTTCCCGGTCGTTGGCGTCTACCCGAGCGAGGGCACCGGCGCCGAGATCGGCTCGATGAGCATCGTCAAGGGCAGCCCCAATGCCGAGGCAGCCAAGCGCTTCTATGAGTGGGCCCTGACCCCAGGTGGCCAGCAGTTCGGTCTGGCCGCTAACCAGTTCCAGTTGCCCAGCAACAAGAACGTGCCCAAGGACTCGCGCATGGCCGATCCGTCTAAGATCAAATTGATCAACTACGACTACGCCAAGTACGGCTCCAGCGCCGAGCGCCGCCGCCTGATCGCCCGCTGGGAGCGCGAGATCCTGAACCAGGGCCGCTGATCGGCGTCCGCCGCTTGGCCACGCCCTCGCCGGATGCCCACCTCCACTGACCGCGCCCTCTGGGCCTGGCTCGCGCTCGCCCTGCTGGCGTGGGTCGGGCTGCCCTGGTACGCCCTGTCCGATGGCTCGGGCCTGGCCCAGGTGCATCAGGTGTTTGGCGCGCCCGAGACCGGCAGCGGTCTGGCGCAGGCGCTTTTGTTTGGGCGCGTGTGGCTGTGGGGTGTGCCCTTCGCGCTGGCCCTGGCCGGCTTTGGCCTGCTGCAACCGCCCGGCCGGCGCCAAGGCGCATGGCTCATGGCGGGGGGGCTGCTGGGGCTGATGGGTGTGCTGGGCAGCGGCTTCCTGGTGGGCGCCCGCGGCTGGGCCTTTGAAAGCCTCAACACCTTTTGGGGCGAGCTCGCCAGCCGCCAGGGCGGCATGGGCTGGGGCGGCGCGGTGACACTGGGCGCGCTGCTGGTGCTCGCAGCCTTCGGGGCGGCGCGACGGGGGGCATTCCGCGGTGATCTGTTCACGTCGGCGGCGGTCTGGGTCTGCGGCAGCTTGCTGCTGCTCTTTGTCGCCTTTCCAGTGCTCAAAGCCTTGTCGGCGGCCGTGCTCACAGAAGACGGTGGCCTGGCGCCCGCGCTGCTGTGGGAGCGCATCGCCAATGAGCGCAACTTCGGACTGGCCTGCCTGTCCGGTGGCACCCGCTGCGGCGTGGCCTGGAACACCCTGTTCCTGGGCCTGCTGACCGCCACCACCACCACCTTGCTCGGGACCTGCATGGCCCTGATGGCCGAGCGCGGTGGCAACCGCCGCGCCGCGCCCGCGTTCAATGTGCTCGCCCTGCTGCCGATCATCACGCCGCCCTTCGTGGTTGGCCTGGGTCTGATCCTGCTGTTTGGCCGTGCCGGGCTGGTGAACCAGTTTCTCGAGGTCGCTTTT
Organism: Comamonadaceae bacterium; assembly: GCA_947449025.1. Lineage (GTDB taxonomy): Bacteria > Pseudomonadota > Gammaproteobacteria > Burkholderiales > Burkholderiaceae_C > Ramlibacter. Next base: position 10,283 of record CANFQF010000078.1, read on the forward strand.
GACATCACCCCGAGCCGCTGGTTCTACGGCTGGTTCGGGGTCTGGGTCGCGCAGACCTTTGCCTTCACCCCGGTGGCTTTCATGATCATGCGTGGCGTGGTCCAGGGCATCGCCCCCAGTCTGGAGGAGGCGGCGCAGACCCTGCGCGCCAACCCGCGGCAGACCTTCCTCACCGTGACCTTGCCCCTGCTCAAGCCGGGTCTGGCGAACGCATTTTTGGTGGGCTTTATCGAGAGCATGGCCGACTTCGGTAACCCGATCGTCGTGGGCGCGCAGTTCTCGGTGCTGTCGACGGAAATCTTCTTTGCCATCGTCGGCGCCCAGTACGACCAAGGGCGCGCTGCGGCCCTGGCCTGGGTGCTCACCGGTTTTGCGCTGGTGGTTTTTGCGGCGCAGCGCTGGCTGCTGCACAAGCAGCAGTTCACCACCGTCTCGGGCAAGGGCGACGCTGGCCTGCCGCCGCCGCTACCCAGGGGTGTGTCGCGCCTGGTACATGGCGTGGCCCTGCCCTGGATGGCGTTCACGCTGGCGGTGTACGCGCTGGCCTTCGTCGGTGGTTTTGTCCACACCTGGGGCCGCGACTACAGCCTGAGCTTCAAGCATTTCCTCACCGCCTTCGCGCTGGATTGGGGCCCCTTTGGTCTGGTCTGGGCCGGCACTGCCTGGAGTTCTTTTTTCACCACCATCAAGCTGGCGGCCATTGCCGCGCCGCTGACCGCCGGTCTGGGCCTGCTGATTGCCTGGCTGATGGCGCGCACCGAGTTTCGCGGGCGTGGTTTGTTCGAGTTTTCGGCCCTGCTGGCTTTTGCCATTCCGGGCACAGTGCTGGGGGTGAGCTACATCCTGGCCTTCAACGTGCCGCCCTTCGAGTTGACCGGCACGGCCATGGTCATCGTGCTGTGCTTCATGTTCCGCAACCTTCCGGTGGGCGTGCGCGCCGGCACTGCCGCTTTCAAGCAACTCGATCGATCGCTCGACGAGGCCTCACTCATGCTGCGTGCCGGCAGCCTGCGCACCCTGCGCTACGTGGTGCTGCCGCTGCTCAAGCCCGCCCTGGTGGCGGCCTTGATCTACAGCTTCGTGCGCGCGATCACCACGGTGAGCGCGGTGATCTTTCTGGTCACCGCCGAAAACGAACTGGCCACCACCTACATCATCGGCCGAGTGGGCAATGGCGACTACGGCGTCGCCCTGGCTTACTGCACGGTGCTGATCCTGCTGATGTCCCTGGCCATTGCGCTGATTCAATGGCTGGTCGGCCAGCGCCGTTTGGGCCGTCGCGCCGCTGCCTTGCCTGCTGACCGCACTGCCGCGGCTCTTCCCTCCACGAGCGCCTGACCCATGAGCCCCACCGCCCCCGGCATCGAATTCCGCCAAGTCTCCAAGCGCTATGGCACTGACCCGGCCACGCCCCTGGCGGTCGACCGGGTCAGCTTCAGCGTGCCGCGCGGCACGCTGACCACGCTGCTGGGCCCCTCGGGCTGCGGCAAGACCACCATCTTGCGCATGATCGCGGGCCTGGAGTCCCCCTCGGGTGGCCAGATCCTTATTGCAGGCCAGGACGTCACCGCCCTGGGCCCCGCCCAGCGCAATGTGAGCCTGGTGTTTCAGAACTACGCGCTGTTTCCGCACATGGATGTCCTGGCCAACGTGATGTATGGCCTGCGCATGTCCGGCATGGCCAACGAGGCGGCGCGCGCCAAGGCGACGGCGGCGCTCGAGGGCGTGGGGCTGGTGGGCATGGACGCCCGTTTGCCATCCGAGCTCTCGGGCGGGCAGCAGCAGCGCGTAGCCCTGGCCCGCGCTCTGGTGCTCGAGCCCGCCGTGCTGCTGTTCGACGAGCCCCTGTCCAACCTCGACGCGCGGCTGCGGCGCGAGATGCGCGAAGAAATCCGCAGCCTGCAGCAGCGGCTGCAGCTCACCGTGGCCTATGTCACACACGACCAGAGCGAGGCCTTGGCGGTCAGCGATCACATCATCGTCATGAACCGGGGCGTCATCGCCCAGGTGGGCAGTCCGCGCGCGCTCTACGAGCAGCCGCAATCGGAATTCGTCGCCGGCTTCATGGGCGAGGCCCGGCTCTTCCCGGCCTCGGCGGGCGAGGACGGCCGGGTGCAGATGGGGCCGCTGGCCCTCACCCCGCGCCAGCCGGTGCGGCCCGGCCCCGCCCAGGTAGCGGTGCGGCCCGAGGCCTGGCGCCTGGGCCCTGCCGGTCAGGGCCTGGCGGGGCGACTGATCAAGATCGCCTATCTCGGCAGTGGCTACGAACTGACTTTTGACACCGCGCTCGGCCCGGTCTTCGTGCTCTCGTTCGACCCGGCCGCCGACTGGGCGCTGGGCGCTGAGGTGGGTCTGTCGCTGACCGGCGTGGGTGTCAGCGTGCTACCGGACTGAAACGCGCTCGTCACCCGGCCTGAACCCGCCGCGGCAGGCGGTGCGCACCGATAATCGGCGCATGAACCAACTCGACGCGCTCAAGCAGTTCACCACCGTGGTGGCCGACACCGGCGACTTCATGCAACTGGCCCAGTTCCAGCCGCGCGACGCCACCACCAACCCTTCCCTCATCCTCAAGGCGGTGCAAAAAGCCGAGTACGCGCCGCTGTTGGCGCAGACGGTGGAGCGGCATCGCCATCGGGCGATGGACGACATCGTCGATCGGCTGCTGGTGCGCTTTGGCGTCGAGATCCTGCAGCATGTGCCAGGTCGGGTCTCGACCGAGGTCGACGCCCGCCTGAGCTTTGACACTGCGGCCACGGTGGCGCGGGCCGAGCGCATCATGACGCTGTACAAGGCCGAAGGCGTGGAGCGCGAGCGCATCCTGATCAAGATCGCCTCGACCTGGGAGGGCATCCAAGCCGCGGCGGAACTGGAGCAACGCGGTATCCGCACCAACCTCACGCTGCTGTTTTCCTTTTGCCAGGCGGTGGCCTGCGGCCAGGCTCGGGTGCAGCTTATTTCGCCCTTCGTCGGTCGTATCTACGACTGGTACAAGAAGTCCGCCGGCAGCGCCTGGGACGAGGCCGCCAGCTCTGGCGCAAATGACCCCGGCGTGCGCTCGGTGCGCCAGATCTACCAGTACTACAAGCGCTATGGCATCTCGACCGAGGTGATGGGCGCGAGTTTTCGCAACCTCGGTCAGATCGTGGCCTTGGCCGGTTGTGACCTGCTGACCATCAGCCCCGAGCTGCTCGCGCAGCTGGCCGCCGGTGACGCACCGCTCACCCGCGCCCTCGACCCGGTGGCGGCCAGGGCGATGGACATTCCCGAGGTGCGCTACGCCGAGTCCAGCTTCCGCTATGCGCTTAACGAAGACGCGATGGCCACCGAGAAGCTGGCCGAGGGCATCCGGGCCTTCGCTGCGGACGCGATCAAGCTCGAGGCGCTGATCAAGGCCGCCTGAGGCCGCATGCCATGCACCGACCGGCCGACTTTCCCGCCTTCCCGCGTTGCGATGAGGTACCCGCCTGGGGCGCGCTGCAGGCGCACTTTGACGGCGGAGGTCGCAGCCTAGACCTGCGACAGGCCTTTGCGCAGGATGCAGGCCGCTTCGAGGCCTTGAGCCAGGACGCACCGCATCTTTTTGCCGACCTCTCGCGTAATCTGATCGACGCCAAGACCGAGGACTTGCTGCTGCAACTGGCCACGCAGTGCCGCCTCGCCGAGCAGCGCGACGCGATGTTCGCCGGCGCACAGGTCAATGGCACCGAGGGGCGGGCGGTCATGCACTGGCTGCTGCGCTATCCCGGTTCCGAAGCGAGCCTGGCGCCTGCCTGGGCGCCCTCGGGGATGGAGGCCCTGGCGGCCGAGCGCGCCCAGGTGGCCGACACCCTGGATGCCATGCTGGCCTATGCCGAGGCGGTGCGTGTCGATGCTTCGATCACCGATGTGGTCAATATCGGGATTGGTGGCTCCGACCTCGGCCCGCAAATGGCGACCCTGGCGCTGGCGGCCTTTGCCAAGCCTGGGCTGCGCCTGCATTTCGTCTCCAACGTCGACGGCCACGAGCTGGATGGCGTGCTGCAGGGGCTGGATCCGCAGCGCACGCTGTTTCTCATCGCCTCCAAAACCTTCACCACGCTAGAGACGATGATGAACGCGCGCTCGGCGCGTGACTGGTTTCTGGCCCAGGGCGGCCGAGACACCGCGCGCCACTTCGCGGCGCTCACCACCAACGTGGCCGCTGCGCGCGAGTTCGGCATCACCACCACCTTCGGTTTCTGGGACTGGGTCGGCGGGCGCTACTCGCTGTGGTCGGCCATCGGTCTGCCCTTGGCGATCGCCGTCGGGGCGGAGAACTTCCGCGCCCTGCTGGCCGGCGCGCACGCGATGGACGCACATTTCGCCACCGCGCCCCTCGCGCGCAATCTGCCGGTGCGTCTGGCCCTGGTCGACCTCTGGTATCGCAACTTCCACCGCTTCACCAGCCGCGGCCTGGCGCCGTATCACAGCGGACTGCGTCGCCTGCCGGCCTACCTGCAGCAGCTCGAGATGGAGAGCAATGGCAAGCGGGTGGACCGCCAGGGCCGCCTCTTGCCCTATGCCACCTCGCCGGTGCTCTGGGGCGAGCCAGGCACCAATGGCCAGCATGCTTTTTTCCAAATGATTCACCAGGGCAGCGATGTGGTCCCGGTGGAGTTCGTCGCTGTGGCCGAGGCGGCCCACCAGCTACCGGGTCACCAGCAGGCTCTGCTGGCCAATGTGCTGGCTCAGGCGCAGGCGTTGATGCAGGGCCGGTCGGACCCGGGCGGCCATCGCGACTTTCCGGGCAACCGCCCCAGCACCTTGCTGCTGCTCCAGCGCCTGGAGCCTACCAGCCTGGGCGCGCTCATCGCCTTGCAGGAGCACCGGGTGTTCTGCTCGGGCGCGATGTGGGGCATCAACAGCTTCGACCAGTGGGGGGTGGAACTGGGCAAGGTGTTGGCGCAAGACATCAATGCGCGCCTGTCCAGCGGCGAAATTGCGGGGCTCGATGGGGCCACGGCGGCATGGGTTACCCGCTTGGCCCGACAATCCAGCACATGAGTTTTGTCGACGCGATCCAATCTGCCCTGACCCAGTACGCCGTTTTCCGGGGGCGCGCCAGTCGCTCCCAGTTCTGGTGGTTCATGTTGTTTTGCGTGCTGGCGGTCACTCTGGCTGAGGCCATCGTGGGCGAGGGCTTCAGCGGCCTGGTGACCCTGGCCCTGATCCTGCCCACCCTGGGCGTGACCACGCGCCGCCTGCACGACATCGGACGCAGCGGCTGGTGGCAACTGATCGTTTGGGTTCCCGTGGTGGGTATCTTTGTGGCGCTGTACTGGTATGTGCAGCCCAGCGAGCCGATGGAAAACAAGTGGGGCCTGGCACCGGGCAGGGCGCAGGAATTTCC
>CANFQF010000079.1 GCA_947449025.1 Comamonadaceae bacterium
AACACCGTCAACTTGAAGCTGCTGGCCTTCGGCATGGGCGCTACCTTCGGCGGCGTCTCTGGCGCCATGTTCGCTGCCTTCCAGGGCTTTGTCTCGCCCGAGTCCTTCAGCCTCATGGAGTCGGTGATGATCGTCGCGATGGTGGTGCTCGGCGGCATCGGCCACCTGCCCGGCGTGATCCTGGGCGCGGTGCTGCTGTCGGCCCTGCCTGAGGTGCTGCGGTGGGTCTCGGGCCTGCTCGACCTGCAGGCGGCCACTGGTGGCCGCCTCGACGCCTCGATCTTGCGCCAGTTGCTGATCGCGCTGGCCATGATCATCGTGATGCTGCTGCGTCCGCGCGGCCTGTGGCCCTCGCCGGACCATGGCAAGTCGCTGCAAAAGTCGGCCTGAAGGAAAGCACCATGGCAGACATCGTCCTTCGCGTCGCCGGCGTTTCCAAGCGTTTTGGCGGCCTCCAGGCCCTCTCCGAGGTGGGGGTTTCCATCGAGCGCGGGCAGGTCTATGGCCTGATCGGCCCCAATGGCGCCGGCAAGACCACCTTCTTCAATGTGATCACCGGTCTGTACACGCCAGACAGCGGCAGCTTCGAGCTGGCCGGCAAGCCCTACCAGCCCAGCGCGGTCCACGAGGTGGCTAAGGCCGGCATCGCGCGCACCTTCCAGAACATCCGCCTCTTTGCCGACATGACCGCGCTGGAGAACGTGATGGTGGGGCGGCATATTCGCACCGGTTCCGGCGTGGTGGGCGCCATCTTGCGCACCGCGGCCTTCCGCACCGAAGAGAAGGCCATCGCCGACCGCGCCCAGGAACTGCTGGACTACGTGGGCATCGGCCGCTACGCCGACTTCAAGGCCCGCACCCTGTCCTATGGTGACCAGCGCCGGCTGGAGATCGCCCGCGCCCTGGCCACCGACCCGCAGCTGATCGCTCTGGACGAGCCGGCCGCAGGCATGAACGCCACCGAGAAGGTGCAGCTGCGCGAGCTGATCGACCGCATCCGCAACGACAACCGCACCATCTTGCTGATCGAGCACGACGTCAAGCTGGTCATGGGTCTGTGCGACCGGGTCACGGTGCTCGACTACGGCAAGACCATTGCCCAGGGTACACCGGCCGAAGTCCAGCGCAGTGAGCAGGTGATCGAGGCCTACCTGGGCCAGTCGCATGCGGCCCAGCCGCTCGCCGCGCCCGCGCAGGGAGGGCATTGAGATGACAAACGTGCTTTTGAAAGTCACGGGCCTGCAGGTCGCCTACGGCGGCATCCAGGCGGTCAAGGGTGTGGACTTTGAGGTCCGCGAGGGCGAGCTGGTTTCTCTGATCGGCTCCAACGGCGCTGGCAAGACCACCACCATGAAGGCCATCACCGGCACCTTGGCCCTGGCGGGCGGTGACATCGAATATTTGGGCCAGAGCATTCGCGGTCAGGGCGCCTGGGACCTGGTGACCAAAGGCCTGGCCATGGTGCCCGAGGGCCGTGGCGTCTTTACCCGCATGACCATCACCGAAAACCTGCAAATGGGCGCCTACATCCGCAAGGACAAGGCCGGCATCGCGCAGGACATCGACAAGGTCTTCACCACCTTCCCTCGCCTGGCCGAGCGCCGCGACCAACTCGCCGGCACCCTGTCGGGAGGCGAGCAGCAGATGCTGGCCATGGGCCGCGCCCTGATGAGCCGGCCCCGGGTGCTGCTGCTCGACGAACCCTCCATGGGCTTGTCGCCCATCATGGTCGACAAGATCTTCGAGGTGGTGCAAGAGGTTCATGCGCAAGGCGTGACCGTGCTGCTCGTCGAGCAAAACGCCAGCCGTGCGCTGCAAATTGCCGACCGCGGTTATGTGATGGAGTCCGGGCTCATCACGATGAACGGGGCCGCCCGGCAGATGCTGGACGACCCCAAGGTCCGTGCGGCCTACCTCGGCGAGTGACTCAATACCGCCACTGCAGCCCGATGCTCGCGGTGTTGACCGGGTCCTGCCCGCTGGCGAAGTGGAAGGAGTAGCGGTCCCATTCCAGCACCGCCGAGGTCCGTTCGCTGAAGTCCCAGCTCAGGCCGGCGCCCAGCGATAAGCCGAAACCGGTTTGAGTGCCCTCTGCGAGGGTGGAACCTGCCGCGACGTTGGTGTGGGTGCGGCCCCAGAGTCCGCCGATTTTTCCGAAGGCAGACAGTCCGCCGACGCCGCCCGTGCCCCCGGTCAGCGAGGGCGTCTGTCCCACCAGGCTGAAGTTCAGACCGCTGGCCCAGGTGTGGCCGCCGCCGCGGACCATACGGCCCATGTGCACCAGGCCGATTTCGCCACCGACCGTTGGCGTCACCATGTTGCGGGCGGTCAGCGCGACATAGGTGTCCTTGTCGTCGCAGGCAAAGCCTGGGTCGCAGGCTGCATCAAACTGCGACTGGCCCAGGTTCAGCCCCATCGAGGTACGGCCGGTGCCTGTCGACCAAGCGTCGGCATTGGCGCCGCTGCTGTGTGTATCGGTCATTCCTGCGCCGCTGCTGCGGTTCTCACGCAGGCCGGTGCGGCCGCCGTAAGGGCTGACCCCCGGCGTGCCAGGGGAGACATCGCCCGAAGGCGAGGCGGCGTAGGGGTCGATGGCTTGGGCGTGCAGGCCGGTAGCGCTGTCTGCCAGTGCCGAGCCTGCTGCAGTCAAGCCGATGGCGGCGAGGCTCAAGGACAGCAGGACCGGGCGGATCCGGCCGCCAGGGAAAGAGAGAGGGGAGTACATGGCAAGCCTTTCTTCGTGTGTCGCGGAAGACACGAATCTAGGCAGACATCCTCTGCCGGCTTGTAGTCGTGAAGGCCCGTCGCCCGTAGGAAGCCGGGGTGCGGCGGGCGTCGCATGTGGCGCGCAGCGCGTACGCCATGTTCCCGTGTCGTTCCCGGCTCGTTCCCGGCTCGTTCCCGGCTCGTTCCCGCGTTGTACCCGCGTTGTACCCGCGTCTGCTCAGTCGACCTTGGCGCCCGAGGCCTTGACCACCCGCTCGTATTTGGCGAGTTCTGCGCGCATGAAGGTGGCGAACTCCTCCGGGCTGGTGGACACCGGCTCAGCGAACAACTGCCCGAAGCGGGTGCGGGTATCGGCCGACTGGAGGGCGGCGGTGAAGGCCTGGTTCAGGCGCTGCACCGTCTCGCGCGCTGTGCCCGCCGGGGCCACGAGGCCCCACCAGGTGTCGATGGCAAAGCCCTTGAGCGTGTCGGCCACCGGGGGCACCTCAGGCAAATACGGCGAGCGCTGCAAGGTGGTGACGGCCAGCGCCTTGAGCTTGCCGGCGCGGATATTGGGGGCGGCAGTGGCCAGGTTGTCGAAGTTGAAGTCGACCTGGCCCGAGAGCAGCGCGAGCTGGGCCGGGTTGCCACCGTTGAAGGGAACGTGCACCGACGTGATGCCGGCGTCACGGTTCAACAGCTCGCCCGCCAGGTGGCCGGCGCTGCCGTTTCCGCCGCTGGCGTAGTTGAGGCGCCCGGGGTTGGCCTTGGCATAGGCGATCAGGTCGGCCAGGGTGTTGATCTTCAGGCGTGCGGCGGTGTCGGTGTTCATCACCAGCACGTTGGGCACGCGCAGCATCTGGGTGATGGCGGCGAAGTCGCGGTCGGCGTCATAGGGCATCTTCGAGAAGAGCCAGGGGTTGATCGCGTGCGTGGCCACCGCCGAAATGCCGATCGTCAGGCCGTCGGGTGCAGCCTTGGCCACGAGGTCGGCGCCGAGGTTGCCACCCGCGCCGGGTTTGTTGTCGATGATCACGGTGCCCAGCGTGTCCTTGACCTTCTCGGCCAGCAGCCGTGCTGTGACGTCGATCGGGCCGCCGGCGGCATAAGGAACGATCAGCCGGATCGGGCGCGTGCCGGCTGCGGGCGGCGGCGCCCCTTGGGCCAGGGCCTCGCCCATGGGGACCGATGCGGCCAGAGATGCCAGTGCACCGGCCGCCAGCAGGCGGCGACGGCGGAGGGTGGACGTGACCGTAGAGGAGGGGGTGCGGGTGTTGTTCATCTTCATCATGGCCTGCTGCGGGATCAGCCCGCGTGCTTGTCTGCTTCAGAGGTGAATGAGTCGGCGAAGAAGGCCTCGCTGGGCAGGCCGGCGCGCTGGACATAGTCTTTTTGCGCGGACTCGACCACGATCGGCGCGCCGCAGGCGTACACCTCGTGGCCCGATAGGTCGGGTGTGTCTTCCAGCACCGCCTGGTGGACAAAGCCGGTGCGGCCGGTCCAGTGGTCCTCGGGCAGGGCGTTGGAGATCACGGGTACATAGCGCAGGTGCGGCATCAGGGCGCACTGCGCGCGCACCCAGCTGTCCATGTAGAGGTCGGCGGGGCGGCGGCCGCCCCAGTAAAGCACGGCGGGGCGGTCAATGCCCTTGAACTGCATGTGCTCGAGGATGGCTTTGATCGGCGCGAAGCCGGTGCCCGAGGCCAGGAAGACGATGGGCTTTTGGGTGTCCTCGCGCAGGAAGAAGCTGCCGAAGGGACCCTCGGCCCGCAGGATTTCCTTTTCTTTCATGGCCCCGAACACATGGTCGGTGAAGCGCCCGCCGGCCATATGCCGAACATGCAGTTCGACGCTGGGCCCGCTGGTGACCCCGCCCTCTTCGCGCACCAGCAGGTGCGGCGCATTGGCCATCGAGTAGCTGCGGCGTGCGCCATCGCGCAGAATGAATTCCACATACTGGCCTGCGTGATAGCGCATCGGATCGTTGGCGGGCAATTGCAGGCGCAGCACCATCACGTCGGGGGCCAGGCGCTCGAGGGACTGCACCCGCACAGGCATCTTGCGCACCGGGAAGGCGCTCTCGTCGGTGACCTGGCGTGACTCCAGAACCAGATCGGACCCGGGGGTGGCGCTGCAAGCCAGGATGAAGCCGGCGGCTTCTTCGTCGTCGCTCAGCGCCTTGGCCTGGTGCGGCCCATGCTGGACCTGGCCCTCGAGCTTCTTGCACTTGCAAGAGCCGCAGGCGCCGTCCTTGCAGCCATAGGGCAGGCCGATGCCCTGGCGGATGGCCGCTGCCAGCACCGTCTCGCCGGACTCCACGCCGAACTGGCGGCCGCTGGGCTGCACGGTGACCTGGAAGGTCGTGCCGGCAGCAATGTGACTAGTCATCTTGGTTATCCTTGGGACTTCTATCGCGAATCCACACGATTTTGCCCTCAAACCAGAGCCCCCTCGGCGCACTGCCGGCCCGCTTCCGGCGCGAACGCGTCCTCATCGTCGGCTGCGGCGACGTCGGGATGCGCGTGGCGGGCGTCCTCGGTGGCGCCGCGCTCGCAGCGGACCGCGCCAAGCCGGCCGCTGCTGCAAGCGCTGTCGCCGGCGGCCCTGTCACCGCTTTGCCCCGCGCAGGCAACTCGCGCCCTCGCTTGCTGGCCCTGACCTCCACGCCAGCCCGCATGCCTTCGCTGCGCGCCAGCGGCATCACGCCCTTGGTGGGCAACCTCGATGACCCGGCCTCGCTGTCCCGGCTGGCGGGGCTGGCGACACGGGTGGTGCACCTGGCGCCGCCGCCCTCTGATGGACAGGTGCAGTGGTGGCGCGATCCGCGCTCGCTGGCTCTGGCCCGCGCACTGCGCATGCGGACACCGCCGCGTTCACTGGCCTACGGCTCCACCAGCGGCGTTTATGGCGACTGTGCCGGCGCGCGCATCACCGAGGCGCGGCCCGTGGCGCCCTCGACCCCGCGCGCCCAGCGCCGGGTGGACGCCGAGCGCATCATGCGTCACTTCGGCCGTGCCACCGGTGCCCGGGTGAGCCTGCTGCGCATTCCCGGCATCTACGCACCCGATCGACCCGGCGGCACCCCGCGTGATCGTCTTCTGCGCGGCACGCCGGTGCTGCGGCCTGAGGATGATGTCTACACCAACCACGTGCATGCGGACGACCTCGCTCGCGTGATCGTTGCAGCGCTCTGGCGCGGCAAGCCGCAGCGGGCCATTCACGCCAGCGACGACAGCGAAATGCTGATGGGGGCTTACTTCGACTTCGCTGCCGATCTGTACGGCCTGCCCCGTCCGCCACGCGTGCCGCGTGACGCAGCGCGCGAGCAGCTGCCGCTCATGCTGCTGAGCTTCATGAGTGAATCGCGCAGGCTTGACAACCAACGTCTCAAGAGCGAACTTCGGGTTCTTCTGCGCTATCCCTCGGTGCGCGAGGGCTTGGCTGCCGTCCCCCGGCCTCCCAAGCCCGACTGAGCCACCGAAAGCATTCGACGCAAGCAGTTTCCGCTAGCAGTCGGCGGAATGCGAAGCGTGCGGCGCGTGGTTCTGTCCCCCTAGGAGGATTCATTTCCATGCTTGCATCGTCCGCTGCCGACCAGGCCAATGCCTTGGTCCGCCACCTCGGTGACCAGATCGGCCTTCCCTCGCTCTGCCTCGACGCGCAGGGGACCTGCATGCTGCTCATCGCCCGGCGCTGGCGTGTGAGCCTGGTTCTCGATGCGGCCCGTGACACGCTCTTCCTGAGTTGCCCGGTCACCGTTCCTGCGCAACTGGCCCGCATCGGTTCCGCCGCCTGGGCGTCCTTGATGCAAACCCATCACTTAGGCGGGTCAGTACCAGGTGCCAGCATGGCGGTGGACCCGCAGGGCCGGGTCTGTGTTCAGCAGGCACTGCACCTGCCCTCTGTACCGCCTGCGCAAACGCTCCCGGTGGTGGAGGCGCTGATCGGCCGTGCGATGACCTGGGCCGATCTCCTCGCTGCGTCGGCCAAGGAAGCGCTGCCACTGGAAGGCAGCCCCGCGACGCCACCCCGACGGATGCATACCCGGGTTTGAGCACCTCCCCCGTAGGGGTGAGCACCTGCCTGCAGTGCGCTGCGCCTTGCGGCGAGATCAGCTGGCTGGCCGTGCGAGGTAGCGGGTGATCCTTACCTCGTTGATGCCGCCCCCAGCCGACTCCGGAATGCGCCGGTAGTCGAACACATCCGAGAGCCGCTGCACGAACATCAGGCCCAGCCCACCCACCGGGCGCTCTTCCAGCGGGCTGCTGCGGTCGGGGTTGGGCCCGCGTCGCGGGTCGAAGGCGGGTGCGCGGTCACGCAAGGTCAGAAACAGTGAGGCGCCTCGGACCTCGGCCAGCACCTCCACCCAACCATCGGGCCGGCCCTGGTAGCCGTGCAGCACGATGTTGGTGAACAGTTCGTCCAGGATGAGGGTGGCGTCGCGGATGGCGCCCGGGGGTGCGCCATGGTCTTGCAGCCAGGCGTGCAGGGCGCGGGCCATCGGGCCGAACTCCGCGCTTCGGCTGCACAGCTCGGCGCGGAAGACCGGCGAGACCATCACAGGGGCACCGGCTTGCCGCGATGCGTCTGGCGCCTGCTGGCGTCAGAAGTTGCGCACGATGCCTTGGAAGGCTTCGGAGATTTTCTTCTCGAAGGTCGAGATGAATTCGGCGAAGAAGGAGAACAACTGCATCTCGTACTGAAGGCTCAGCAGCGTGGCCTGGGAGGGCTGTACCGTGGAGGCGGAGATGTCGCTGATCTTCTGACTGATGGCCGTTTCTGCGTCATTAATGAACTTCTTGGTCTCTTGGTACGCTTGTCCGATGTAGGTGGTTGCCATGGAGTGACTCCGTTGTGATCAGGGCTTGGTTTCACGCCCTCATGGGCGCGCGGGGATGCGGGACAAAAAGACCAGGGCGGACTGCAGGGCCTTTTCATAGGCCTCGGCCAGCGGATAAGTGTCGCGATCGAAGGACTTGGCGGCGATCTGGCGGCCCAGCGCCTCGCGCTGCGCGGAGAGCTCCTGGGCCAGATGCGCCCGAACCCCCTCGCTCTCGGTGCCCAGAAGCCGGGCCTCCAGCGGGCTGAACGGTGTTGTTGCAGCAAACTCTCTCATGACTACCTTTCAAGAGTGATTCGTGCGCCTTCGGCGTTTTCAAACACAACGGCTTCGGGGCGGATGGCCAGCAGCCGCCAACCGTCGACCTGCCCGTCGACCGTCAGACGGCGACCGTCACCGAGGGTGACGAAGGGCATGGTGCCGCCCACGACGCTTCGTAACGCGAAGGGCAGGGCCGTTACCGTTGGCGCGATGAGTCGGGTGATGGACACGCGAAACGGCACGGGGTGTTGTGTGGCCAGGCCCGCCAGGGCGCGCTCCCACCGCGGTAGCGCCGCCTGTTGAATGCGCACCCGTGCTTCCAGCCGGGTGCCTGTCCATTCGCCGTCCACCTCGGCGAGACCGAGCTCCTTCATGGCCTGCAGCAGCGCCTGGGCTTCATCCTCGCCGGTGCGCAGCGCGCTCTCCAGGCCCTGGGCCAGGGGCGCAGCCCGCGCCAGCAAGGCCATCAGCGCCTCGCGCTGCCCGGGGCTGGCAACCCGCCCCTGAATTCGGTACCGGCCCTCACCGGTGGGGACGGCCTCGAGTTGCGTCGCGGTCCCGGTGTCCTGGGTGATCAAGGCCTCATCGAGCTGGGACTGGATCTGGCCCGCATTCATGACTTGTAGCCGGGGTGGCGTAGGAAGCCGGGCCAGGGCCTCGCGCAGGGACTGGACCTGCCCCTCATCCAGGAATGCGGCCCGCACCCGCAGGCCGGCCAGTCGGTCGGGCTCGATACGGACGCGCTTGCCCAGGCCCAACGGCTCGATCACTGCGCTGGCCTGGGCCATGGCCTCTGCCGTGGGTGAGGTTGGCCGGCCTGGTGCTGCTCCGGCGGAGGCGGAGGGGTCCGTCGGCGTGGTGCCCGGGGTGATGCCTGAGGTGATGCTGGGAGAAGCGCCCGTGGTGGCAAGCCCCCCTGCGTTGATCAGCAGCGTTGCAAGCAAACCGAGCCCGCCCAGAGCGGCCAGCACCCAGACCAGCGCAGGCCCGGCGCGGGTAAGCTGATCGGCGAGCCAGCTGGCGCTTCCACCGACGCCTGTGCCTGCAGCAGCACCGGCCGCGGGATTGGCCCCCTTGCGCGCGTTCCGGCGGGCGGCCCGCTCCGGGTCGGTGTCGCCGGCACCGGGCGCCAGGTCTCCGATTTCGGCCATGGCATCGGGTTCGCGTAGCGGGACATCTTCGCGCCAAGGGCTGTCGGCCTCTTCAATGGCGATGCGCACCGGGCCCAGGTCGACCGCCTCGCCCGGGGACAGGACGAGTTCGCGCGGCGGATCCGAGAGCCAGCGCAGGACCACTGTGCCGTCCTCCTGGGCCTCGATCGCCGCGTGCCGGGCCAGCAGGCCCTCGTCGCTCAGGACGAGGTCGCAGGACGGGTCGCTGCCGAGCTGTTGGGGCGTGTCGGGCAGCAAGACGCGCGCGCCGGCATGGGTGCCGGTAAGCACTCGCAGCTCCAACATGCGGTCACGATGCATTATTTGTGTTTAAATTGAATTTCAATAGTAACCAGGAGGTTTCATGATTGTCCACCATGAGTCACGCGGCCCTATGCAAGTGTTCCGTCCCGTTGGCCGGCTCGACAACGCCACCTCGGGCGACCTCGAGGCGCTGCTGGTGGAAAAGCTCGACGGCGGTTGCACCGGCATCGTGCTGGACCTGGCCGACCTTGATTACGTGAGCTCCGCTGGCCTGCGCGTCATCCTCATGACCGGCAAGCGCCTGCGCGGTGCCGGTGGCCGTTTGGTGCTCGCGCGACTGCGCGAAAGCGTGCGCGACCTGTTCGAGATGAGCGGCTTTCTCTCGCTCTTCCCGATCACCGAAAGCGTCGAAGAGGCGGTGGCCTGAGCTCATAGCTCTACCCGCACCAGGGGCTGGATGTTGATGTCGGTGGTGAGCTCCTGGTAGCTCAGCACCGGCAGGTCGTAGAGCTCCTGCTCAATCAGCTTGCGCAGGTAGCGGCGTATGTCCATGCTGGTCAGCAGCACCGGCTTTTGCACCCCGCCGCCGCGCTCACCCACTGTTTGCTTGATGCGCTCGACCAGACGCTTGGCGGTTTGCGGGTCCAGCGCCAAGTAGCTGCCCGCGCTGGTTTGCCGGATCGCTCCGCGCAAGGTCTCTTCGACCGCTGGCGCGAGCAGATAGGCCGGCAGCATGTTCTGGCCACTCGAAAACTTGTGGCTGATGTGGCGCTTGAGGGTCGAGCGCACGTACTCGGTGAGCAGCACCGAGTCTTTCTCTTTCTGCCCCCACTCGATGAGCGACTCGAGCACCGCCCGCAGGTTGCGCACTGAAATATCTTCCGACACCAGACGCTGCAAAATTTCCGCGATCTTCTGGATCGGCAGTACCCGGGTGGCCTCGCGCACCAGGTCGGGAAAGCGCGCCTCCATCGACGACATGAGGAACTTGGTCTCCTGGATACCCAGAAAGTCGGCCGAGTGCTTTTTGAGCACGAAGGCCAGGTGATAGGCCAGCACCTGGTTGGCATCCATGCTGGGAATACGGGCCTGGTCCAGGGTTTCCTTCAGCTCGGTCGGGGTCCACAGCGTGGGAATGTTCGGAAGAAAGGGCGCGTCTTTTTCGAACGGCACACGCATGGCGGTGAGGTTCTCCTCCTTCTCCCGCACCAGCACAAACCCCGGCCGCAGCTTGCCCTGCGCCACCGGCACTTCCGACAGCAAGATGGCGTAGGTCTCACGCGGCAGCGCCTCGTTGAAGCGAAGCTGGATGCCGGGGAAAGGAACACCCAAGTCGTAGTACAGCGCGCGGCGGATTTTCATCAGCTCGTCGTTGAGCGCCTGCGCGCTGAAGCTGTCCTTGAGGTGGCTGGCCACATCCATCAGCAGGGGCACCGTGGGCGAGAACTCGCTGCTGTCGTCCTTGCTCGCCTGGCCGGTGTCGCTGGCGGCCTTGAGCGCCGGCACTTCGGTGACCACGCCAGTGCGGGCGTCTACCGTCCTGCGGGTGCCGCGCAGCAGGGTGGCCCCCACGCCACCGAGGATGAGGGCCAGCGCCGCGAAGGTCAGTATGGGCATGCCGGGGATCAGTCCCATGCCCATGGCCACGACCGAGGCAATGATCAGGGCGCGGGGCTGCGCCAGCAACTGCGCGCCAATGTCCTTGCCGACGTTGGAAGGGCCGCCTTCTTCCGACTGCACCCGGGTCACGATCATGCCGGCGCAGATCGAAATGAACAGCGCCGGAATCTGCGCCACCAGGCCGTCGCCGATGGTGAGGATGGAGTAGGTCTTGACCGCCTGGCCGGCGCTCATGCCCTTTTGCATGGTCCCGATCAGAATGCCGCCCAGCAGGTTGACCGCCACGATGATGAGGCCGGCGATCGCGTCGCCCTTGACGAACTTCATCGCGCCGTCCATTGCGCCGTACAACTGGCTCTCCTTCTCCACGATGGAGCGGCGGCGCTTGGCCTCGTTCATGTCGATGGTGCCGGCGCGCATGTCGCCGTCGATCGACATCTGCTTGCCAGGCATCGCGTCTAGCGAAAAGCGGGCCGCCACCTCGGCCACTCGTTCGGCGCCCTTGGTGATAACCACAAACTGCACGATGGTGAGAATGAGGAACACCACCAGGCCCACCACCAGGTTGCCGCCGACCACGAAATTGCCGAAGGTCTCGATGATGTGACCGGCGTCGCCGTTGAGCAAAATGAGGCGGGTGGTCGCAATCGAGATGCCCAGGCGGAACAGGGTCGTCACCAGCAGCACCGAGGGAAAGCTCGAAAAAGCCAGAGGCGAGGGCAGGTACATCGCCACCATCAGCAGCAAGGCGGCGGCGGTCATGTTCACGCCCACCAGCACGTCCACCAGCCAAGTGGGCAGCGGCAGAATCATCATGAAGGTGATGGCCACCAGCATCACCGCCAGCACGATGTCGTTGCGGCTGGTCGCTAGCAGCACCAGCCTTTGCAGCTGGTCGTTGAATTTGTTCATGTTTGCTCCTCCTGGCGCCGCGCAAGGAACTGCGCCATTTCGACCTGTGCTTCTTCCTTGCGCCCGGCAGCGAGCAGGCCCTGCGCGCGCAGCAGGCCCAGCACCGGCAGCGTGTCGCCCAGCAGGGCGAGCCGGTCCAGCGTCTGCAGGGCCTCGGCCGGCTGGCTGCTGCGCAGCTGAGCGACCGCCAGTGAGCGCAGGGTGATGGGTTGATTGGGCTGGACCACGTCCAGCCCCTCGAGCAAGGCGACCGACTTGGCCGCCAAGCCGTTTTGCATCAGCAGGTGGGCAAGCAGTGAAAGGGCCTGGCGTTCTTCGCTTCGCATGGTTCAGCCCTGGTAGAGCGCATGGCGGTAGGTCCAGAGCAGGGCCAGTAATGCCTCTTGCTCCTCGAGCACGCTGACCGCCTGGCGCAGGCGCCGCTCACGCCGCCCGCCGTCGGTGCGTCGTCCGGCCAGGCTGCGCCGCAGGCTGGCCTGCGCCATCTGCAGGGCGTCGGCGAACCGGCCGGGCAGCAGCAGACCGGGGTCGTCGATGGCCGGCCGGATGGCGGCGTCGACCAGACGGCTCAGGTCGTTGGCCCCCAGCAGCCGCTCGAGCGCGGCCTGGCTTCGGATGTCGGGCGCCGGTGTGGCGCGCCCGTCGGGCAGCTGCGGCGGCGGCGAGTCCTGTTGGGTGACACTGTCCAGCCCCCGGTCAAAGCGGAAGCGCAGGGCCTCCTGGGTACTGCTGCGTGTGGGAACTGCGGGTGAGCTGGCCATTTGACTGCGGGTGGGACTGCGGGCGGGACTGCGGGTGGGATTGCGGAGGGTGGGGGTCGCGGCGAGGGTCTAGGGGAGGGGGTACGGGAGCGTGGAGAGGAGCGTGTTGGGGAAGGTCGATGAGAGGGTGCTGGCGAGTAGCGCCCGGCTCAGGCCACGGCGCGCAGGGTCTCGCGCCAGCGGCGCAGGAGGTCCATCACCTGCCCCAGGGCCTGGGGCGTGAAGCCGCGCGCCGGGGTTCTGACCAGCAGGACACCCTGCGTGTCGGGGCCACCGCTGCGCAGACCCACCTGCACCGGCCAGCGTGCGGGCGCCTCTTCGTGGGCCCGTGCGAATGCGGCCTGCACCCAGGCACCGGCCTGGTAACCCACGGGCACCGTCCAGTACACCAGCAACTCGTCTTGCCCGTCGCGCAGAACCTGCTCGACCGCGAGCTGGCTGCCGCCGTCGGTCTGCAGGCGCAGGCGGCCCTCGTTATCGGCCTGCAGTTGGTCGATACCGATCTGGCGGCCGAAATCGGCCAGGGTGTCCGCGATCCAGTCCATGGGGGTCTTTCTTGTGTCGGTCCTGGGGTCTGAGGGCTTGCCTGGGCGTGGCCTCAGGCGCCGCCGCCGGCCCCGGGCGCCTGCAGTTCTTCTTGCTCGATCAACTGGTCCAGCGCCTCCTGCAAGGCGTTCAGCGCCGATTGACGTGCGTCGAGATCGGCGAAGGCCTGCACCGGCATGCCGCGCAAGATGGCCTTGACCTGGATGAGAAAGCGAACCTGCGCGCTGATGTCCTCGGGCAGCCAGCTGTGGGCCAACCCGCTGAATTTGGCGCTGGTCACCCAACGCTCGGCAGTGATCGCCACCAAGGCCTTGAACAGCTCAAAGGCCCGCAGGTCAGGGTCGGCTTCAACGTTCGTGGCCATGTCCGCCCCTTCTGCCGCCGGCACCCCGGCCTGTGTGGTCGTCGGTCGTCTCTTCCTCTTCCGCTGCGTCACCCCCGGACCGGCCGCGGCGCGGCAGCTTGCCCACCAGGTCACGGCAAGCCGCGAGCACGGTGTTCATGGACTTGAGGTGGAACAGGTCCGAGACCACGGTCTCAAGCAGACGCTCCTGCGACGACAGGCCGCTGCCCAGGCAGGCGCCCAGGGCCTTCATCAAATTGCTCATCGCACTGTCGAGGCGCTCGCCGGTCTGGCCGGCCAGCTGCAAGACCTGCTGCAGCGCCTGGGCCATGCTGGGCGCGCCCAGCACCGTGCGCAGCGCGCCCTGGAACTGGCCCACCTCTTGTGCGGTCTGGCCGTAGGCGGCGGCCGGCTCGATCGTGAGCAGGTGGGTCTGGATCTGGTCGCCGTAGAGCAGGTCGAGGTCGGCGATGGCCGCGTCGAAGCGCGCCAGCACCTCCGTGCCCAAGCCCTGGTCGGCGGCCAATTGCCGGGCGTACTGGAACAGGAGGAACTGCTCGGTGGGCTGCTGAAAGCGCGGATGCGAACGCGCCAGCGCGTAGAGGTTCTCGCCACCGGCCTCGAGCAGGCGCTGGGCCTGCTGCGCCAGCACCTCCGCATTGCCGCCCTGGGACGCGTCCTTGTGCGCGCCGTCCAGGTAGGCGCTGATCTGTTCTACGGTGGTGAGCGAGGGTCGACCCGCGGCCTTCACCACCCGGTCTTCGTGACGCGCTTTTTCGGCCTTCTCGGCGAAGAGCATGGTCACCTCCTCGGCCGCATCCCCCAGCACTGAATTGCCAGGAGGCAATACAGTCACCGACTCGCCCTGCAGCCGGCCCGCCTGGCTGCGAAGGGACTCGGACAGGCCCGTGCCCAAGCTGGGCACAGCCTGGGTGGCCACGGGGCCGTCGATGCGGTGATTCATTGCGACCGGTAGTAACCACCCCGACAGGGTGGTTCCGGATCGCGTCGGTGCGCGGCTGCTGATGGCTGTCCGTGTGTCGCTGGAGGAAGTCTCGAATCGGGCGCCGTTCTGGAACCCCCTCCGTAGGCAGGTTACAGACAGCTCGCCATGTCCCACACCCTCGAAGAGTTAGAAGCGATGCGCCAGCAAGCCCAGGCAATGCTCGACCGCGCGGAGGCAAGCCACCAGTCTCTCCTCGCGGCGGTGCGCAATCTCGGCGTCAACCCCGAAGAGGTCCAAGCCTATTGGCGCTCGGTCGGTCCCTTGTCTGCTGAGGACGAGGCGGGGCTGGCCCGGGTCGTGCAGTCCGTCGCCGAATTTGGCGACGCATTCGGCGATACACCGGCTGGTCAATCCGGCGCCCAGCGCGCTGAAGGCAGTGGCGGAAGAAGTGGTGGAAGTAATGGCGGAAGCAGTTCCAGTCAATCCGCCGGCACCCCCGCCTCGCGCTTGCTCAAGGGGCGCATGGCCTCACGCATTTGAGTGCCACCCCATCACGACGTCATTTCGTCACTATCCAACCCCGCACATTCCCACAAGGCAAATCATGGCCTCCGTTCCGGCAACCAGTAACCCATTCAGTGGGTTCAATTCGGCAATCAGTAGCCCATTGAGTGGGATCAATTTCACCGGGCTGACCGGCGGCTCCGGAGGTGGCGCAAATTCGGGCAGCAGTACAAGCTCGGGCGGAGCCACCACAAGCGGTGGCTCCACGACCAGCGGCGGCTCCACCACCACGGATCCCAAGGACGCGGAGCGCCAGGCCACCTGGGACCGCATCAACGACGACATTGCCGCTGCCAACGCCCTCATGCGCACCCCAACCGCCAGCGTGCAGGCCAAGTTCGCGTTCGCCATGATCAAGTTTGCCGCCCAGGGCATGCGAGACCTTCAGTTCAAGAAAGATGCGGTTGACGCGCGGATGGAGGAGTCCAAGCTCCGCAAGCAGCTCACCAACAAGATCACCGAGCTGGAAAACGTCCTCACCACGGCCAACCACAACGGGGCCATCAAGGACATCAAGGACGAGAAGGTGCGCACCCGCTGTCTGAAGCTCGCGGCAGAAATCAACACCCTGAGCTTGGAGCTGGGCTATTGCCAGCGTGTCGGCAGCGATGGCAAGCCCGTCCCTCTCCCGCCAGGGGCGGTGCAGCCGGACGAGGCCAAGGACGGC
>CANFQF010000080.1 GCA_947449025.1 Comamonadaceae bacterium
ACCAGGCTGGAGCCGGCGCTGCCCACGAGTTCGAGCACGGTGCCGCTGACGGCGGCAAAGGGCGAGTTGGCCAGGCTGAGGTCGACCTGAGCGCTGACGGGGCTGCTGCCCACGTCGGCGGTGATGGTGACGGTGCGCAGACCGGCGGTGTCGGCCGACGAGAACACCACGCCACGCAGCACGGACTCATAAGACGACAGCGCACGTGCGGTGCCCGAGGTGCTGGTGATGGTGAGCGTACGGGTAGCAGCATCCCAACCAGTCGTCGTCAGGCCTGCCGCGGCCGCGGCCGTGAGGCCGGCGCTGTTCAGGGACAGGGTGCCGATATCGGTGACCGTCACGCCCGAGGGCTGGGTCGGCTGGCTGATGGTGAACTTCAGGCTGGTGGCGGTGGCCGAATCGACGTCGGTGAGCGAGCCCTGCGGCGCGAGCACTGCCGAGACCGGCTTCAAGCCGCCGATGGAGACCGCGCTGTTGCCGGTGCCCGAGGTGGAGGTGCCGTTGAGGTCTAGCACCGCCGCGTCGTCATAAAGCCCGCTGACGTTCAGGGTGAGGGTCACCGCCTGCTGGCCGCTCAGGCCGCCGGCGTCGGTGACGCCGATCTGGATCTGGCGGGCGCCCACCACGGGTGCGGACGAGGCGTTCTGATAGGTCAGCGCCGACATCACCGTCTGATAAGTGGCCAGGGAGGCGCTGCCGGTGATCTTGAAGGTGCCGGTCGCCACATCAAAGCTGGTGGTCAAACCGGTCAGGGCCGTCTTGACCGCGTCGCTGGTGGTGTTCAGGCTGATGACGTCGTCGCCCGCGCGATAGCCGCTGGAGAAGGTGGCAGTGGCACCGGTCAGGGTGCTCGCACCGTCGGCGTCCGACAAAGTAATGCCAGCGCCGATCGAGGTGCTGGCCGCCAGCTTGATGGCGGTGGTGGATTCGGCAAAGCTAAGCGTCTGGGTGGCCGGGGTGATGACCGGCGCGTCGTTCACGCCCTGCACGGTGAAGGTGCGTGCTTGGGTGGCAGGTGCGCCGTCCTTGTCGGTGACAGTGACCTCAAGCGCGCGGCTGCCAGACTCAAGCGCGTCCATCGTGGCGGCGCTGCGGGTGTAGGACAGACCGGCCAGCACAGAGCGGTAGACGTCGACCGACTGGTCGCCGGTCAAGGTGAGCACGCCGGTATTGGTGTTGTAGCTGGCGGTGAGGCCCTGGATCGTGGCCACCTGGCGGCCGTTGGCGTCGGGTGTGAGCAGACCTTGGGCGCCATTGACCTGCAACAGGTCGCCTTGAATGAAGCCGCTGGTGATGCGGATGGTGGCAGAGGACAGCTGGGTGCTGTCCACGTCCGACAGCAGGAAAGACGGCAGCAAAGCCATCGGCGTGGCGGCGTTCTCGATGAAGGTCGAGGCCACTGGCGACAGCGTCAACACCGGCGCGTCGTTCACCGCGGTGATCGGCACGGTGAAGGTCGAGGCCGGGGAGTTGAGCGAGGCGTCGACCGAATCCACCAGCACATAGCGGATGGAGGCCGTGGTCGTGCTGTTCGCGCTGGGGGTGAACTTCAAATTGACCGCGCCGTCGATCAGGTCGAGCCGGCGGCCCACATCGCCCAGGGTGATGGCGGTGCCGTCGGCGGCGGTGAGGGTGCCGCCAGAGACCGACAAAATCCGGATCTGCTGCACCGGCCCGCCGTCATCGGCGGTGTTGGTGGGCCGCAGGGTCAGCGTGGTGAGGGTGTCCTCGAGTACCGGCACGGCAGCCGTCAGGTCGCCGCCCGCCGAGGGCGCCGGGTTGCCGGTGATGGACACCGGAATGCTGCGCGTGACCGGGGTGCCGCCGTCGTTGACGCTCAGCGAAAGGGTTGCGCTCGTCGCGGTGGTCAGCGGCGCGCTGTAGTTGACCAAGGCCAACTGCGCCGCCAGCTTGGCCGGGCTGCCGGAGAGGGTGATGCTCGTGCTGGTTTGCGCCCGCAGCGAAACATCGGCGTCGAGCTTGGACAGGCTCAGGCTGCCGGCGCTGGCCGTCACGGTGACGGTGAGGGTGCCGCTGTCGGCGTCGCTCAGGGTAAAGCCGTCGAGAGCCAGGAGCTGCCCCTTGGTCGCCACGAACTGGCTGGGCGCCGCCAGCACCGGGGCGGCCGGGGTGACCGTCACGTTCAGGGTACGGGTCGGGTCGACGGTGATGCCGTCGCCGTCGCTCACCGACAGTTGCAGCGAGGCAGCCGTGATGCCGGCATTGGCCTGGAACAACAGGCCCTGCAGGGCCTGGGTGACGGCTTCGGGCGTGCCCTCAACCACCAGGCCACCGCTGACGGTGGAAACGAACACGCCGGTGCCCGACTGCAGCGTGAGCGCGCCGTTGTCGCTGGTGACCCGCACGCTGACGGTGGACGAGTCGACGTCGGCGACGCTGATGGACTGCAGCAGCGCGGTGGGGGTGGCCGCCACCACGCTGGTGGCCGCGGTCACTGCGACCGTGGACGGGTTGTGAATGACGATCGGCGCGGTGTAGCTGCCGGTCACCCCGCTGCGGCCGTCGGGCGTCACCGAGACGGTGTAGCCACCACTGAGCGTACCGGCCGTGCCGTTGTACTGCAGCTTGGCCAGTTGGGCGTTGATCTGCGCCAGGGTGCCCGAGAAGGTGTCGGTGGCCTGGTAGGTGGTTCCGTCGCGCGAAACCTTGCCGCCGGTGGCGGTGACGGTGACGTTGAGGGTGGCGCTGCTGTCGTAGTAGTCGACGGTGACCGGCGCGGAGGCCGCTGTAGCCGCCGCCACCTGCAAGGTACCGGTGCCAGAAAGCACCGGGGTGTTCGGGTCGTCGTCGCGCAACACGAAGGTGGCGCCGCCGGTGGCCAGCAAGTTGCCCGAGGTGTCGGAGAACTGCGAATAGCCGTAGACGTCCGACACCGTGAGGTTGATCACCTCGTTGGGGTTGCGCGAGGTGTTGTTGGCGAAGGTCAGGGTGACGGTCTTGACCGCCTCGCTCGGACCGAAGGTGACCTGGCCACTGGGCAGCTTGCCGCCGACGAAGCGGTCGGCAGTCAGCGTGGTCGAGCCCGAAATGTCGTAGCGCAACACCACCGTGCCATCCACGCCGCCAGCGCGGTTGATGGTGAAGGTGATGCTGTTGTCGCCGCCGTCCGAACGGCCCTCGTTGACCGTTGCGTAGGTGCTGCCGGAGGGAACCGTGGCGTCAGAGGTGACGGTAAAGCGCGAAGGCAGCAGCGGGCCGATAGGCGCGTTGTCCGACAGGTATTGCAGGCCGGAATTGCTGGAGCCCAGCAGGGCATCCATTTCGGTGGTGCTGGCGCTGCCATCCACTGCGTCGGTGGCGTAGGTGGTGATCGAAGCAATGACTGTGTCACTGGTGACCACCTGCTGCACCGCGACCATCTTGCCCAGAACAGCGACCGCGTCAGTGGCGTCATTGCCCTTGCCGTCGATGTCGGCCACCGACCGGTTCAGGATGATCGCGTTGGCCTTGGCAATCAGCTCGGCCACTTTGGCGTCACCCGCTTGCTGGGCAGTGCTGAGACCCAGGGAGGTGGCGGCGCTGTCGATCACCGACTTCAGGTTGCTTTGCGTGGTGAGCAGGGTGTTGAGCGTGCTGGTCGTGACCGTGCCGGTGGTGATCGCCCGGGCAATCGCATCCACGATGGCAATGCTGGCCTCATTGGTGTCGATGCTGCTGTCGAGCGCATTGAACACCTCGCTGCCCAGGGAGGAGACCACGGACATCATGGCCGCGACCTTCTGGTACTGGATGGCGGTCAGCTTGGCGGACTTCGCAGCGGCCAGGCCGGCGGTGCCACTGCCGTATTCCGTGACCGCGCGGGCCGCTTCGCGGAACGCTTCAAAGGAGCTGAGGCTGGCGCCACTGGGCAGTGAGCGGGTGCCGAGCAATCCGGCCTGGCGGACAAGGGCTTCGGCATCCGCCGTCGAGCGCGTGAATTCGGTCATCGCGCCCGGGGTGTTCTGGGTGACGACTGTGCGGTACGCGGAATCAAACGGGTCGAAGTTGTCGTCGTCGATATTCTTGTAGGTGTAGTAGCTCACACCGCCAAGGGTCTGGACGCGGGCGATCAGGGTGCTGACCGGGTTGATCACCTGGTAGCCCTCGGGGGCCTCGTACTGCACGGTGAAGTCGTGGCCGGTGGAAATATCCTGGCCGCCGCGCATGATCAGGTGGCCGGAGCCGCCTGGAATAGAGAACGCACCGGCACCGACCGAGCCGCCCACGCCCTCACCCTGGTCAGCCGCGTTGTTGTTGTTGGTGTCCACGAAGATCAGGACGTCCACCAGGTAGCCGTCCACCGCGGAGCCGGTGAGCGAGCCGTTGACCTTCAGGCCGCTCAGGTCGGACACGTTGTTGAGGGCCAGGTTCAGGGCATTGCCTGCGGCATCGGTGATGCTGCTGGCGACGCCGCCTGTCGTGGGCAGCGCGATGGTCCCGGCCAGGGCCAGACCGGTGGTGTCCAGGTCACCGGACTGCACCGTGTACTTGAAGGTGAGCGACGAGGTGCCCGAGCCGGAGGCGTAGGTGGCATAGCGGATCGCGCCGCTGTCGAGCGTGACGCGGATCCGCGGCGGGGTTCCGCCCGACGCGTAGTCCACATACAGGGGCTCGCCGCCCTGGATGACGAAGCTGACCTCTTGACCCACGGTGTAGGTGGCGCTCAGAGGCGCAGCGACCGAGCTGACCGACGGCGCGGCCAGGTCCACCTGCAAGTTGCTGGTGTGGTACGCAGACGAGGTGTTGCCGGCGGCATCCACCACCCGCACACCAATCTGGCTGGCGCCATAGCTCACGCTCTGGCCACTGGTGCCGACGCTGAAGCTGTTGCCGCTGTTCACCGTGGTCCAGGTGGTGCCGGAGTCGGTGGTGTATTGCCAGGTGCCAGCGGCGGTGGTGCTGTCCACCGTGAACGTGCTGTTCTTGGTGACCTGGTCGTTGGCCATCGCGCCCGAGTCGACAGGGGCGGTGAGGACAGGCACCGGCGGCGGCGTGAAGTCGGTGGAGACGGTGCCCAGGTCGGTCGCGGTGTTGCCGGCCAGGTCGGACACCGATCCGAATACTTGATAGCTGGCGCCGTCGGCCAGATGGAAGCCGTTGGCCAGGCTCGCGCCGGCCGGCAGCGCAGCGGCGAAGCGGCCACCACTCACCGAACCGGTGAGGGTGCCCAGGGCGGTGGTGCGGTTGGTGTCGCCCGCGGCATAGAAGGTCAGCGTCACAGGCTGGCTATCGGGCGCGCCAGTGGCGTCGCCCTGCAAGGCCAGACCCGCCCCGGCCTCGGCGGCGTTGATGATGCCGTCCGTGCCGATCACATCGAGATCGAGGGTAGGCGGCTGGCGGTCGATGGTCAGGCCGACGGTCTGGTCGGTCTGGTTACCCGCCTTGTCTTGCACAGAGACCACGACGGCATAGCTGCCGTCCGGGAAGACATTGGTGTCGCCCAAGTTGCCGGAGAACCGGCCCGTGCCTGCGTTGTAGCTCAGGTCACCCAGCGAGGTGGCCCGGGCCACGTCACTGGCCGCATAGACCTTGGCGCTGGTGGAGACGATCGGCGTTTCGCTCGCATTGGCGCTGGTGATGCTGACCAGGGCCCGGTCGAAGCTGCTCGCGCCGTCGGCGGAGATCACCAGGTTGCTGGCGTCGGAGCGCGTGTCCACAGAAGGCGCCACGCGGTCGATATAGACCTGCATCTGGCGGACATCGGTCGTGTTGCCGGCCAGGTCGGAGGCATACACGCCCAAGGTGTACAGGCCATCGCCGACACCTGAGAAGTCGCCGGTCATCCGATGGTTGACGGCGTCATAAGTCAGCGGGACGCTAAGGCCACCCATCAGCCGGCCGAGCCGCACGCTGAAATTGGGCGAGCCATACGCACCATCAACAGTCAGGCCCTGCGAGAACTGGGCTGCGGCGGCCGCATTGAGCCAGACCGTATTGGCACCCAGGGTGATGCTCGGCGCCGTGTAGTCGTAGGTGATCGAAAGGTTCGACTCACTGCCGTTGGCGATGACCTTGGAGTCATGGCCCCAGCGGTCTGTCTGCGAGGCGTGGATCTTGTAGTCACCCTCGGGCGCAGAGCCCTGGACGCCGAGCATGGTGGCCAGGGAGATGATTTCCGAGGTGCCGGTGCCCGACTTTTCGTAGACGGTGGTGTTGCCGTCGGGCTTTTCGATGCGCACGGTCAGCGTGGCACCCACCTCGAGACTGCTGAAGGTGATCTGGGGCGCAACACTGGTGACACCATCGCCGGAGTAGCCCGTGTCGAGGCTGGACAGGGCCACGCCCGGGTTGACCGCGGTGGTGTCATAGACCAGGGGCAGGCCCAGCGACTCGACGCCGTCCTTGCCGCTGGCAGTGCGGACCTGTGACGTGAGCAGCAAGGGCGTGCCTTCGGACAAGCCGGACAAGTCCAGGGCGGGCAGGCTGACCCGCACCGAACCGGCACTGATGTCGGCTGCGGTCAGCGGCGCGCTCAACCCGGCGGCGACGCCTTCAAGCATCACAACAACGGTGTCGCCAGCGATGGCGCCAGAGGTGCCGAGCTTGACGGTGACGTCGATGGGCGTTCCATCCACGGCCTGGAACGGGAGCACGCCAGTGGACTGACTGACGTCGTCGGCGCCGGTGTACGGACGACCTGTGGCGCCACGCTGGCCCGTGGCAGGGGCCAAGCCCGAACCGGCGACGCTGGCGGTCTCCACCAGACGCGACTCGATGGCAGTAGCAGTGAAGGCAGCGAAGTTGGAAAAGGCGTTATCGGCGCCATCGGGGGTGAGGATGGCCGCCGTCAGGTCGTTCTGGATGACCCACTCGTTGCCCACCATGCGCCGCAGCGCCAGGGTCGCGGTGCTGGAGCCGCTGACTACGTCGCTGACCGCGTCGCTGATCGCCGCGTTCACGGCAGCGACGGCGCTGGATAGCTCAAGCCGCTGGACGTCGGTCCAGGACAGGTCCATCTGGGCCTCGAGCTTGACGAAGACGCTGGCGACGAAGCTGCCGGCAGTGCCCGACGAGAGGTTCAGGCTGCCGTTGGAAGGCAGGTCCAGGAGCGCGTCACGGACCGCCTGGGTGGCGGCATTGGCCGCCTGGATGCGTGTGGCCACGCCATCGGACTGGCCAGCTTCGATGAGGTCCTTCAGTGCGGCGGCAGTCGCCGCGCCGAGCAGGTTAGACACCTGGGCCGACTTGGCGTAGAGCGCCAGCGCCGCCTGCGAGTCGGCACCACTGATGGCGGTGAGCGGATCGACGGTGAGGATCCGGGTCCCGGTGATGGAACCGCCGCCCAAGAGGGTGGCAAGCCGGGTGGCGGCGTCGTCGGCGCTGCCGGTCACGTTGCCATTGGCGTCGCGGGTGCGCAGGGCCTGGGCCAAGGTGGTCAAGGGCGTGATGACGGTGGCCGTGTCGGGCGCATCCAGCACGCCCTTGAAGGCGAGGCCTGTGCCGTATTGGGCCATGCCGCCGAAGGCGTGGAGTGCGCCAGCGCCGCCCAGGCCGCCGTACTGGCCGCTGGCATTGGTGATGGCGAAGCTGTCAGAGCCCGCCCCGGTGATCTCACCGACCTGGGCCATGCCGTCCTGGTTGGCGTCGTTCCAGGTGCCATCGAACTGGCCGTTGGCATTGCCGTCGCGCCAGACCACGGCCCCGACCAGGTAGTCGGCGCTGACCGTGCCCGAGAGGGCCGCAGCGACCTTGACGTTGGACAGGTCGGCGACGTTGTTCAGGGTGAGCGTCAGCGCGTTGCCCGCTGCGTCGGTGATGGCGCTGCCCGCGGGCAGCTCGAGCTCCGCCAGCGCAACGCCGTTGGTGTCGTAGTCGCCGGACTGGGCGGTGTACTTGAAGGTGAGGGACGAA
This sequence comes from Comamonadaceae bacterium, assembly GCA_947449025.1. Taxonomy (GTDB): domain Bacteria; phylum Pseudomonadota; class Gammaproteobacteria; order Burkholderiales; family Burkholderiaceae_C; genus Ramlibacter. The sequence goes on from CANFQF010000080.1 coordinate 7,852, forward strand.
GTGCCCGAGCCAGAGATATAGGTGGCATAACGGACCACGCTGCTTTCCAGCGTCAAGCGCAGGCGCGGCGCCGCACCCCCCTCGGCCTGGGTGACACGCAGCGGCTCGCTGCCCTGGACCACGAAGCTGAGCTCTTGACCGAGCTTGTAGGTGGCAGCCAAAGGCGCGGCCACCGATCCCACCACCGGGGTGACCTGATCGACCTGCAGGGTGTCGGTGTACCAGGTCGTCACGGCATTGCCCGCAACGTCGGCCACGCGCACGCCGATCTGGCTTGCGGAGTAGCTCACGGTCTGACCGGCGGCACCAACGCTAAAGCCGGTGACTGCACGATCGGTTACCCGGGTCCAGTGCGCGCCTGCGTCCAGGGTGTACTCCCAGTCGCCACTTTGGTTGCCGACCTGGAAGTTAACGTTCTTCGTGACCTTGTCGCCCACGATGCCGGAGTCGGCGGGAGCGGTGAGGCTCAGTGTGGTCGGGAACTGGGTATCGACGGTGAAGCTGCTCTCGGCGCTGCTCTTGTTGCCGGCCAGGTCGGTCGCTTCGGCCACCAGGCGGTAGCTCGCGTTGCCGAGCGTGGCGCCCCCGGACAGGGACAGGCCCGCCGGCAAGGAGGCGGAAAAGCGCCCGCCGCTGGCAGCGCCAATGACGGAGCCCACCTCGACGCCGCCCTGGTAGAAGGTCAGCTTGACATCGCCGCCATCGGCGACGCCGGTCGCATTGCCGCGAAGCACCTGGCCTGCAGCCGCTTCGGCAGCATTGATGTAGCCGTCGGTCGCGACCGTGTCCAGGCTCATCGCCGGTGCAACCCGGTCAATGGTCACGGGGACCGCACGGTCAGTCGCGTTGCCGGCCCGATCGGTGACACGGACGACGATGGTGAAGTCACCATCGGCGATGGCACTCAGGTCGCCAGTGAACTTGCCCGTCTGCGAGCTGTAGGCCAGGGTGGCCAGGGTGGTCAGGCGCCCGCTGTCGCTGGCCGCATAGACCTTGGCGGTGGTGCCGTCGATCGGTGCTTCGGTGCTGCTGGCGCTGCCGATGTTGACCAGCGACTGGTCGAACGCACTCACCTTGGCGGCGTTGAGCGCCAGGTTGGCGGCGTCCGTCCGGGTGGTCACGGTGGGCGCGATGCGGTCGATGTTGACCTGCATCTCGTAGACGCGGGTCATGTTGCCGGCCAGGTCAGAGGCGTACACGCCCAGGGTGTAGAGGCCATCGGCCACACCTGAGAAGTCGCCGGTCACCCGATGGTTGGCAGCGTCGTAGGTCAGCGGGACGCTCAGCGGAGCGGCTTGGCTGCCGCCAAGAATCAGGCCCTTTAACCCGCCGCCGGCGTTGGACCTGACGCTGAAATACGGCGAGCCATAGGCACCGTCGACAGTCAGGCCCTGCGAGAACTGGGACGCGGCGGCCGCATTGACCCAGACCGTGGTCGCACCCAGAGTGATGGACGGCGCTGTGTAATCGTAGGTGATCGCCAGGTTCGACTCGCTGCCGTTGGCGATGACCTTGGAGTCATGGCCCCAGCGGTCCGTCTGGGAGGCGTGGATCTTGTAGTCGCCCTGGGCCGCAGAGCCCTGGCCGCCCAGCAGGGTGGCCAGGGAGATGATTTCCGAGGTGCCGGTGTCCGACTTTTCGTAGAGGGTGGTGTTGCCGTCGGGCTTTTCAATGCGCACTTTCAGCGTGCCACCCGCCTCAAGGCTGCTGAAGGTGATCTGCGGCGGAGTGCTGGTAACACCATCGCCGGAGTAGCCCGTATCAAGGCTGGACAGGGCCACGCCGGGGTTAACGGCCGTGGTGTCGAGCACCAGGGGCAAGCCCAGGGAGGAGATGCCGTTGGTACCCGCGGCGGTGCGTACTTGCGAGGTGAGCAGCAGCGACTGGCCTTCGGTGAAACTGGCCAGCGCAGTGGCCGGCACCGACACGGTGACCCGCCCGGCGCTGATCTCGGTGGCACTCAGCAGCGCGGTGCCCACCTGCTGGCCCTCCAGGGACAGCACCACTGTGTCGCCGGCGACCGCGCCGGAGGTACTCAGCTTGACGATGACCTGCAGATTGCTGCGCTCGATGTTGTCGACCGGAATGGCACTGGTGGTGGTGCTGACGTCGGTGTCGATATACGGGCGCGCGGTGGCGGCCCGCTGGCTGGCGGTAGGCGCCACGCTGGAGCCGACCACGCTGGCCACTTCTTCGAGTGTGGCGGTGACGCCGGCCTCGGTGTAGTCGGCGCTGGTGAATCCACCGGTGGTGAGCGCGGTGCTCAAGTCATTTTGAATGACGTATTCGGTGGCCACCAGGCGACGCAGGGAGGTGGCGTCGGTGCTGGAGCCGCTGACGAGCCTGTCGAAGGAGGCGTTGATGGTGCCGACGGCGCTGGTGAGGTTCTCGACCGAGACGTCGAGGGAGCGGCCGACCTGCGCGGTGAGCTTGTTGAACACGCTGGCGGTGAAGCTCGATCCGTCAGTGGCCGACAGATTGATGATGGTGTTGCCGCTGACTGCATCGAGCAGCGCGCTGCGGATCGAGGTCACCGCCATGCCAGCCGCTTCGGTTTGGGTGGCGATGGTGTCGGCCTTGCCGTTGTCGAACAGTTCCTTCTGCGCCGCAGCCGAGGTGGCCACCAACAGGTTGGCCACCTTCGCGGCCTGGGTATAGAGCACGAGCGCAGTCGCCGAACTGGTCGTCTCGACACCGGGTTGCGCTGAGGTGGTCCCGGCGATCGACGCGATCGGGTCAACCTTGAGCAAGAGGTCCTTGGTGATGCCGTTGGGGGTGCCCAGCAGGGTGATGAGCTGGTTGGCTGCGTCGTCCACGCTGCCGGTCACGTTGCCGTTGGTGTCGCGCGTGCGCAGCGACTGCACGAGTGTGGTCAGCGGCGTGATGACAGTGGCGGTGTCGGGCGCGTCGAGCACGCCGCGGAAGGCCAGGCCCGTGCCGTACAGGTCCACACCACCGAAGACGTGAAGCGCGCCAGAGCCGCCAAGACCCTCGTAGGTGCCATCGGCAGCGGTGATCGCAAAGCTGTCGGTGCCAGCGCCCGTGATCTCACTGGCCTGCGCCATGCCGTCGTTGTTGGCGTCGTTCCAGGTGCCATCGAACTTGTTGTTGTTGTTGCCGTCGCGCCAGACAACCGCGCCCACCAGATAGCCCTTGACGACCGCACCGGCCGCCTTGGCGATTGCCACCGTCGCGGCGGCGGCCGCACCGCCGCCACCACCCGCGGCGGCGCCGGCACCGGCCAGGCCCAGCAGGCTCAGCAGAACACCCGAAAAGTCACCCCCGGCGGCTGCCGGCGCAGGCGCAGGCGCTTGCGCCACCGGGAACTCACCCAGGGGCTCGCCGCCGAAGTAGCGGATCTCGTCGTTGAACAGTTCACGAAAGCCCTGCTCGGGCTGACCTGCGGAGGGCGCCATGCCGCCCTGCCCACTGCTGTCGCGGGCTGCATTGGCAGCGGACGGCGTGGCCGGCAGCGCGGCATGCAACTCGGGGCGCTCGCGTCCATCGGTTTGCGTCTGCGATTGAGCCTGCGTTCCCTCGGCGCGATCGCCTTGCATCACCCAACGCTGCAGCCAATTTTGGACGGACTTATCCTCCAGATCGCCATCGACAAGGCGACCAATCAGCTCCGGGGAAACGCCGTCGGTCAGGCCGCGTGCATCGGCCAGCGCGCCTTGGACAGGCGAGTCAGAAAGAAGCGGTGCGGCCACGGCCACGGTGTTGGCCAGCGAGGACCGGTCTGCATCTGCAGCTTGCTGCTGCGCGTCGTTGGCATTGGCAGTTTGCGCGTCATCGTTGACACGCGAAGCGTCGTCGTCGGGCGTGTTGTCGCTTGCGTCGTCATTCGTCTGCGCGCGAAGGACCTCGTGGCCGGAGAGCAGCATCGTGGCGAGCACCAGGCCCCACAAGCGACTTGCTGGAACAAACATCCAACGCGATGCGGCAGCTGCGCCGGGTTTGCCGGCTACAGCTTTTTTACGCGACTTACTGCGCGGTTCTGGCGTGGACATGAACTCTCCTGGGGACAAGGCGTAGGTGCCTACAGCTTCTACCTATGTAGTTCCCGAATTCTCATCGACGCAAGTCAAGTTGAATAGTTATCTCAATTTACTAAACGAAGCATCCATGTAACTATATGTGTTTCTTTTGATGCCATTTCGGTGATCCGGCCCCAGAAATATTTCGGTTAACCGAAATATTTCTGGGCCTGGGTGTGGGCGGCCGGCAACTGGGTGGGCAGCCAAACCAGATCGCACGCCACTTGCGCAGGCATCAGCGCATCACCCATATGGCGCATGGGAGGGGCCCGCGCTCGGCGATAGAATCGCCCAAAGGAAATTGCTACTGCCCTAACTATTAAGGGCAGCGCCAGCGGCCACAGGTCGGCCCGGCACCCGTTCAAGCCCACACATGAATTTCAGCGCCGCCGACCTCGACGACTCTTTGCCTCTGGCAAGAGTGCGTTGCCGCCAGCGCGCGCTGTTGCTGCGGGCCCGAGGCGCGCTCGTCGTCGCAGCGGCCTTCTTCTCGGCGCTCCTGGCCTGCGGTCCCGTCATGGCGCAGGCATTCCCCTTCATCACAGCCGCCCCCGAGTTGCCCACGCTGCGGCGGCCCCTCGACGTCATCGCCCGGGCAGATGCCCGCGAGCAAGCGGTGCTTGTTGAGGTGCAGCGCGGCGTCGAGCGCCTGGCGCGCACTTGCACCGCCCCGCAAAAACCTGCTGCCCCGGCCCCGGGACGCGAAGCTGCACTGCTGCAGGCCCAGCGCGAGGCCAACGAGCTGCGCGCCCGCCTATCGGACAAGAACACCCGGGTGTCGGACATCGCCCGTGCGGCGGTGGCCGCGCGCTGCAACGGCTTTTCCTTCATCCCGGGCATCAAGTCGCCCGAGTGCCGAAGCGCGGAAGCATTGCGAGACGCCAGCGCCAATGTGCAAAAGTCCATTACCAGCTACTTCGGCGCTATCGATTCGCGCTACCGCCTCTATATGGATGTACGCGACCTGGAAGACCGCGGCTGCGCCCGACCCGGGTTCACCCAGCGCCTGATCCAGGCCGACGACGCCAGCATGCGGCCCCAAGAAGCTGCCGCCCAAGCGGCGTTTGACGAGTTCATGCGCGCGGCGGACGACGTTGCGGCGCCGCTGCGCTAAACGGCCATGCTGCGCGCCCACACCGCCCTCCCCACCTTCGCCCTGCCACTGGGTGCCCGGCTGGTCCGCCTGGCCAGGCTCGCCCCCAGCCTGGGGCTGCAGGCGCTGGCCTGCCTGGCCGTGGGCTGGGCGGCCCATGCCCTGACCACCCGCTACCTGAGCCAGGCCCAGGAGCAGGAGTTGCACCAGAGCGCGTCGATCGTCGCCCGCGAGGTGAACCAGGAGCTGGCGGCGCTGCAAACCCGCACGCTGGTGACCGGCACCCGCCTGGCCGACCGGGCCGGCGAATTCCCGGCGCTGGGCCGCGAGCTGGCGGAACAATTCCCCCATGTGGCGCGAATCGAGCTGCGCTCCGCGGAGGGCGCCCTGCTCTCTGCGTATGACAGCGGCGACACGCGCAACGAGCGCGCGCTGCTGCCGCCTTCACAACTGATTTACTTCGCCGCGGCCAACCGCGAAGGCGCCATCATCTACGCGCCGAGCCGGCTTGAGACCGGGGCGCAGTTGCGCCGCTGCTACCTGGACATGTTCACACCGGGCAGCGCCGGCCAGGGCCGGGCCCTGGTGGTGACGCTGTCAAGCTCCGACCTGCTCGCCGCCGTGTTGAACCGGCCCGCAACCGCCGCCGCCCAGGGCCCACGCTTTGCCTTTGCCGGCTGCGAGGCGGGCGCGGCGCCAGCCGAGGCAGGCGACGCTGGGTTTGCCGAGACCATCGACATCACCCGCAACGACCTGAAGCTAAGCCTGGTGGCGCGTGGGGGATCGGTCTCCGGCGGACCGATGGCCCCGCTGGCCTGGGTGATCGCCCTCTTCGCCGCCGCCCTTACCGGCCTGGGCCTGGCCTACGAGCAGGGGCGGCGCGCGCGGCAGCGGGCCCGCCAGTCGTACCGGCTGCTGGAGGAGAAGATGCAAAACGAGTTGCGCTTCGTCTCGCTGGGCCAGATGTCCACCACGATCGCGCACGAGCTGAACCAGCCCCTGAGCGCGATCGAGAGCTATGCCTTCGGCTGCGAAAACCTGCTGCAGCAGCAGCCCCTGCCGGCGCTGCAGGTGGGCGAAGCGCTGCGCGAGATTCGCCAGCAGGCCCAGCGCAGCGCCGACATCGTGCGCAGCATCCGCGCCTTTGTCTCGCACAAGGAGAGCGCGCCCGAGCTGCTGTCCTTAGGCGAGCTGCTCGAGGAGCTGCGGCCCCTGATCCAACTGCAGGCCAGTGACCTGGAGTGCAGCGTCGAGATCGCACATGAGATCGGTATCGGCCTGCGGGTCAACCGCACCTTGCTGGGCCAGGTGATTCTCAACCTCTCGCGCAACGGCTTCGAGGCGATGGCCGAACTGCATCGCAAGAGCCGCAAGACCAACCTGCTGCGCATTGAAGCGACCCGGCAAACGGGCCCCACTGGCGAGCACGCCAGCATCCGCATCACCGACAACGGCCCAGGCGTGTCAGACGCCGCAGCGCCCTCGATCTTCAAGCCCTTTTTCTCGACCAAGAAAACCGGCATGGGCATTGGCCTGGGCCTGTGCCTGTCAATCATCGAGCGCCAGGGCGGCACCATCCGGTGGCAAAACGAGGCCGGCGGCGGCAGCACCTTTGTGCTGGAACTGCCACTGGCCCAGACGGACCATTAAGAGGGAACTCAGATGAGCCTTGAGAACCCGATCATTGCGTCACCCACGGTCATCATCGTGGACGACGACGAGGCCGTCACCAAGAGCCTGCGCTTCCTGATGGACTCCAAGTCGATCCGCTGCCAGGTCTTCAACTCGGGCGTCGACTTTCTGGAGGCGGTCAAGAAGCAGCCGCCGTGGCTGCAGTCCACCGGATGCATCTTCTTGGATGTGCGCATGCCCAATCTGAGCGGCGTCGAAGTGTTTGGTCAGTTGCGCAAGCTACAGCCAAACCTGGCGCTGCCGGTGCTGTTCATGACCGCCCACGGCGACGTGCCGGTGGTGACCAAGGTGCTCAAGGACGGCGCCTACGACTTTCTTGAAAAGCCGGTGTCCAGCGAGCGCCTGCTGGCGCGGCTCGACGACTGCTTTGAGGTGTCGCGCCAGCGGCTGCAGGTGGCTCTCAGCCGGAAGGACTTTGCCGAGCGCCTGCACACCCTCACCGAACGCGAGATGGCGGTGATGGCCCGCCTGTATGACGGCCTGTCCAACAAGGAGATCGCCGAGCTCCTGGGCAACAGCGTGCGCACCATCGAACTGCGCCGCGCCACCATCTACAGCAAGATGGGCGTCAAGAGCTCGATCGAGCTGGCGCGCCTGCTGCAGTCATCGGACTGGCAGCCCCCGCCCTTCGTGGCCGGCAAGGCCGCCGACGACGCCGAGACAGAGAAGGCGGGCAAGCCTGCCAAGGCGGGTAAGGCAGCCAAGGCCGTGGGTGTGTCCGAGGCGGACTGAGCGGCCGGTCAGCGGACAGCAAAAAGCCGACCTTCAGGTCGGCTTTTTCTTGGGCGAGGCCTCTACGCTCAGGCCATCGCCGCGACCATGAGGTCGCACACCTTCATGAACTGGTCGTTCGACACCCCGACCTTGTCGATTTGCGTCTCACCCAGGTTGCGCGCGATGG
>CANFQF010000081.1 GCA_947449025.1 Comamonadaceae bacterium
CAAGAGGGCAAGCTGGTGCCCGTCGCGGTGACCAGCGCCAAGCGCCTGCCCAGCCTCCCCAACATCCCTGCGATCGCCGAGTCGGTGCCCGGCTTCGAGCTGATGGTGTGGTTTGGCTTCCTGGCCCCTGGCGGCACACCGCCGGAGACAGTGGCCAAATTGCAAAACGCCATCAGCCAGGCGCTCAAGTCGCCCGAGGTGCGCCAGCAGCTGGCCAGCCTGGCCGAGGTCGGCGCCTCCACCCCGCGCGAGTTCAGTGAGCTTCTGCTGACCGAGCACGCGAAGTGGGGTCGGGTGGTCAAGGCGGCCAACATCAAGGCCGAATGAGGGCTTCCGTGCCACGCGTCGCCACCGCCGCTGCCACGCCGCGCGCCTTCCGGCGGCCGCAGGCCGGGCCGGTGCCGCTGTACCACCAGATCGAGCAGAACCTGCGCGAGCGCATCGCCTGTGGGGAGTTCAAGCCCGACAGCCCGCTGCCGCCCGAGGACATGCTGGCCCGCGAATACGTGGTCAGCCGCATGACCCTGCGGCGCGCGCTCGATGCACTGATCGAAAGCCGCCTGATCCGCAGGCGCCGTGGCATCGGCACCTTTGTCTCCGGCCTGCGCGGGCCGCGCAAGAACGTGACCCTGGTGGGGCAACTCGATGACGCCTTCTTCCACGCCGACAAGCTGTCCTACCAGTTGATCTCGCGCAAGTCGGTGCCCGTCGACGCATTGGACCCGGCGGTATGCGAAGCGCTGCAGCTGGAGGCGGGCGATACGCAAGTTGACCGGCTTGAGGTGATTGCCCTCACCCAGGGCGAGCCCTACGCCTACTCGGAGTTCTTCTTTCCGGAAGCCGTCACGCACGCGGTCTCGACCGAGGCCCTGGCGGGTGCGGTGCCGATCTTGCGGGTGGTCGAGTCGCACCTGGGCGAGCGCGTGAGTTGGGCCGACCAGTTCGTCGACCCGGTGCCGGCCTCGCGCAAGATTGCGCAGGCCTTGGGCATTGAGGCCCGGCGCCCGATCCTGCAGATGCGTCGGGTCTATCACACCGCCGACGGCCGCCCGGTGGAAGTGGCGCTGGTTCGCTATCACCCGGACCGCTATTCCTTCTCCGCCTTGCTGCTCGCCAAGCCATGAGCGATTCGTCCGCATCCCTCCCCAGCGACCGCGTTCATCTGAGCTGCGAAGAGGCGCAGCGCTTGTCGATGGCAGCGCTCCGGGGCCTGGGCTATCCCGAGGCCGACGCCGCCCTCGTCGCCGGCCATGTGCTCGACGCCGCGCTGTGCGGGTACGAATATTCCGGCCTGCCCAAGATCCTCCATGTCGGCAAGTTCATGCAGGACCGGCCGGTGCAGGGCCCGATGCGGGTGCTGCAGGAGACGCCGGTTTCTGCCCTGCTCGATGGCGCCAACCACACCGGCATGGTCGCTGTCGACCGCGCCACCGATTGGGTCATCGCCAAGGCCCAGGCCCAGGGCTTTGGCATCGTGGGTGTGAACCAGACCTGGATGAGTGGGCGCAGCGCCTACTTCGTCGAACGCATCGCCCGTGCCGGCCTGGTCGGCCTGCACGCCATCGGCTCGCGCGCCCTGGCGGCGCCGCCGGGCGCTGCGGCGGCGGCTATCGGCACCAACCCGATCGCCTTCGGCTTTCCGACCCAGGCCGAACCGCTGGTGATCGACATGGGCTTTTCCGCCCTGATGTTCACCGACCTGCGCCTGCGCGCGATCCGCCACGAGACCTTGCCAGAAGGTGTAGCGATCGACAGCGAAGGCCGGCCGACGCAGGACCCGCTGGCCGCGCTGGCCGGTGCGGTGCTGTGCTTCGGCGGCTACAAGGGCTTTGGCATGGCGCTGGCCATGCAGGCCATGGCCTTTCTGGCCGGCGCCGGGGACGACCCGGACGGCGCGGGCTACCTGTTGATCGCCATCCGGCCCGACCTGCTGGTGCCGCTCGAGCAGTACCGGCGCGGCCTCTCCGAAATGCTCCAACGGATCAAGGCCACGCCGCGCCAGCCGGGCGTCGACGAGATCCGCATTCCCTCCGAGCGGGCCTTTCGCACCCGCGAGCGGCTGCGCCAGCAAGGCGTCGAGATCGACGCCACGGTTCACGAACAGCTGCTGCAACTCGCAGCAGTCCTATCACCCACCCCCATCCCCAGGGCTTTGCCATGACCTTGACCTCGCAACTGATTTCCACCTGTTTCCAGCGCCTGCCCGGGCAGATCGACGAGGCGGCGCTGCGCATGGCGCGCCTGTCCCTGATCGACAGCCTGGCGGTGGCCTACGCCGCCTACGGCGAGCGGCCCATCGACATGCTGCGCAGCCTCAGCACCGAGGGCCAGACCGAGGGCGAGAGCACGGTCATCGGCTACGGGGAGCGCGGTCGTGCCACCGATGTGTCGCTGGTCAACGGGATGATGATCAGCCTGCAGCTGTTTGACGACAACCACGAGCTGATGCGCGGGCATCCCTCCGGCCCGCTGCTGCCGGCGGTGTTGTCGGTGGCGGAAAGCCGTGGCCTCTCGCTGGGCGAGGCGATGCGCGCCTTTGTCATTGGCTATGAGGTCGAGTGCCGTCTGGGCATCTTGCTCAATCCCTCTCATTACGAGCTTGGCTGGCACGCCACCGCGACCCAGGGCGCGGTGGCGGCTGCGGTGGCCAGCGGCCTGCTGCTGGGCCTGAACGAGAGCCAGATGGCCTATGCGTTGGGCATTGTGGCCTCGCTGGCCAGCGGCATCCGGCGCAACTTCGGCACCATGACCATGTCGCTGCACAGTGGCATGGCGTCCAGTCAGGGCGTGCGGGCGGCCAAGCTCGCCGCGCTTGGATTCACCGCAGACCCGAACGTCTTTGAAAATCCCCGTGGCTACGGCGCGATTTTTTCCCCCGAGTGGACCGACGCCGCACTGCAGGCGGACCTGGCCAAATGGGGCAAGGACTGGATGATCAAGGTCCCGACCTTCAAGCTCTATCCCTGCGGACGTCCGAACCTGTTCGGGATCGACGCCGCGCTGGCCCTGCGCGCCACGGAGGGCTTCCGGGTCGAGGATATTGAGCGCATCGTCTGCGATGTGAGCTACATGTACCCGCGGACGGTGGTCCACTCGCGTCCGGTCAACGGCCTGCAGGGCAAGACCTCGCTCGAGTACTGCGTGGCCACCACCCTGATCGGCGGTCGGCCCACGCTGGCCGACTTCACCGACGAGGCGGTTCATCGCCCGCATGTGCGGGCCCTGCTTGATCGCACCGAGATGCGCGTGCCCCCCGAACTGTCCGAGGATGTCCCGGCGGTCCGCAAGGCGCCCTTCGAGCAGCCGGTGACCGTCAACGTCCATATGCGCGACGGCCGTCACCTGAGTGAGGTGGTTCATGTGGCCAAGGGCAGCCCCACCAACCCGACCACCGAGGTGGAGCTGCACGGAAAATTCACCGACTGCGCTGCGCCCCATATCGGCCAGGCCCGGGCCCAGGACATCCTGGCGACGCTCGGCAACAACAGCATGCCGGTCCGGGACCTGATGGCCTCCCTGATCGTGCGCCGCTAAGGAACCGGCATGCAGTCACGCCCCCCCATCCTGGTTGTCGAAGACGACCGTGTCCTGCGCCAGGTCGAGGTCGTGCTCGATCCGCGCACCAGCCCTGAACGGGCCGCAGCCTTCGCCACTTACGTGGCACACGACCTGCCGGACTGGTACGCCTGGCGCGACGCGCTGCGCGCCAAGCTGCCACACCTTCACCCCGCCGAGGTTCGTTTGGTCGATAGCCAGGCCGCCTTGCGCCAGGCCTTGCCCGGCGCCGATGGGGTGGTGGTGGAGAGCCTGGAGATCGGGCCGGAGGAACTGGCCCTGGGTTCTACGCTGAAGGTGGTGCAGAAGTTCGGCCGCGCCGGCAAGAATGTGGACATGGCAGCCTGCGCCGCACGCGGCGTGCAGGTGCTGGACCTGCGCCGACGGACCAATATCGCGCTGGCCGAGCACACCCTGATGTTCATGCTGGGCCTGGCGCGGCGGCTGCCCTATGTGAACCACCTGGTGACGCCCGAGCGCCTGCAGGCGGCGGGCATCACCCCCTTGCCCTATGACACCCGGCACACCGCCAGCGCCAACTTTGGCCGCATCACCGGGCTGCAGATGTTGCATGGCCGGACCCTGGGCTTGCTCGGGTTCGGCGAGATCGGTCAGGAGACGGCGCGACTGGCCCATGCCTTTGGCATGCGGGTTCTGTACAACAAACGCCATCGGCTCGACGCCGCCGAAGAGGCCGCCATGTCGGTGACCTACCGGGATTTCGACGCGCTCTTTGCCGAGTCTGATTTCCTCAGCGTGCATGTCCCGTCGGTACCTGCCACCCGCAGCCTGGTCGACGCCCGCGCGATCGGCCTCATGCCCCAAGGCGCGTTCCTGATCAACACCTCCCGCGCCGAGATCGTCGACCCGGCGGCCTTGCTTGGGGGCCTGCAGTCCGGTCATCTGGGCGGCGCAGCGCTCGACGTGCTGTACGACGAGCCCGACACCGAGGACGACCCCTTGCTCGGGTTCGCCAATGTCTTGCTGACCCCGCATATTGCTGGCGCGTCGCGCATGAACGGCCTGGCCGACATGGACGATATGCTGCGCAATATTCAAGCCGCCCTGGTGCGATGAGCGCGCATCGATCCGACCGATTGCCCCCAAGAGAAGGAGACTCACCCATGGATACCCCCTCCCACACAGGCGCCCTGCCAAGGCGCACACTGCTGCGCGCCCTGGGCGCGACGGCTGCAGCGGCCTGGGCTGGACCGCAGGCACTGGCCCAGAGCGACCCGGCCGCCAACTACCCGAACAAGCCGATCCGCGTGATCATTCCTTTCGTGGCCGGCGGCTCCGGCGACACGGTGATCCGCGCGGTGGGGCTGCGCCTCACTGCCGCCTGGGGTCACCAGATCGTGATCGACAACCGGGCCGGTGCCAGCGGCGCCCTGGGCCTGCAGGTGGCCTCCAAGTCGCCGCCCGACGGGCACACCCTGGTGCTGGGAACCTCCAGCACCCACGCGATCAACCCGCACCTGCAACAGGACCTGGGCTATGACGCCTTCCGCGATTTCGCGCCGGTGGCGATGCTGATCACCGCACCCAATGTGATGGTGGCCCACCCCTCCCTGCCGGCCAACAACCTGCGCGAGCTGATTGCACTGGCCAAGTCCCAGCCCGGCAAGCTGAGCTTTGCATCGAATGGGGCAGGAACCGTTTCCCACCTGTCGGGGGAACTTCTCAATTCGGAAGCCATGATCAAGCTGCTCCATATCCCCTACAAGGGCGCGGGGCAGGCGGTCAACGACGTGCTCGGGGGCCATGTGCCGCTCCTGATCGGCGCCTTGCCCACGACCTTGTCGCATGTGAACGCAGGCCGGCTCAAGGCGATTGGCGTCACGACCGCACAGCGGTCACCGGCAGCGCCTGCCATCCCCACCTTCGCCGAGTCCGGCCTGCCGGGTTTTGACGTGGGGCAGTGGTTCGGCATCTTCGCGCCGCCCACCACGCCGCGCGAGATCCTCGGCAAGCTCAATCAGGAAATCAACCGGGCACTCAACCAGGCTGAACTGAAGGCGGAGTTCGCCCGTGTCGGCTTCGACACCACCCCGCGATCAGCGGCAGAATTCAACACCTATATGCGGGCTGAATCGGCCCGCTGGGCCAAGGTCATCAAGGAGGCAGACATCCGTGGCATCTGAACTTCACCCCAACGACCGCACCCGCGCCCAGCGCCGGGCCCTGCTGGCCCTCCTGGCCGCTGGCGGCGCGGCACCTTCCGTGCTGGCCCAGGCGAACGCGGGCGCCTACCCGCAGCAGCCGATCAAGATCATCGTCCCCTTCGCTGCCGGTGGTCCCACGGACGTTCTGGCCCGTGCGATCGGGGTCAAGCTCACCGAGCGCTGGGGTCAGCCCGTCGTGATTGACAACCGCGTCGGCGCGGGCGGCAACATCGGCGCCGAACTCGCCGCCAAGGCCGCGCCCGACGGCTACACGCTGATGCTGGGAACCGCCGGCATCCTGGCGGTGAACCCGGCCCTGTCGAAGGTGCGCTTCGATTCGGTCAAGGACTTCGCGCCCATCTCGCTCACCGCCAACCTCACCAGCCTGCTGGCGGTGCATCCCAGTCTCAAGGTCAAGACCGCGCGGGAGCTGATTGCGCTGGCCAAGTCCAAGCCTGGCCAGCTCAATTACGGCTCGTCCGGCAACGGCACGGCCAGCCATCTGGCGATGGAGCGCTTCAACCGCATCGCCGGCACCGACATCCGCCACGTGCCCTACAAGGGCGCAGCCCCGGCGGTGAACGACCTGGTGGCGGGCAATGTGCAGGTCATGCTGATCGGATTGCCCACCATCATGCCGCAGGTTGCAGGCGGCCGAGTGGTGCCGCTGGGCATCTCCAGCCTCAAGCCTTCGGCGATGGCCCCTGGCTTGCCGACCATCGCCGACGCAGCCGGCCTGCCGGGTTTCGAAGTGACCAACTGGCTGGGCATGATGGCCCCGACGGGGACGCCGCGGCCCATCGTGGCCAAGCTCAATCGCGAGATCGTCGACATCCTCAATCGCCAGGACGTGAAGGACCAGCTTCTGGGCGCTGGCTTCGACCCGCTCACCAGCAGCTCGGAGCAATTTGCCACCTACCTCGAGTCCGAGCTGGCGCTGTGGGGCAAGTTCATCCGGGAGACCGGGATCAAGATGGACTGATTGGCCTTGTTGGACGGATCTCCAGGAGTTGTCATGCCGCTCGAGATGCTGGGCACTTCGCCCAGGCACCTGTCGCCCGCTGTTCGCGCGGGGGACTTTGTTTTCGTCTCCGGGCAGTTGCCCACCGACGCCGAGGGCCGGGTGGTGGAGGGCGGCATCGAGCCGCAAACCCGGCAGGTATTCGAGCACCTGCGCAGCACGCTGGCCCTGGCCGGCTGCGGCCTCGGGGATGTGTGCAAGGTGACCGTCTGGCTGCAGGACGCGGCCGACTTTGCTGGCTTCAACCGGGTCTATGCCGAGGCCTTTGGTGAGCACAAGCCGACCCGCTCCACGGTGCAGGCCAGGCTGATGATCGATGCCAAGGTGGAAATCGAGGTCACCGCCTTCAAGCCTGCCTGAGATACTTGCGGCGCAAGCAACCTCACGCGCCCGTACGCACCTGCAAAAGAGGAACCTCTATGTCCGTCGGAAAACCCCTGGCCAACTACGCCACCTGGCGCCAACTCGGCGACCAGGTCTATCTGAGCGGCGTCATAGCGGTCGACCCGTCGGCCGGCGCGGTCGTCAACCGCTATGAGGACTTGCCGCCCGAGGCCCTGCCGGCCTTGCGCGCGCTGGGTTTCGTCACCGGCCAGATGTCGGTCGACACCTTCGAGGCTCCCATCGTCGCCCAGAGCTGGTGGGTGCTGGCCCGCATCCGCGAGCTGGCCGCTGAGGCTGGGGTGCGCATGGAGCATGCGGCGCGGCTGGTGCAGTACTTCCGTGACCTGCGCCACTACCCGCACTACAACCGGGTGCGCGGCCTGTTCTTCGAGGCGCCGGTGGTGAGCACCGTGGTCGAGGTGAGCCGCATGTTGCCCGATGACCGGGTGCTGGTCGAGGTGGAAGCGACGTTCTGGAAGCCCGCGAACGGGGGCTGATTGCGCGCCCCGCGAGCGTTATTGCGCTGACCTCATTGCGCAGACCTCATTGCGCGCCCGTCATCTCCATACCCGCCTGCACCCATGATTTGAGCTTGCCCGGATTGAGCAGGCCGCGCGGGTCAAAGCGGCGCTTGAGCGCCACCAGTTCGGGTGGCACCGAGCCGCCGAACTTGCCGTCTTCCACCACGTTCACATGCGGGTTGTTGACCCGCACGCCCATTTCCCGAATGCGCCGGATCACCTCGTTGAGGTGATCTTCCGTGACGAACCGCATCAGGGGCAGCGAGGTGCAGGTGGTGTGGCCGTCCAGGCCGCGGATGAACTCCAGGTGCAGCATCACCTCGTCACCAAAGGTCGCGCGCAGCTTCTTGACCTGCTCCAGGTGCTGGCCGGCGGTGAAGCTCAGTTGCAGGTAGGTGATCCCGCTGTCTTCCTTCAGCGCATGCAAGGTGGTGTGGTTCCAGGTGTGCTCCATCACCGTGCGGTTTTGCCGGATCGCCTGCTCGGTGCTGTCCTCGTAGGTCTGCTTGCCGCCCAGGCTCTCGGCCAGGGCACGCGCCGCCGCCAGGCTGGAGGGCGCGAGCACCACCCCCACCGCGTGCTGGCCTGCCGGCAGGTACTCGGATAGCCGGGGCAGGTAACGCGGGATCGGGTCCATCCAGACGCAAATATTCTTTTTGGCGATGCCGGGTGCCAGCGCCATCTGGTTGGCAAATTCAAGGCAGTCGTCCGCGCCGGAGAAGGTGTAGATCGCCTCGTGCCAGTTGGCCGCTGGCGCCAGTGCCAGTTCGATCTCGACCACGATGCCGTTGGTGCCCCAGGCATGGTGCTGCATCAGCGCCTCGGCGCCGCGCAGTTCGATCAGGCGCGGCTCGGGCTCCACCGTCATCGCGCTCACTCCCAGGATGGTGCCGGGGGAGGCCAAGGGCCCGTAGTTGATCGAGCCGATGCCGCCAAATCCGCCGCCGAACAGACCACCTAACGAGGCCATGCGAAAGGTCGAGGGCACGCAGCGCAGCTCCCAGCCGGCGGGTCGCGCCTGCTGGTCGAAGTCCGCCAGGCGAATGCCCGTCTGCGCCCGCCCCATGCCGTCGCGAATCCAGGCGACCCGCTTGAGGTCGCTCATGTCGATCACCAGGCCGCCGTGCAGCGGCGTGGCCTGGCCGTAGTTGCCGGTGCCGCCGCCGCGCATCGTGATCGGCACGTCTTGCCGGGCGCAGGCGCCCACCACCTCGCGCAGTTCCGCTTCGTCGCGCGGGCGCACCACCCCGTCGGCCACCTTGCCCTCCAGGATGCCCTTGAGGACCGGGCTGAACCAGGAGAAATCCTGCGAGAGTCGGGCGATGCGGGCGGGGTCGGTGGTCCAGGCCAGCGCGGGCAGCGCCTGCTGGACCTCACGCAGGGCGGCTTGTCGGCGGATGCTGGGGGTGTCGGACATACAGGATTCGAAAATGGGTTTGAAGCGGGTGATATCGGGTGATATCCGGGAGGTTTAGGCGAAGGCGCAGTGCAAGGTCAGGCCTCAGTCGCGTGAGAGCTCGCTGGCGTGCCAGCCACCCAGGTGACGGCGGGTCAGCCAGGCCATGGCCACGAACAGTGCCACGCCGGTGAAGGAAATCAGCAGCAGGGCGGCAAACATGCGTGGGATGTCGAGCTGGAAGCCGGCCTGCAAGATTTGATAGGCCAGGCCCGCACCGGTGCCGCCGGTGCCCGCGACAAACTCCGCCACCACCGCGCCAATCAGGGACAGGCCGCTGGAGATGCGCAGGCCGCCGAAGAAATAGGGCAGGGCGCTGGGGATGCGCAGGCGCAGCAGGGTCTGTAGCCGGGTGGCGCGATTGAGCTTGAAATAGCTTTGCAGGTCCGGGTCCACGCTGCGCAAGCCCAGCGTGGTGTTGGAGATGATCGGGAACAAGGCCACCAGCGCTGCGCAGGCCACCATCGCCCCGGTGGGGTTACGCACCCAGATGATGATCAAAGGGGCCACGGCCACGATGGGCGTGACCTGCAGCAAGATGGCGTAGGGGAAGAAGGCGGTCTCGATGACGCGGTTTTGTACGAACAGGAAAGAGATCAGCACCCCTATCACCGTGGCCAGCAGAAAGGCCAGCAGGGTGATCTTGACTGTGACCCACAGGGCCAGGCCCAGCTGCTGCCAGTTGGCAAACAAGGTCTTCACAGTCAGCCCCGGCGAGGGCACCACATAGGGCGGCAGCTCCATGCCGGTGACGATGGCTTGCCAGCCGCCAATGAGCACGACGGCCACGATCAGGGGGTAAATAAAGCGGGCGGACGACAGGCCGGCCGATGGGGAAGCGGGGCGGTTGCTCATGTGGCCTTCATTCCTGGGCGTTGGCGCTGGCGCTGGCGCTTGCTTTGGCTTCTGCGCGGCTGGCGCGGTGCAGGCTGTCCTGCAGGCGTTTGGCGTAAATGGAAAACTGCGGCGTGACCATGAAGTCGGTGTTGCGCGGGTAGGGCTCGTCGATCGGGATCTCCTCGACGATGCGGCCCGGCCGTGCGGCCATCATCACCACCCGGGAGGACAGGAACACCGCCTCGTGGATGGAGTGGGTGACGAAAATCACCGTGATTTTTCGGGCGCGCCAGATCTCCAGCAGCTCGGCGTCGAGCTTATGGCGGGTGATCTCGTCGAGCGCACCAAAGGGCTCGTCCATCAGCAGCACGCTGGGGTTGGTGACAAAGGCCCGGGCGATCGACACCCGCATCTGCATGCCGCCCGACAGCGCGTTGGGCAGTTGCCCGCCGAACTGATCGAGGCCGACCAAGCGCAGCGCGTCCTCAACCCGCGGGCCGATTTCGGCCTTGGGCACACCGGCAAGCTCCAGCGGCAGGCTCACATTGGCCCGCACCGTCGCCCAGGGCATGAGGGTGGGGGCCTGGAATACGAAGGCCATGCTCCGGTCTGGCGGCTGCGGCGTGCCCGGGGGCTGGCCCCAGACCTCCAGCGCGCCCTGATCGAGTGGCAGCAGGCCCGCCATCATCTTGAGCAGGGTGCTCTTGCCACAGCCCGAGGGGCCCAGCAGGGTGACGAACTCACCCTGCTGGATTTCGAGGTCGACCGGCTGAAGCGCGTGGGTGCCGTTCGGGTAGACCTTGTCGGCTCCCCGAACGGAAATCGCGACCGACGACCCTGAGCTCATGGGAGGACCTTGATGCTCTGGATGATCTTGGTGTTGAAGGTGCTCTGGAAGTTGACCTTCGAGGCCTCGATGACCTTGGCGTCGACCAGCAGGTCGTAGCCGGCCTTCAGGCGCGCCTCGCGGATGATGCCGATGCCGTCACGCTTGGCGTCGCCGCTGGTGATCACCTCAAGTTCTTTGAGCTTGGCCACGCTGTAGGCGAGCTGCTCGTCGGTCATGTTCTGGTTGGCCTTCTTGATCAACTCGTTGCCGGGTGCCGGGTTGGCCAGGTAGCTTTTCCAGCCTTCCATCGAAGCCCGGACGAAGGCCGTCAAGGCCTTCTCGCGCTCTTGCACCGTCTTTTCCATGCAGGAGATGGTGGTGTTGTAGGCGGGGTAGCCCTGGTCGGAGAACATCAGCACGTTGGTCTTGACGCCGGCCTTCATCAGCGAGAAGGGCTCGGAGGTCAAAAAGCCTTGCATGACCGAGTTCTTGTCGCCGACGAAGGGCTGGATGTTGAAGGTGTAGGGGCGGATCTGGCTGTCTTCCAGACCGTACTTGGCCTTGAGCCAGGGCCAGAAGGTGCGCTGGGAAGCGGCGCCGATGAAGATGGTCTTGCCCTTCATGTCCTCGAAGCGTTTGACGTCCTCGTGGGCGATCAGCACTTGCGGGTCCTTCTGGAAAATCGAGGCCACGGTGACCACCGGCACGCCGGTGTTGCGGGCGTTGAGCGTCGCAAAGTCGCTGCTCATCATGCAGTCGGCCTGGCCGGCCGCCATGATCTGCAGGCCATTGAGCTGCGGGCCGCCATTCTTGATGGTCACGTCCAGGCCAGCTTTTTGGTACAGGCCCAGGGCCACCGCCTGGTAGAAGCCGCCGTGTTCGGCTTGCGCGTACCAGTTGGTCTGGTAGACGAACTTCTCCTGTGCCTGCGCGCCAGTGGCTGCGCCGCCCAGGGCCAAGGCGGCCGCGAGGGCCCAGGACAGGCGCTTGGCGCTGTGTTTCATCGAAGGCTTCATGTCGTCGCTCCTTTTGTGGTGAAAAAAGATTTCCTGGCGCCGCGCGCTCAGGCGGTGGGAGATTGCTGGATGTGACCGGCGAGGTTTGTCCGTCCCCAGGTGCTCTCGGGGCGCTGCACCCATTGCAGTTGGTGCACCTCCTCGATCGCCTGGGCCCAGTGGCGCGACAGCGATTCGAGAATGATCTGGCCCTGTTCGGGCGTGGCACCGCAGGGGTCGCCGATCACGCCGCTGGGCCCGAAGTCGCGGCTGGTCCAGGCGCAGGCCGGGCGGCCGTCCTGCGACAGCAGTTTGATCGGAAATTCATCCGGGAAGTTGGCCACCGCATGCTCCATGCGCACCGTGTCGGGTGCCAGGGCCAGCATCAGCGCCGTCTCGCCATGGCCGGCGTGCATCGCCAGGCGCTTTTCCCTGTCGGAGGTGAAGGCCGCCGTGCCGCTGGGCATCTTCCACACCGAGGTCGGAATGATCACGAAGTCGCCATAGCGCAAACGCAGCTCGCGCGCGGCCATTTCCATCACCTGGGGCTGGCCGCCGTGGCCGTTGGCGATCACCATCTTGCGAAAACCGCTGCGGTAAACAGACTCGCCGATCTCGATCACCGTTGATAGCAAGGTGGTGCCGGTGAGCGTCATCGTGCCGGGAAAGTGCAGGTGCTCCTCCGACTTGCCATAGGTGATGGGCGGCAGCGCGAAGGCCGGCACCGAGTCGGGCAGCCGGGCCAGCGCGTGGCCTATCACGCCCGAGGCGATCACGCTGTCGACTGAGCAGGGCAGGTGCGGCCCGTGCTGCTCGATCGCGCCCGTGGGCAGAACGATCACCGTGTTGGCCCGGTCGGGCAGCTCGGCGATCTGTGTCCAGGAGAGGTAGGGCAGGTAGCGGTGGGGCGGGGTGTAGCCGTGCAGCATGGTTAGGAGGTCTCGGATGAGGTGGTCAATTTGGCGGGTGTCCAGAGCGTATCTTGCCTTGTCTCCAGCCAGTCGCCCCCGCGCAGGATTCGGCGTCGCGCCGAGAGGTCTGGCCAGGCCAGGTCGGGGCGGGCCTCGAAGCACACCAGGTCGGCCGGGGATCCCGGGCCCAGCGTTGCGGGCGCCGGCGTCCGGTCCAGGGCGTCAGGCCGGGCGATGGCGTCGCTCCAGCTGTCGAAGGGGTCGTCCAACTGGGCGGCGTTGACCGCCAGCAAGAAGGCTTCCACCGGATCGATCGAGCCGCCGCGGCAGAAGGCATCTTGCACATTGTCAGAGGCCACCAGCACGGTGATGCCTCGCGTCCGCGCCTCGTGCACCCGGGTCAGGCCCCGGCGTACGGGCGTGAAGCCAGGCCGGGCATCCTGCAGCAGCAGGTTGGTACTGGGCAGGGTGACCATGCGCGGGCGGGGCAGGCGGGCCATCGCGTCCAGCGTCGCCAGCGCTTCGTCCTCGGACTGGGCGGCCAGGGCGCAGGCATGGCTGAAGGTGATGGCGGCCTCCATCCCCAGCTCGCGCGCCAGGCGGACCGCGGTGGCCACGCCCTGGGCCTTGGGGTCCAGCTCTTCGTCGATATGCAGGTCCAGGTCGAGGTCCAGGTCCTGGGCGGCTCGCATCAGGCAGGCCAGGGCCTGCGGGTTCCAATTGCTGGTGTGGATGAAGCCGCCCTGCACCGCACCGGCGCCCGAGGCCGCAACGGCCGCAGCGATGGCTTGGGCGCTGGCGGGTTCTGCAAAAAATCGCAGCGGCACCAGGGCCACTGTCTCGAGGCGAATGCGGCCGCGCCATTCGGCCGCCAGCGTGCGGGCCACTTGCCAGGCCAGGGTCGGCTTGCCCTCGGGCCAGTCGATATGGGTGCGCAGCACCGAGACGCCGGCCTCCCACGCACCCTGCAGTCCCAGGACCATGCGCGTGCGCAGGTCGGCCTCGCTCCAGTGTTGCTTGTCGCCCACGATGGCCTCGATAGCGGCCAGCAGCCCCGGCCCGCGGGGCGGCGTGCGGCGCGCGGTGTAGCCCTTGTCCAAATGCGCATGGGCCTGCACCAAAGTGGGCATGACCCAGGGGCAGTGAGCGTCGGCGGGTGTGGCCAATGGGGTGAGGGATTCGATCTGGCCGGCCCGCCAGGTCAGGCGCGCGGGCAGCGGTTCGCCGTTCGCCCGGGGCCAGTCGGTCGGCAGGCACCAGGCAGGCAGGCGCGCGGCGGGTAGCAGGCCGGCCTTCGCCGCATCAGTCGCGGCGGTGCCGGCCTTGGCCGTAGTCATTTCGTTCGCTGGGACAGCGCTCAATTCAATTCCTTCATCACCTCGCTAACGCGAAGCACAAATCGTTCCAGATCTGCCCTGGGCGCGACGTTCAGGTCGTACTTGGCCTGAAAACCGACCCGGGCCTTGCCGCCGGTGATTCGGCGGAAAAAACGGTGCAGCGTCGCCCGTGGCGCGTCGCCGAGCCACCAGGCCTTCCAGCGCGGCACACCGTAGGTGGCCACCCCCTGCACATGGCGCAGGTGTGTGAGGCCCGGTGCGATGCGGCCCTGGTCGTCGATGTGAAAGGAGACACCCGGCACCAGCACCCGGTCAATAAAGCCCTTGAGCATGGCCGGCAGGCCAAAATTCCACACCGGAAAGACCAAGACCAGGGCCTCGGCCTGCATCACCCGGTCCACATAGGACCGGACCTCGCGCAGGTTGTCACCGGGCGTGTGATAGTCCAGACGCTCCTGGCGACTGAGCACGGGGTTGAAGCCCTCCGCATACAGGTCGCAGTCGTCGATCGTATGGCCGGCGGCCGTGAGGCCTTCGAGCACGGCGCGGTGCAGGGCGCTGCACAGGCTGTCTTCGACAGGGTGGCAGTAGACGACCAGCACGCGCATATCGCTCAGACCTCCTCAGGCGGCGTGCCCCAGCCGCCAGCACCTGCCGTTTCAATCACGAGCAGATCGCCGGCCTTCCAGGGCACCCGCGCCTTGGCCGTCAAGTGCTCCACCTGCCCGTCGGCGCGCTCGATCCGCGCACTACCGCTGTGCCCCGGTTGCCCGCCGGCCAGGCCGGGTGCCTGGGTGCGGTGACGCTCGCCGCGGTAACTCACCTGGCCGCTGCCGGCGAGCAGGCGGTAGGCCCGCACCACCCCGCAGCCGCCGGCGTGTTGACCCGCGCCGCCCGATCCGCGTCGCAGGGCGAGCCGCTCGATGCGCAGCGGGGCGCGGGCTTCGAGCACCCGGGCGGGTGTGTTGCGCGCATTGCCCACATCGGTGGACACGCCGCTGCCGCCCGGCCCCCAGGGCGCGCCGCCAGCGGCCGAGGCGATGATTTCGGTGAGGATCCAGGGCTGGCCGTCCACCACGCCGCTCAGGGACAGCACCACCGCCACCCCGGCGTTGGCTGCTGGCTGCTGGGCGGGCAGGGCCTGGGCCCAGGCCCCCAATAAAGCATTGGCGAGCAACTTGACCAGATTCGTACGGGCGTTGACCGCCGCGCCTGGCAATGGGTCGACGATGCTGCCCTGACGGGTCAAAACGCGCAGGGGCGCGGTGCAGGCTCCGTTACTCGGGGCCTCGGGCGCGAGGCTGCGGGCGAAGTAGGTCACCGCCGCCCACACCGCGCC
>CANFQF010000082.1 GCA_947449025.1 Comamonadaceae bacterium
GAGGGTGAAGGTGTCGGCAACGCCTGCCGGCTGCAGATGCACGGCCAAGGAGAGGTCCAGCCCGCCGCCAGCTTGGTCAGCGGCATCGACGAGATAGTCCAGCGGCTGCGGGTCCGTCGCTGCGCGCGTGAAGGCGGGCAAACGAAACGGCGCCATGGCCTCCGGCGTGATGACCCAGGGCGAGACGGTGGTGCCGAAGCTCTTACCCAGGAACGGCCCCAGGCGCTCGGACTCCCAGGACTGAATGTCCCGCGCGGACCAGTCATTGAGGAGGCTGTAGCCGGCGATGTGCGCGGCGGCATGCCCCACCGCAATGGCTTGGCCCGCCGGATTGCCGCTGCCGATCCAGATGCCCAGCTCCAACTCGAAGTCCAGCTTGCGGGAAGGCTCGAAGACGGGTTGGCTCGCGCCCGCAGGCATGATCTGACCCCAAGGGCGCCGGATGTCGGTGCCGGAGGGCTGCACGCTGGAGGCACGGCCGTGGTAGCCAATCGGCACATGCCGGTAGTTGGGAAGCAGGGCCTCCGCCATGGGCCGCCCGCGCCGGAGACCGCCACGCGCCGAATGGTAGATGCCGGCGTTGAAGTCGGAATAATTGCGCACCTGCGAGGGCAGCAGCAGGGTGCAATCGGCGGACGCCCGCAGGAACTCGCCCTGGCGACGGCGTGCCACCTCCCCCTGCGGTCCCTGACCATCGAGCACACGGAACACCTCGTGACGCAGCGCCAGACGCGCGGCTGCGGTCAATCCCACCGCATCGCTGGCCGAGGACAGCAGCGCCTCGAGCTCCGGGTCCAATGCACTGGGCAGGGATAGCAAGCCCATCGCACGCAGCGAGCCCAGATCGACGATGTGCTCACCGATCGCCATGCCCACACGCGGCCGACCGTCGGCGTGGGAAAACCGCCCCAAGGGGAGGTTCTGGATCGGAAAGTCCGGATGGCCGTTGGCCGATTCGACCCAGCTGGTCTTGCCGGGGTCATGGGTGAAGTCGATGGCGTTCATGGGATGTGGGGCTTCGCGGTTCAGATCGGAGCGCGCAGGGCCTCCAAGGTCTGGTTACTGAGGGTGACGATGTCGGCTTGGGGATCGGGCTTGCCTTCCCAGGCTTGCAATTGCCAACGCCCGATCTGCAGCGAGTTGTGGACGATCAAGCGGCACCGCTCCCACCGCCGCGCCGTGAAAGCTTGCAGCGCTTGGTCGATGCTGGGCGCCTCGTCCAACAACTCACTGAGAACCACCGCATCCTCGAAGGCCATGGAGGCGCCCTGCGCGATGTGAGGGGTTGTCGCATGCGCCGCGTCCCCCACCAGCACCACCCGGCCGCGATGCCAGGGTGCAGGCATCAACAGAGGCTCCAGCGGGCTATAGACGATGTCATTCGATTCGGGCAGCGCGCGCGCCAGCTCGCCGATGAGGCCGCCATACTCTTCAAGTCGCTCGGCAAGCATGCCGCGCAAGCTGTCCCGCTCCAGCCGGGGATTGCCGGGCTCGGCCGTGAGCAGCAGCAAGTACATCTTGTCCTGCGTGAGCGGAATCAGGCCTGCCTGGGTACGGGTACCCCGATACATCACTGCGTGGGGAACTTCGGCGGGCCGGTCGGCGGTGAAGCGCCAGCAGGCCTGCCCCATGAAGGTGGGTTGATGCTCGGCGCCAAAGACGGTGCGACGCATCTCCGAGCGAATACCGTCGGCGCCCACCACCAGGTCGTAGCTGCCAGTGCTGGCGTCGCTGAAGGTGACGTCGACCCGGCCGCCCGCTTGCGCCAGCTGGCTCACCGTCAAGCCCAGGCGGACAGGCACATTCAGGGCCAGCACCTCGGCGCGCAAAATATCGTGCAGCACCGGACGCAGCACCCCCGTCGACGAGGCGAAGCGATCGCCCGACAGATTGGGTTTGGTTCGCTCCCGAACAAACTGGCCCTGCGCGTCGTAATACCGGGTGGTCGAATAGGGGAAGCCCGAGTCCAGGCATCGCTGCGCGAGCCCCAGGGTTTCGAGCGCACGCAGCGCATTGGACTGCAAGATGATGCCCACGCCGTAGACGCCCCATTGCGGGTTGCTCTCGATCATCTCGCAGGCAATGCCGCGCCGGGTGAGCGAAATGGCCAGCGTCAGGCCGGCGACCCCGCCACCGACAATGAGAATCTTCTTGCTTGCCATGCCCAGATGGTAGGAGCGCGGCCCGGAAGGGGAAAATCATTCCCTCCGATTGAATCCATCGGGCTGGTCGATGCACCGCAGGCATCAGCGCTCATGATGGCTTCGATCCAGCGAAACGATTTTCTGCCGGCCACCGGGGCGGCTACGCTGGCGGACGTAAGAAACCGTACCTTTCTCTTGGAATGCCGCGCCCGACCGGGACGGTAGCCGCGGTGACGCGATGGGTGCAGTTGGCACAAGGTTTGAACGAAGGGGATTTCATGGGAATCGTGGGTCTGGACGAGGTCACGCTGACCACCGAGGATCTCGCCGCTGGGCGGCGCTATCTGGCGGACTATGGGCTGATCGAAGCGCACGCCGACGACAAGGAGCTCGTCTTTTGGGCCTCGGACCGCACAGGCGTGCGTGTCCGCCATTGCGATGCCCCCGATCTACCGCCTGCGCCGGTCAGTGGCCCCACCATCCGCCTGGCTCGCTGGGGTGTTTCGGACCACGCCGCCCTGGAGCGCATTGCCAAGGAGTTGGGTCGTGACCGGCCGGTGCAGGTCACCGGCGACTTGCTGATCTCCACGGACGACGACGGCAACGCCATCGGCTTTCAGGTGACGCAGCGCACTGAACTGAAAAATGAACCCGCCAAGGCGAATGTCCCGGGGGCGCCGCCCCAGCGCACCGTCAACACGACGATCGACTTCGATGCGCCGATTGTCCCGGCCACGCTGAGTCACTTGGTGTACTACACCCAGGACGTGTCGCGCCTGGAGCGCTTTTACGTGGAACGGCTCGGGTTCCGGGCGACAGACCGTTTCACCAATATGGGCTCCTTCATGCGCACGGACGGCAATCCCGAGCATCACCAGTTGTTCCTGGTGCAGCGCGCGCCCTTCAAGGGTCTGCACCACATCGCCTTCCACCTCCAAGACATGAACCAGGTGATGCTCGCGGGCAAGCGCTTTGCAGACAAGGGCTACAAGACGGCCTGGGGCCCGGGTCGCCATATCTACGGGGCCAACGTGTTCTGGTACTTCAACAGCCCCTTCGGCGGCAACATCGAGTACGACGCCGATATGGACGTGGTCGACGACCACTGGGTGCCCCGGGAAACGATCTCCGGGCCAAACACCTCCAACAGCTGGAACTTCGGATACCCCCCGCCTCCCCGCCATTGAGTACGCCAAGGCCGTCGACATGAAACTCGTGCTTTACAAGGGACCCGACGACGCGCTGTTGCCGGGATTGCTGCTTGAACGTGGCGTGGTCCCGATCGGGGCTTACCTCCCGCCCGGCTTGGCGGGGCAAGCCGCCATGGTGTGGTTGATCGACCACCTGGAGCAGGTGCGCGCTGCGCTGGATCTGGCGGCCGAGCGCGATCAGGCGACGCCCCATGCGCAGGTTCGCCTCGGGCCCCCGCTGCCGCAACCGCGCAAGATACTCAATGCCATCGGCAACTACTGGGAGCATGCGCAGCGAGACCCCAAGCCGCTCAATATGTTCCTCAAGAATCCCGATGCCGTGATCGGCCCCGGGGACACCATCAGGCTGCCCGCCAATACCGCGCCCTCCTCCTTCATGCACGAAGCCGAGTTGGCGGTGGTGATCAAGGGGCCGGCCAAATCGGTGGCCCGCGCCGATTGGCGCAGCGCCGTGTTCGGCTACACCTGCATCATCGACGTCACCGCGCGCGGAGAAGGGCGCCGCACCTGGGCACCCGGCTCGTCGATGAGTTGGATCGGCAAGTCATTCGATACCTTCGCACCGATCGGCCCCTGCATCGTGACGGCCGACGAGATCGAAAATCCGAACGACCTGCATGTGCAGTTCTGGAACGATGGTCAACTTCGCCACAACTACAACACGGACGACATGGAGCACACGGTCCCCGAGATCGTGGAGTTCGCCTCCGGCGTGATGACGCTCAACTCGGGCGACATCCTCTCGTGCGGCACCAACCATGAGGGGCTGGGCTTCCTGCAAGACGGGGAGCAAGTCGAAATCTGCATCCACGGCATCGGCCGAATGAGCCTGCAGGTGGTGGACCCTCTGAAGCGCCAGTGGGAACGCGGCGTCTACATGGGACAGGACTCGACCCACCACGAAGCCGTCAAACGCTACCGACCGGACACCGTACTCAAACCGTCGAGTGTCTGAGTCACCGTCCGCAGGAGGAAATATGGAACAGTTCTACACCTGCGGGATCACCGCCTCCAACCCCACGGCCACGCCGCCGCGGCGGGACCGCCCTTCCGTCGTCATCGACATGCACTGCCACATGGTGGTGGCCGAGGCGGAAGCGCTGGCCAAGGCGAATGGACCCGCGACGCCCGAACCCACCCAGCGCTGGGTCTCGCCCGAATCACGCCAAGTCAGCGCCGCCATGCTGGCTCGCACCCGGGGGCGCATTACCGGCGTCGATGAGCGACTGGCCGCGATGGACGCTGGCGGTGTCGACATCCAGGTGATCTCGCCCGCCCCGGGTCATTACTGCTACTGGGCCGAGGAAGAATTCGCCAGAAACAACGCGCGCATGGTCAATGACCGACTCGCTCACGTGGCACAGACCCATCCCGACCGCCTGATGGCCTTCGGCACGGTGCCCCTGCAGTCGCCCCGTCTGGCGGTGGAAGAACTGCATCGCTGCGTACGTGAACTCGGGATGCGGGGGGTGGAGATTTCTTGTCATGTGAACGGCGACGAACTCGCCAACCCGAAGTTCCTGCCTTTCTTTGCGGCGGCGGAGGAATTGGGTGCGGTGGTCTTCATGCATCCCACGGGGTTCACCGATGGTGAGCGGCTCTCGGCCCATCACCTGAACAACGTGATCGGCAACCCTTTGGACAGCACCGTCGCACTGGCTCACCTGATTTACAAAGGGACGCTCGATCAGGTGCCGGGGCTCAAGCTCATGATCGCGCACGGTGGCGGGTTCATGCCCGCATACCCGGGCCGCTACGACCACGCCTTCCACGCCCGGGAAGACTGCTGCCACTGCCAGCACCCCCCGAGCCACTATCTGAAGCGAACCTACTTCGACACGGTCGTCTTCGACCCGATGCAGCTGCGGCACCTGGCCGAACGCTTCGGCGCTGGCCAGCTCATCGCGGGCACCGATTTCCCCTATGACATGGAGGAATCACAAATCGTCGACTTCGTGCACCGGGCGGGGCTCAATACCGCCGACACCCAGGCCATCCTGGGGCTCAATGCAGCGCGTCTGCTCGGAATTGACCCCCAGAACGCGATGCTGCGCGCCCGCGCAGCGGTCAGCGGCAGTTCTTCGGCCTAAGCGCCGTCTTGCACGAGGTTCGACTGCGCAATCGCGCGGTCGACCATCTGGGCTGCCAGACCGACGTAGTTGGCCGGGTCGGTCAATCGGTCCAGGGCGGCACGATCGAGGTGCTGCATGACCGAGGGCATGGCAGCCAGTGCGTCCAGCAGGGTACCGCCGTGCGTGTTGACGGTACGGCAGGCGTCGTACACCAGGTCGTGTGCTTCCTGGCGACCCACGATCGGGGCCAGACCCATCATCACGGCCTCGGCGACGATCAGGCCCTGGCTGAGACCCAAGTTCTCGCGCATTTTGCGTGTATCGACCATCAACCCGGCAAGAACGAACTTGGCCTGATGCAAGGCCCCAGCCGCATGCACGAAACTCTCGGGCAGCGCGACCCATTCGACCTGAAACGGCCCGGTGGCACGTTCGAAGTCCTGGATCATGGCGTCGACCATCAAGCCTGCGTGTTGCCGAACCACCTTGGCCGCCGCAAGCATCAGCTCACTGGAAATCGGATTGCGCTTTTGCGGCATCGTGCTGCTGGCACCACGCCCTTTGACAAAGGGCTCCTGCAGTTCCCCGAACTCCGTCGACGCCATGATCATCACGTCGACGGCGATCTTGCCCAAAGACCCGGTGATCAGCGCCAACAGATTGACGGACTCGGCGAAGGCATCCCGGGCCACGTGCCAGGTAGTGGCGGGAACGCCCAGACCCAGTTCCGTGGCCAGGGCTTGCTGGACAGCGAAGCCCTGGTCGCCCAGGGAGGCCAAGGTGCCTGCCGCACCAGCAAAGGACACGACCTGTACGCGGTCTCGCAACTGAGCAAGCCGCTCCTGATGGCGGTCGAACATCGCCAGCCAGATGGCGACCTTGTAGCCGAAGGTCACGGGCAGCGCCTGCTGCAGGTGCGTCCGGCCAGCCATCGGCGTGTCGCGGTGCTTGACGGCCAGGTCGGCGAGGATGCGACGCAGTTCGCGGATGTCGGCCTCGACGATGTCCAAGGCCGCACGCAACTGCAGCACGACTGCCGTGTCCAGAATGTCCTGCGTGGTCGCGCCCCAATGGAGGTAACGCCCCGCCTCGCCGGCCATCTCGACCAACTGATGCAGCAGCGGGAGGATGGGAAATCCGACGAGTTCGGTTTCCTGGCCGAGCCGGTCGAAATCGACACGGTCCAAGCGTGATTCGCGCTCGATCGCCACGGCCGCCTCGGCGGGAATGACACCGCAGGCGGCCTCGGCCCTGGCCAGTGCCACCTCGACCTCAATGCAGCGGGCCATCAGGGCGCGATCCGAAAATACCGCGCGCATTTCGGGGGTTCCGAATGAGTTGCGGAAGATGACTGAATCGATGACTGCCGTGGCGCCGGGCGTGGACCCTGCATACGACTCGGACTCAATACCCTGGGGTTTCATCACAGCGACTCAGTCACAAATATGCGGCGACGGCAGAGGGCGGGCAGCCGCAGCATCACCCCCGGCCTCCGGCTTTCTTACGCGTCATTCCGCGGTTGCGCCGCTCTCACGAACCAAGCGTTCCCACTTGGCGTTCTCCGTCTGCAAAAAGGCCTCGAAAGCCGGGACGCTCATGACCATGGGTTCATCGGGCGCGATAGCCGTGCGGAATTCAGGTTCGGCAACGATCTTCGTCAACGCCCGACGCAGCGCTTCCACCACGGCTTGGGGCGTTCCTTGAGGCGCCATCACGGCAGTCCAGATCGTGACGTCGAAGCCGGGGAGCCCCGCATCGGCCAAGGGCTGCCATTGCGTCATTGTTTCAAAGCGACGCCGGCTGGTGGTACCCAGCACACGCACCTTGCCCGTACTGGCCAATTGCACATACTGGCTGGCACCGTCCATCATGAAGTCCAGTCGACCGCCCATGAAATCGGTCGCTGCTGCGCTGGATCCGCGGTAGGGCACATGCGTCAGTTCGATCCCCGCCATCTGGGCGAGCAAGGCAGCACTCAGGTGGCTGGAGCTGCCAATGCCCGAAGAACCATAGGTCAACTTGCCCGGATTGGCCTTGGCATAGGCAATGAGTTGCTGCAAATTGTTGAACGGTAGATCCGGCCGCACCGCCAGCACATTGGTCGACGACTGGATCGGCCCAATGACCTGGAAATCAGTGAGCGGTGTGCGCTTCTGACCCTTGTACAGGTGTGGGTTGATGACCATGGTACCCATGGTCGCAAACAACAGGGTGTGACCATCCCGCGGGCCTCTGAGGACGCTGTCGACGCCCACGTTGCCACCGGCCCCGGTGATGTTTTCCACGACGAACGACTGTCCGAGTTCACGCGACAGGCGTTCGCCCGTGACGCGTGCGAGCTTGTCTAGTCCGCTGCCCGCGGCGAATGGCACGATCAGACGGACGGTTCGCTCAGGATAAGCCGCGTTTGCTGAAAAAAATGCTCCCGCGCACAAGCAAACCAACACCAGACGAATCCAACGCATCGCTTGTCTCCAGAATCGTTATTGGATTGATGACGATAGAGGCGTCATGGCGAAAACCAAAATAGTTCCGGCGGATCGCAGATATTGGCGCGACTTATCCGCGGCCGCGGCGGACAGCCCGCAGGGGCAGGCGCCATCAGCCCGGCTTATCCGTTTCATTCAAGAGAACGATTTTCTGCCGCGGCACGGGTCCCATACAGTCCCTCTGCACTATGGGCATGTCTATGGCGATCATCGGCTCCGATTCCATTCCTCAAGCGCCTGTGCTGATTGTCGGCGGTGGCATCTCGGGTCTGGCGCTGGGCATCGCATTGAGGCGGGCCGGGCGTGCAGTCGACCTGGTCGAACTGAACCCGACCTGGACCGTCTACGGCGTGGGCATCATTTTGCAGGCCAATGGCTTGCGGGCGCTGCAGCGGCTGGGCCTGTCCAGCGCCTGCATCGCGGCCAGCTACCCGTACGCCATGAGCCTGCATCACGAGGAGGACGGCCGCCCGCGGGCCGCCCGACATAAGCCCAGCCTGGCCGACGAAGGGCTACCGGCGTCCTGCGGCATCCTGCGACCCGCACTGCACGAACTGCTGCGCGATACCGCGCTGGCCGCAGGGGTGCAGGTGCGTCTGGGAATCACGGTGAGCACCATTGCCGATCAGCCCGCAGCCGCCGAGGTTCGTTTCAGCGATGGCAGCGAGGGCGTCTACGACCTGGTGGTGGGGGCCGACGGCCTGCGGTCGACGGTGCGCTCTCTGTGCTTTGCCCAGGCACAGGCCCCGCGGTTTACCGGGCAGGGCTGTTGGCGCTATACCCTCCCGCGTGACGCGCAGGTGCAAAGCGCCCTGATGTACCACGGCCGCCAGGCCCGGGTGGCAGGGCTTGTGCCGGTGTCTCAAGAAGCGATGTACCTGCTGCTGCTCTCGGAAGAACCGGGCAACCCACGCCTGGCCGATGCAGACTTGCCCGATCTGCTGCGCGAGCGCTTGCGGCACTTCGGCGGCCTGATTCCGGCAGCCGCTCAGCACATACCAGGGCCACAAGATATCGTCTACCGCCCTTTGGAAACGCAGCTGGTGGATGCCCCCTGGCACCGGGGGCGGGTGGTCCTGGCCGGCGATGCAGCCCATGCCACCACACCGCACATGGCACAAGGCGCCTCCATGGCGCTTGAAGATGCCGTGGTGCTTACCGACTGTCTGGGCGGCTCTGGTTCTCTGGAGCAGGCCCTGCAGCGCTACACGGCACGGCGCTTCGAGCGCTGCCGCCGGGTGGTGGAAGCCTCGCTGCAACTGGGAGAGTGGCAAATGCGCCCTGAACCCGGCAGCGATCCCTTGGCCTTGTTGCGAGACGTGGCCACCGAACTGATGAAACCCGCATGACACTCGACGACACCCATGACCCCGCGCTGCGTTGCTGGGTCGAATCAGCACAACACCATGCCGACTTTCCGATCCAGAACCTGCCGCTGGGCCGCTTCTGCGCGAAGGACGGATCCATCCGCACTGGCGTAGCGATCGGCGCCGAAATCCTTGATCTGGAGCGCACGCTGGCACTGGACCTGCTCGCCGGTGACGCCGCTGATGCGGCCAAGCAGGCGCTGTTGGCGCCCTTGTCGCTGCGGGCGGACCAGCGCCGAGCCCTCAGGCGCGGCCTGTCGCGCCTGCTTGCCACCGCGCAGAGCGACCGGGTGCGGCCCCACGCCGCCGATTTGTTGCAAGCGCAGTCCAGCGTGCGCATGGTGCTTCCAGCGGCTGTCCAGGGCTTCACTGACTTTCAGGCCGGCATTCATCACACCTTGAACGGTCGGCGCCTGCGCGGCTCAGGCGCTGGCAGCCTGCCGGCCAATTACCACCAGGTGCCCATCGCCTACAACGGCCGCGCCTCGTCAGTGGTGGTGTCGGGCACGCCCGTGCGCCGCCCCAAGGGCCAGATCAAGGATGCCGAAGGCGTGACCTATCGGCCGACACGGCAGCTGGACATCGAGCTGGAACTGGGGGTCTGGATTTCGCACGGTAACGTGTTGGGTGACCCCATCACCGTCGACGAAGCCGACAGCCACATCGGCGCCTTCTGTCTGGTCAACGACTGGTCGGCACGCGACATGATGGCCTGGGAAATGGACCGCCTCGGACCGTTCACAGGCAAGACCTTCGCCACCACCGCCTCGGCCTGGCTGATATCGCCCGAGGCCCTCGCACCGTTCCGAGGCACCGCCTATCTGCGCGGGCCAGAGGCCGAACTGCAGCCGCCGCCCCACCTTCGCAGCAGCGTCCAGCAGGCGCAGGGCGGACTGCACTTCGATCTGCAAGTGCTGGCCGCCACGGCACGCCAGCAGCAGGCCGGACAGAGCCCGGTCCAAGTGGCCCAATCGCACACGCAACACTTGTACTGGACGCCGGCGCAGATGCTGGCCCACCAGACCAGCAGCGGCTGCAATCTCCTGTGCGGAGACTTGCTGGCCACGGGCACCATCTCCGGCCCCGGCCCGGGTGAAGGTGGCAGCTTCAAGGAATTGGGCGGAGGAGGCGAAACTCCTTTCGCTGTCGGCAACGAGTCACGCTGCTGGGCCGAGGATGGCGACCTGATCGTGCTGCGCGCCAGGGCCTCGCGCGAAGGTGCGGCCAGCATCGGCTTCGGCGACTGCGCCGGCATCGTGCTCCCTGCGCACGGAGTGTCTCGTGACTGAGCCTCTTGGCTGCATGGCAGAACTGTCCGCATTGGCGGTCGTCGGCAATGACTTGCGGATGGCTGGACATACAACAGGAGACAAACACCGTGAACTTTGATCGCGACTTCACCGCTTGGCCGATCGGGCTGCACAAAGTGGCCGAGGACGTCTATGCCTATGTGCAAGGCAACGGACCCTATGGCAATGCCGGCTTCAGTAACGCCGGCTTTGTGGTCGGCCCGGAGTACGTTGTCGTGATCGACACCTTGGGCACGAACTCCATGCTCGATGGCTTCATCAAAGCGATCCGCAGCGTGACAGACCTGCCTGTGGGTTTGGTGATCATCACCCACCACCATGTCGACCATGTGCTGGGCACGCACCGCTTCATGCCGGCCCGCGTGATCTGCCACCGCCATTGCCGGGCGCATATCGCCGCGGGGCGTGACACCATGGTGCAACGCTGGCGATCGATGCGACCGCTGCTGGCCCCTGACCTGGACGACATCCCGGTGGTGGTGCCCGATATCACCTTCGAGCAGCGCATCAGCATCCACTTGGGCGAGCGCGAGTTGGTAGTGTTCCACCCTGGCCTGGCGCACACCGACGGTGATGCAGCGGTGTACCTGCCACAGGATCGCCTGCTGTTCACGGGCGACCTGTTCTTCAACCGCGTCTGCCCGGCCGCCTTCCAGGGCAGCGTGACAGGGTGGATTGCCGCTGTGGAGGGCCTGCTGGCCCTCGATGCCGAGGTGATCGTGCCCGGTCACGGACCGGTCGCGGACCGCGCGGCGTTGGCGGAAATGCTGCGGTATTTGCGCCTGATCCAGACCGGCAGCGAGCAGGCGCATGCCCGCGGCCTGACACCCGAGCAGGCGGCGGCCGAAATGGAGCTTGGAGCGTTTCGCGACTGGTTCGACACCGAGCATCGGCTGCTGCAGGACATCGAGCGTGTCTACGCCAGCCTGCCGGCCCAGCCCGCCACTTCGGCCTGAAGCCAGAGCGTGCCATGAGACAGGACGACTTTGACCGTGGCCTGGTGCAGCGCCGCGCCGTGCTGGGACACGAGTGGGTAGAGCGCTCCACGTCCAATGCCACCGCCTTCACCGCGCAATGGCAGGACTTCATCACGCGCACTGCGTGGCATGCCGTGTGGGGCCGCGAGGGCCTCGACACCGAGACACGGCGCCTGCTGGCCATGACCACGACGCTGGCGCTCGGCCGCCTGGAAGAATTCGAAATGCATGTCCACGCCGCCCTGGCGGCCGGCATGTCCGAGGTGGCCTTGCAGGACATGCTGCAAATGGTGGCCCTCTATGCCGGCGTGCCGGCGGCCAACACCGGCTTTCGCATCACCGCGGCAGCCCTGAAGGCGGCCGGAAGACCGTCGCCCCCCGCACCGCTGACCCCCACGCTGCGGGAACGCAGCTTCCATACCTTCAGCCAGCCCCAGACCCATGTGGTGCTGCAGGGCCCGGAGTCCGGAACACCGGTGGTGCTGTGCCATGCCCTCGGGCTGGACTTGTCGATGTGGTCCCAGGTGGCTGGACGCCTGGCCACACTCGGCCACCCGGTGCTGCGCTACGACCTGCAAGGACACGGGGGATCGGAACTGGCAGGCAGTCCGAGCATCGATGACCTGGTGGAAGACGCCGCCCGCGTGGTGCAGGAATGGAACCGGGGCCCCGTCGTGTTCGTCGGCCTCTCCCTGGGTGGCATGGTGGCCCAGGGTCTTGCCATCCGGTACCCGAACCTTGTGCGCGCGCTGGTGCTCTCGAACACTGTGGCCAGTTACCCACGGGAAGCGTGCGAGGGCTTCCTGGCGCGGGCCGCCCAGGTACGCACTGGTGGCATGGCGGCCGTCGCCGATGCCGCTATGCAGCGTTATCTGTCGCCCGAGTTCCAGATTCGGGATCCCGCGGCGACGCGCCAATTGCGCGAGCTTCTGCTTCGCTGTCCGCCAGTTACCTACGCAGCCTGTTGCGAAGCCTTGGCCGGCGTGAATTGGCATGACGGTCTGGCCGGCATTCAAGTGCCGACCTGGGTCGTCTCCGGCGCCAGCGATCTGGCCGCGCCGACGGCCCTGCAACAGGTCTTAGCGCAGCGCATCGGCCTTGCGCGTCACACGATTCTCGAGAGCGGGCACCTGCCCACGCTGGAAGCGTCCGAAGCCTTCAGTGCGGGCCTGGAGGCCTTCCTCTCCGAGAGGGTCGAGAGCGGCGCGGCGCCAGCCAATCGCGACTAGTGCCGGAAGTGCCGCACCCCTGAGAAGACCATCACCACACCGCGCTCGTTCGCGGCATCAATGACCTCCTGGTCTCGCATCGAGCCGCCCGGCTGAATGACGCAGCTGGCGCCGGCGTCCACCACCACGTCGAGGCCGTCGCGGAAGGGGAAGAAGGCGTCGCTGGCGACTGCGGTGTCCTTGAGCGACAGATTGGCGTGCTGGGCCTTGATGCTGGCGATGCGGGCCGAGTCCAGCCGCGACATCTGGCCGGCGCCCACGCCCATGGTCATGCCGCCCTTGCAAAAGACGATGGCGTTGGACTTGACGTATTTGGCCACCTTCCATGCGAACAGCAGGTCTTGCAGCTGCTCGGGGGTGGGCTGGCGGATGGTGACGACTTTCAGGTCGGCCAGTTGCAGCTCATGGTTATCAGCGGTCTGCACCAGCAGGCCTGAGCCGATGCGCTTGGTGTCCATCGCGTTCTGGCCCTTGTCCCAGGGGGTCGCCCCACCCTTGGGCAAATCGATCTTCATCAACCGCACATTGACCTTGGACTTGAAGACCTCCAGTGCCTCGGGGCTGAAGTCGGTGGCAATCAGCACTTCGACGAACTGCTTGGCCACTGCCTGAGCGGCTGCGACATCGAGCGGGCCGTTGAAAGCGATGATGCCGCCAAAGGCGGAGGTGGGGTCGGTCTTGAAGGCCTTGTCGTAGGCCTCGAAGGCGTTGGCGCCCACCGCCACGCCACAGGGGTTCGCATGTTTGACGATCACGCAGGCCGGCGCATCAAAGGTCTTGACGCACTCCCAGGCGGCGTCGGCGTCGGCGATATTGTTGTACGAGAGCTCCTTGCCTTGCAGCTGCACGCCGGTGACCAGCGAGCCCGGCGCGGGGTACAGGTCGCGGTAGTAGGCGGCTTGCTGGTGCGGGTTCTCGCCATAGCGCAGGTCTTGCAACTTGACGAAGCGGCCGTTGGACTGGCCCGGGAAGGGCGAGAGGCTGCCGTCGGCCTGGATGCGGGAGAGGTAGTCGCTGATTGCGCCGTCGTAGTTGCTGATGCGGTTGAAGGCGGCCACCGAAAGGGCGAAGCGGGTCTTCTCGGACACCTGGCCCTGGGCCTTGAGTTCGGCCACCACGGGCGCGTACTGGCTGGCGTCAGTGAGCACCGCCACGTCTTTCCAGTTTTTCGCAGCGCTGCGCACCATGGCCGGGCCGCCGATATCGATGTTCTCGATCGCGTCCTCCAGCGTGCAACCGGGCTTGGCCACCGTCGCCTCGAAGGGATAGAGATTGACCACCAGCAGGTCGATGGTGCCGATGCCGTGCTCTTTCAGGGCCGCCATGTGCGCGGGCAGGTCGCGGCGGGCCAGCAGGCCGCCGTGCACCATGGGGTGCAGGGTCTTGACCCGGCCGTCGAGCATCTCGGGAAAGCCGGTGACCTCGGCCACCTCGGTGACCGGCAGGCCCTGCTGCTGCAGCAGCTTGGCGGTGCCGCCGGTAGAAATGAGCTCGATGCCCAGGCCGTGCAGGTCGCGGGCGAGTTCGGCAATGCCGGTTTTGTCGGAGACGGAGAGGAGTGCTTTCATGGGTTCACTTCAGAAGCTTGTGCTCAAGCAATTTCTTGCGAAGGGTGTTGCGGTTGAGGCCCAGCCATTCAGCCGCACGCGACTGGTTTTGATCGGCCTTGGCCATGACCACTTCCAGCATGGGCTTCTCGACCACCTTGACCAGCAGTTCATAGATGCCATCCGGGTCGGTGCCGCGCAGGTCTCGGAAATAGCCTTCCAGGCTGCTGCGGACAGAGTCTTCAATCTGTTTCTTGCTCACGCGTCCTCCGCGTCGTGGGGTTCTTCGAGGGTGGCCAGTGCCGCAGGTACCGCTGCCCGTTCGGGCAGCCGGTCCGCGTGCGCGGCCAAGACATCGAAATAATCGGCCACCGCCTGCCACTGGGCGGCGCTGTCCTCGAGGGTGTTCATCTGGCGGCGAAATTCTTCGCCGCCGGGCAGGCCGGCGACATACCAGCCGATGTGCTTGCGCGCGCTGCGCACGCCGGTGAACTCGCCGTACAGGTCGTAATGGTCTTCCAGGTGCGCCAGCAGCAGGCGCCGGACCTCGGCCACCAGAGGCGGCGCCAAATGTTCGCCGGTGGCGAGGAAGTGACCGATCTCGCGAAAGATCCAGGGCCGGCCTTGCGCGGCGCGGCCGATCATGAGGGCGTCGGCGCCGGTGCGGGC
>CANFQF010000083.1 GCA_947449025.1 Comamonadaceae bacterium
ACGCAGAGTCGAGCGCTGCGGCCATGATGCCGCCATGGATGAAGCCGTGTTGCTGCGTAATGTGCGCAGAGAAGGGGAGCTCGATCACGACCCGACCCGGCTCCACAGAGCGCAGGCTGGCTCCGATGGTGGTCATAGCCGCCTGGCGGGCGAAACTGGCCTGGACCCGCTGCGCGAATTCGGGATCAGGGGATTTGAAATCGGATGTCGACATCGGGCGATATGCTCCCTTCAATTGACGTTTACGTAAACGTCAATTATGCAGCCGCCGCCCGGCCTCGAGCGCTCCGGCCGCCGGCCTCGGCTTTCGCCAACAGCGCGCGCGCCTCTTTTTCGTGGGTACGGACCTCATCGAGATTGGCCTGCAGATCTGCGAGTTGGTCCTCGAGTTGGCGCCGGTGGAGGGCCAGAATGTCCAGGAATTTGCGCAACTGAGGCCCCGTGTCGCGCGGCGTGTCGTACATGTCGATCAGTTCCCTCGCCTCGGACAGAGACAAGCCCAGACGCTTTGCGCGCAGCGTGAGCTTGAGCCGCGTCCGATCCCGAGCGCTGTAAAGCCTGGTGCGTCCGCCCGGACCCGCGCGCTGGGGCTGGAGCAGCCCCATGTCCTCGTAAAAGCGAATCGCTCGCGTGGTGAGGTCGAATTCCTTTGCCAGGTCGCTGATGGTGAAGGTCTGGGTAGTGGCCATGGGTGTATGACATGCGACAGTGCCTCGATGGGGACCTGCCTAGAATGGGCGATTACATATGACGTTTACGTCAACGTCAACGCCCCAGCCCTCGACGGTCTTCACCCCAAAGCCATGAATCCACAGGAAAGCGCCCTCCACTACCCCCTGGGGGACGACATGCCAGCAGCTGGCAGCACCCGGGAGCTCGCGCCCGGCGTGCGTTGGATCCGGCTGTCCTTGCCCTTCGCGCTGGACCACATCAACTTGTGGCTGCTGAGGGACAAGCAAGAAGGCCGCGAAGGCTGGACGATCGTGGACTGCGGTATTGACCGGCCCGAAAGCCGCCAGCAGTGGGAGTCCCTATTCGCGAACGAATTGGAGGGCCTGCCTGTCCTGCGGGTCATCGTGACCCATATGCATCCGGACCATGTGGGACTGGCCCACTGGATCTGCGAGCGCTGGAGCAATGCCGACCACGAATGCCGGCTCTGGATGAGTGGCACGGACTTTCTGCTGGCTCGGGTCGGCTGCGATCGCATCAACGGATTCGGCGGCGAGCCGCTGCTGCGTTTCCTGACCGAACATGGTCTGAACTCACCAGACAAGCAGCAGGCACTGCG
Organism: Comamonadaceae bacterium; assembly: GCA_947449025.1. GTDB lineage: Bacteria > Pseudomonadota > Gammaproteobacteria > Burkholderiales > Burkholderiaceae_C > Ramlibacter. Next base: position 1,292 of record CANFQF010000083.1, read on the forward strand.
TGAGCGCCCCCCCTACTTCAGCAGCCTGGTGCCGGCGCTGCCGCGCAGCTTCCGCAGGATGACCGAAGGTGACTGCCTGGAGATTGACGGCCGCGACTGGCGATGCATCAGCGGGCGCGGCCATTCTCCGGAGCACATCGCACTGTATTGCGCCAGCCTGGGTGTGCTGATCGCCGGCGACATGGTCCTGCCCAGAATTTCCACCAATGTGAGCGTGCACGAGGACGAGCCCGAGGCCGACCCGCTGCGCCACTTCCTGGCGTCCATTGACAAGTACCTGCCGCTGCCCGCGCAGACGCTGGTACTGCCCTCTCACGGCAAGCCGTTCATCGGTCTGCATCCCCGCATCGGGCAGCTGCACACCCACCACGACGAGCGGCTGGCAGAGGTGATGGCCGTCTGCCGCGAGGCACCGCAATCGGCTGCCGACCTGCTACCGCTGATGTTCAAGCGCGCCCTTGATGTGAACCAGTTGCCGATCGCTATGGGCGAAGCCCTGGCTCACCTCAACCTGCTCTGGCACGAGGGCCGTTTGCTGCGCGAGTTCGGCAAAGACAGGGTCTGGCGCTTTCGCGCTGCGGACTGACCCAACCGGGCCAGCGCCGAAGGAGACCCAGGCGCCCGCTCACCAAAGCGGCAGCGTTTCGTCCCGCAATTGTCTGCGCAGGGTCTGGTAATCGGGGACCACAGTCGCCACGGTGCCCCAGAACCGCGGGCTGTGATCCATCACCCGCAAGTGGCTCAGCTCGTGGGCGACCACGTAATCGATCACGGGCAGGCGAAAGTGAATCAGACGCCAGTTGAGGCGGATGCTGCCATCCGCAGCGGCCGTGCCCCATCGAGTGCTGGCGCTGCTGAGGCTCAATTTTTTCCACTGCACTCCGAGCAGCGGCGCGTAATGGTCCAGACGTTCGGTAAACACCCGGCTCGCCTGGCGCATCAACCAGGCCTGAACCGTGTCGCGCACTTGCGCAGGCGTCGCGGACTGCGAGAGCCCGAGATGGAGGGTGTGGCGTGTCACACCGGGCAGCGACTCCGTGTCAGTCCGCAATACGCCGCCGCCTGCGGCACCCTGGCGCGGGTCGAGCACAACGATCACCGGCTCGCCGAGGAAAGGAAAGATCGCACCGTCGCGCCAGTTGATGCGGGCCGTCTCGAGTCGCTCAGAGCGCTCGCGCATCTCGTCGAGCTTGCGCAGAATCCAGCCGGCCTTGGACTGCAGCGCAGCTTCGACCTCATAGAGCGGGACCCATTTGGGCGCGCTCACAGTCAAGCCCTCAGGGCCGACGGCAAAGCCGATGTTGCGGCGGCGAGCGCGCTTGAACTCGTACGCTACCTGCGTCGAACCGAAGCGAGCTTGCCGGTTGGCGCGCGGGTGAGCAAAGCTGGCGGGGGTGAGAACCTGATCTAACGTGGCTGCTGGCGCAGCGGGTGCGGCGGGAGTCTTGGCGTCGCCAGGGTCCGCCGTCCTTACCTTCTCTGGCGAGACGGGAGCCGGACGTGTCGGCAGATCGAAAAAATCAAACGCCAGTTGCAGGAGCTTGTTCATCGACGGCTGGCGCAGACGACGCCACATAGGCCTCGGGGTCGAGGCGACGCATCTCAGCCTCTATCCAACCCTCGACCTCACGCAGCAGGTCTTCCGGGTCTCGCCCCACACTGGGAATGGACCGCCCAATGGACACTTCGACAGTTCCCGGGCGCTTGATGAAGGCCTTACGGGGCCAGACCTTGCCCGAGGTGATCGCAATCGGGATCACGGGTGCGCCTGTTGCTACCGCGAGCCGGGTACCGCCACTCTTGTACCTCCCACTGACCCCACGCTCCGTCCGAGTCCCTTCGGGGAACATCGTGACCCACACACCCTGAGAAAGCAGGCGCCTGCCCTGCTCCACCACCCTGGTGAAAGCCGCCGCGCGCTGGCTGCGATCGATATGCACCATGTCCAGACGGCCAATCGCCCAGCCGAAAAACGGCACGTAGAGCAACTCCCTCTTGAAGACATAAGCCAGCGGATGCGGCATCAGCGTTGGAAGAAGGAAGGTCTCAAAGGTGGACTGGTGCTTGGCCAGAAGGAGAGCCGCACTGGTATTGCCATCGGGCAAGTTTTCCATCCCGTTCACATTCACGCGGATGCCCAAAATCCAGCGTGCGCCCCAGATCGCCATGCGCAGCCAGAGCGTGGCGAACCAGTACAAGGGGGCACCACGGATCACCAGAGACAGCACCACGACCGCAGACGCCCAAGGCATCAAGGTGACCACCATCCACAGCATGTGCAGGACAGAGCGAAGCAAGTTCAGCATGGCGTGTGGCGATTGGGCCAATCCCGCTTCAGCGGGAAGTGACCGGACGGTTGATCAGGTACTCGGCAAAGGCGCCCAGATCCTCGTGGATCCGGGTCCCTGCGGGAAATGTCTCTGGCAGGGGGCGGTGCCGGTAAGACCCGCCCTTGCCGGTGAGCACCAGATGGGGCTCGCAGCCCGCAGCGGCGCCCGCCTGCAGGTCACGGGCGCTGTCACCGACGGCCGGAACGCCCGCGAGGTCGACGCCGAAACGCTCCCCGATTTGCTCGAACAAACCGGGGGCAGGTTTGCGGCAGCCGCATTGATCTTCCGGGGCATGGGGACAGAAAAAAATCGCATCGATACGCCCACCCAAGCTTGCCACCTGCTTGTGCATCTTGGCATGCATGGCATTGAGAGCTGCGACATCGAACAAACCACGTCCCAGCCCTGATTGGTTGGAAGCGACTGCCACGTGCCAGCCCGCATGGTTCAGACGCGCGATGGCCTCCAGCGCGCCTGGAAGTGGCATCCATTCATCGGCCGATTTCACATACTCGTCGCTGTCGACGTTGATCGTTCCATCGCGGTCAAGAATGACGAGCTTCATGCGGTTGCAGCCGAGGCGCTCAGGTCACCAGGCGAGACAGGTCAGCGACCTGGTTCATCGCCTTGTGCAGGGTCGCTAACAGGCCCAGGCGGTTGAGGCGCAGGTCCAAGGCCTCGGCGTTGACCATCACGCCGTCAAAGAAGGCATCAACGGGCGCGCGCAAAGATGCCAGCACCTGCAGCGAGCCGGTGTAGTCACCACCGTCGAAGCGCGCCTGCGCCATGGGCGCCAGTTCGGCCATGGCAGCGTGCAGCGCCTTCTCGGCTGGCTCTTGCAACAGCACCGCGCTCACATGAGCGTCCACCGGTCCATCGGCCTTCTTGAGAATGTTGCCTATGCGCTTGTTAGCAGCGGCCAACGCCGGCGCCTCGGGCAGAGCGGCAAAAGCCCGCACCGCCGCTAGCCGCTTGGCCACATCGCCCAGTTGCTGCGGCTGCAGCGAGAGCACCGCATCGACCTCCTGGGCCGAGTAGCCTTGCTCTCGCAGCAAGCCGGCCAGACGCTCATAGAAAAAGGTGGCCAGTTGGGTGCCGGTCTCGGCTCCCGCCTGGGGGAACTGGCCCACCGCCTGCATGAGCAACTCGCCCAGGGGCAAAGGCAAGTCGCGCTCCATCAGCATGCGCACCACGCCCAAGGCGTGCCGGCGCAGCGCGAAGGGATCCTTGTCGCCGGTTGGCAGCTGTCCGATGGCGAAGAGGCCGGCCAAAGTCTCCAGCTTGTCCGCCAGCGCCACCACCAGGCCCACCGGACCGCGCGGCAGGCTATCGCCGGCGAAGCGGGGCTTGTAATGGTCCTCGATGGCGTCGGCCACCTCGACGGCGAGGCCGTCGGCCAGAGCGTAGTAGCGCCCCATGATGCCTTGCAGCTCGGGGAACTCACCGACCATGTCGGTGAGCAAGTCGGCTTTGGCTTGGCGAGCGGCTTCATCGGCGAACTGTGCCAACTGCGGTCCACCCAGGCGCGTGGCGATTGCCACCGCCAGCTGGCGCACACGCTCGCTACGTTCCCCTTGGGTCCCCAGCTTGTTGTGATAGACCACCTTGCCCAGCCCCTCGACGCGGGAGGCCAGCGGGCGCTTGCGGTCCTGGTCAAAAAAGAACTTGGCGTCGGCCAGGCGGGGGCGCACCACCCGCTCGTTACCGCCGACGACGGCACTGGCGTCCTGTGGGCGAATGTTGCTCACCACCAGGAATCGATGGGTCAGGCGCCCCTGCGGGTCGAGCAAGGGAAAGTATTTCTGGTTCGCCTTCATCGTGAGAATCAGGCACTCCTGCGGCACCTCGAGGAACTCAGGCTCGAACTCGCAGACCAGCACGTTGGGCCGCTCGACCAGGGCGGTGACCTCATCGAGCAGCGCCTCGTCCTCGATCGGGCTGGCGCCGCCGCCTACGCGGGCCGCGGCCTCGGCCAGCTGGCGAGCGATCTCGGCGCGACGGGCCTCGAAGCCGGCGATCACTGCGCCCTCGCGCTCGAGGGTCTCGGCGTAGGTGTCGGCATTCGCAATCGTCACCACCGCCTGGGCTGCCTCGAAGCGGTGCCCCTGAGTCGTCCTGCCTGCGTGCAGGCCCAATGCTTCTACAGGGACGACTTGGTCTGCGTGCAGGGCGATAAGGGAGTGGGCGGGGCGAACGAACTTCACGTCGGTCCATCCGTCGGCCAGCTGGTAGGTCATGACCTTCGGGATAGGCAGCTTGGCGATGGCCTCCGACAGTGCCTTTTGCAGCCCCTCAGTCAAAGTGGCGCCGCGCTGCGTGCTCTCATAAAACAGGGCCTCGGCCTTGCCGTCGGGCGATCGCTTGAGGCGAGGGACGGCGCTGGCGTCGGCCCCGAGTGCCTGGAGCTTTTTCAGCAGGGCCGGGGTGGGCTGTCCGGAGGCATCCAATGCCACCGTGACAGGCATCAATTTTTGCGACACCGCTTTGTCAGCGGCTTGCGAGGCTACGCCAGTGATGTGCGCAGCCAAGCGACGCGGTGAAGCGAAGGGGGTGAGGTGAGCGTCGGCCGCGGCCAAGCCCTGAGCCTGCAGTTGCTCGAGCAGCACGGAGGCGAAGGCCTGACCCAGCTTCTTCAGGGCCTTGGGAGGGAGCTCCTCGACGAAAAGTTCGACGAGTAAAGGGGCGGAATTCGTCATGGGCTCAGGCCGCCTTCTTAGTCAATTCGGCCACCCACTCGGGCGGAGCCATCGGGAAGCCCAGGCGCTCGCGGCTCTCGTAGTAGCTCTGGGCCACGCTACGCGCCAGGTTGCGGATACGGCCGATATAGGCGGCACGCTCGGTCACGCTGATGGCGCCGCGTGCGTCCAGCAGGTTGAAGCTATGGGCCGCCTTGAGCACCTGCTCGTAGGCCGGTAGGGCCAGTTGCTGCTCCATCAAATACTTGGCCTGCTTCTCGTGGGCATTGAAGGCGGTGAAGAGGAAATCGGCGTCACTGTGCTCGAAGTTGTAGGCCGACTGCTCCTTCTCGTTTTGCAGGTACACGTCGCCGTAGCTGAGGGTATCGGTCCACTTCAGGTTGTAGACGTTGTCCACGCCCTGCAGGTACATGGCCAGGCGCTCCAGGCCATAGGTGATTTCGCCGGTGATCGGCTTGCAGTCGATACCGCCCACCTGCTGGAAGTAGGTGAACTGGGTCACCTCCATGCCATTCAACCAAACCTCCCAGCCTAAGCCCCAGGCTCCCAGGGTGGGGTTCTCCCAGTCATCTTCGACGAAGCGAATGTCGTTCTTCTTCAGGTCGAAGCCCAGCGCCTCCAGCGAGCCCAGGTAGAGCTCAAGAATGTTGGCCGGCGCAGGCTTGAGCACCACCTGGAACTGGTAATAGTGCTGCAGGCGGTTGGGGTTCTCGCCGTAGCGGCCATCCTTGGGACGGCGGCTCGGTTGCACATAAGCGGCCTTCCAGGGCTCGGGGCCCAGCGCCCGAAGGAAGGTGGCGGTATGCGAGGTGCCGGCGCCGACCTCCATGTCATAGGGCTGTAGCAGGGCGCAACCTTGCGCGTCCCAATAGGACTGCAGCTTCAGGATGATTTGCTGGAAGGTGAGCATTGCCCGATTTTACGGGCCTGTTCAGCCTGGTCCTCTTCCCCTGTCACGCCGGGACAGACCCGCAAATGCCAGCATTGCCAGGCCTAGCAGCCACAGGGGCGCCAAGCCCCAGGCGCCGGCCCAGCGGGCGAATGCGGTGATGCCAGCGCGCCCCTCGACATCCGCTTCGAGAACGCCCCGCGTCAGACGGGGCAGGCGGGCCGTCACCCGCCCCTGATGGTCGATCACGGCGGTTGCTCCCGTATTGGTGGCTCGCAGCATCGGACGGCGCAACTCTAGGGCGCGCATGCGACTGATCTGGAGATGCTGGTCGATCGCGACCGAGTCTCCGAACCAGGCAATATTGCTCACATTCACGAGGATGGTGGGCGCATCCTCCGTTAGGGTAAAGCGGGCCGCCAGCTGCTCGCCAAAAAGGTCCTCGTAACAGATGTTGGGGGCCAGGCGCTGTCCCTGCCACTGAAACGAGGGTTGGGCCAAGGCGCCCCGATTGAAGTCACCCAATGGAATTTGCATCAGTTCGGTGAACCACCGAAACAGCGGGGGTATGAATTCGCCGAATGGGACCAGATGGTGCTTGTCGTAGCGATAGGCATCTGCGCTCGGCCGCACCCCGATGACCGAGTTGGTGTAGCCCTCCCGATCGCCTCCGAGAGGGATCCCCAGCATCAATGCGCGATGGCCGCTACGAAATTTTTGGGCGATTTCATCCAGGTACCCTGCGGGCAGATCTCTCGGAAGGAGTGGTATCGCTGTCTCGGGGGCCACCACCAGCTGCGCAGCGCTGCCAACCATTTGCTTGCCGTACCAGTCCAGCGCCAAGGGAACACCGCTACCAGGCAGAAACTTCTCATCCTGCGCAATGTTTCCCTGCAAGAGGGCCACGCGCAGGCGTGACGGGCCCTGCGCAGACGGTTCAGCCAGGGGCTGATCCCCGGCGGGCACGAACCAAAGGGCTCCGACAAGGGTCGCGAGCGCACCCATGGCGACCCAGTAACTATGGCCATAGCCGGGGGCCCTTTGCGCCAAACCGGCCGGCGCCTGCCCGCGCCTTGAATGAAGCGGAACCAGGATCCGGGCGAGGGCCGCGGCAGCCAGGGCCGCAAAAAATCCGACGCCATAAACGCCGACCCAGGGCGCCAGGACCGCCAAGGGGCCGTCCACATGCGCATAGCCGCCCGCGCCCCAGGGGAAACCGGTCAGCCATTGCCCACGGGCGAGTTCCGCGAGCAACCATGCGGAAGCAAATGCCAACGGGAACCGCCAGGCCGAAGAGTTGGAAGGTATGGGTCCATCGCTGTTGGACAGACCCCCGATGCGCCAGGCCAGAGCGCTTGCGATCGCGTAATAAAGACTCAGCGCGCCCGCCAATGCCAGCACCGCCGCCACGGCGAGCGGCGCGGGCAGATTGCCGTAGACATGCAACGAGGTAAAGAGCCACCACCAGCTGCCCGCTAACCAGGCAAGCGCAAAGGCGAAACCCAAAGTCGCCGCTTCCAGAAGCCGGCTCGAACGGGCGAGCAGCGCCACGAGCATGGCCAGCGAGATCCATTGGAGCCACCAGGCCGGCTCGCCGGTCCAGGGCAGGAGGATGGAAAGGGCCTGCAGGCCACCCGCGACCAAAGCGAGAAAACCTCGAATCCAGCTAGGTGCGAGAGGCCCTGGTGCCACCCTGCCATTCACCATCGCAAAGCCCTCAGGCACCCGACTCGGCAGGACTGGCCGGTGACACCTTGAACCAACGCACCGCGCCTCCCTTGGTGTGGAGCACGACGAACTCCAGCCCGGCCAAGCGATGCCGCTCGCCGCGCTTGGGTACATGCCCCATTTCATGGGCGACGAGGCCGCCGATCGTATCGAACCGAGGCTCTGCCTCGTCGACCTCAGCGGGGATCAACCTCATGCCGAATGCCTCTTCAACCCGGTCAATGCTGGTGTCGCCACTGACGCGAAATGTCCGATCCGCCAAGCCGAAGATGTCGCCCGCATCTTCGGCCTCATCAAATTCGTCCTCGATTTCACCCACGATCTGTTCAAGCACATCTTCGATGGTGATCAAACCGGCCGTGCGACCGAATTCGTCGACCACCACCGCCAGATGGTTACGGTTGCCGCGAAACTCGCGCAGCAGGTCATTGAGGCCCTTGCTCTCCGGAATAAAGGCCGCGGGGCGAAGCAGGGCACGCAAATTGAGTTCTGGCGCCCGCTGCAGCTTGAGAAGATCCTTGGCCAGGAGAATGCCGATAACGTTCTCGCGGTCTCCCTCATAGACCGGAAAACGTGAGTGGGCCGTATCGATCACGAGATGGAGGATTTCCTCGTAAGGTGCATCGATATCCACCAGATCCATCCGGGGAGCGGCGACCATCACATCGCCGGCAGTGAGGTCCGCCATCCGGATCACCCCCTCGAGCATGGCCCGAGACTCCGCGCCGATGACCTCGTTGTCTTCAGCATCGGCAAGGGTCTCGTAGAGATCCGCCTTGGAATCGGGGCCCGGGTGGAGGAATTCAACAAGCCTTTGCAGCAGGCTGCGTCGGTCTTCTTTTTCGGCGAGTCGGCGCGCAGGGTGTGGGTCAGCCACTAGGGTGGGGCAGGGCATGCCGTCATTGGGGAAGTCGTAGGATAGCCCAATCAGGTCTTCAGACGGGAGCGGAGTGGGTGACCGATCTAGGAAACGACGACCCGGGGCACTTGCATAAGGATGCTCTATTGCCCCGCATGACCTCGCCCCTCACGCACCCCCTGCCTAACCTCCTGTAGGGTCGCCAGAAAGTTCCAGAAGGTCTGAGCTTGCTCTTTGAGCCGGTAATCACTCTCCGCGACTTGTTCCTGTACCAGATCCTTGAAACGGGTCTCAAGATTGGCCGGCGCAAGCTTCAGGTGTGCTTCGGTTTCACTGCCGTCCCGCACAAGTTCGGCCCCAGCTTTTCGGGCGATTCGGATCATGGGTCTGTTTTCCGACAGCGCGTGAATGAACAGAAGTCGCACCCCGTCATTACGGGCGCGAATGACCGCCCGATCGAAGAGAAGCCCGCCATAGCCGCGCCCTCGTGCATGCTCCAGCACGGAAACCCCAAACTCGGCGCAGGCCGCGGCCTCGGGATTCGAGGAGAACGCCAGATGGGCCATGGCGATGAGCTCAAGGTGACGATTAAAGACACCAAAAACTTCGTCACATTCAAAGTCAATCGACGCAAGGTACCGCTGGATCTGAGCATCGGTCGCTGCAAAGCCAAAACGCAGATATCGGTCAGTGGGCATCAGCGACAGCAGATGCTTGGCAATCGCAGCTCGATGCTGCCAGCCAAGGGAGCGTATCGGGACAACGAGGCCCTGATGCGTGTGATCAAAATCAAACGATCCAGTCATGCCCTAGAAACTGTACGCGCGTGGGCCAGGGCTGCCGGATCTGGTAGTTGCCAGCGAAAAAATCAATGACTTTCGTCAAGATAGGCCAAGGTGCAGTTCATGACCTCCGCTGTCTGAGCCAGGGTGATATGCCCAACACCGGGGATCAGGCGGTTGTCTGCTCCGTACAGGGTCGCCGAAGACGGTGGCATCACGATATTGTCGGCATTTGAATACCAGCAGGTGAAACGGTGAAGCGGCACGCCAGTGTGCCCCGCCTTCCAGGCCTCCGCCAAGGCATGCAGCCATTCGCTGCCTTCCCGCATCTGCCGCGCATTGGCCGTTGGGCTGAACCGGGCTAGCCATGTGCCATGGTGGGGGCTGCCAATCGTCACAACGCGGTGGACACAGTCACCTCGGGTGGCCCCCGAGGCTTGACGCTTTGCCAGCCATGCGCGCACCGCCAATCCACCCATGCTGTGACAGACGACGAGTGGCCGCAGCCCTGTGACTGCCTCGACCCGCGCCAGGGCGTCATCGAGCGTCGCGTTGTAATCGTCAATTGAGCCGAAGACAGGCTCGAGGTTCACTGCGACGAAGGCCCTGTGCTCGCGCCTCAGGCGACGCAGCCAGGGATTCCAGAGCCCACGGTTACAGCAAAAGCCATGCACCATGACCACCCCGCGACGGCCTCGAATCCCGTCGCCCGCAAGTCGATCCGGGATGGCCCGCCAGCGGAAAGGCTGCCGCCATCCAAAAGCGAAGAGGTACTGAACGAATTCGCATACCCAGGCGCTCAGAAGGACGGACCAGCCAGGCTTGCTCACTGGATCGCCCCTACTCCGCCAAGGCAAAAGCAAGAACTCGAGGCCCAAAACAAGGGCAGGAACAGCAAGCACAGCAACACCTGCCGCGACCGCGAGCCAAGGATGGCTCGGCCCAATCAGCCCGGCAGATAGCGCAGCCGCGGAAACCAGACCGATCACCACAAACAGCTGTAAACGCGCGACGGCTGAATGAGATTCCCTGGGTTCAGATGATGGTTTCATGGCGCAGCCAAAGTGCTCGAGAGCCCAAGTATGTGGCTGGCAATCGGGTCAGAAGACACGGCACTAGGAGAAGCCCGGTAAGAGCGTTACGGTGGGATGGCGACAATCCTGTCCCATGCAGCAGACAAACCGCTATTGGCTCAAGAGCTATCCGCCGGGCGTGCCCCACGACATTGATCCGGAGCAATTTGGCTCCTTGAACGAATTGCTCGAGGAGTCATTTGAAAAGCACCGGGACCGCCCTTTCTCGATCTGCATGGAACGCTGGATGAGCTATGGCCAGCTAGACGGGCACTCCAAGGCACTGGGCGCTTGGCTACAGTCGAAAGGGCTTCCGAGCGGAAGCCGGGTCGCGATCATGCTGCCCAACATTCCCCAGTTTGCGGTGACCATGGCGGCCGTTCTTCGCGCCGGGTATACCTGTGTGAACGTTAATCCTCTCTACACAGCGCGTGAGCTGGCGCATCAACTGAAGGATTCAGGCGCAACCGCCATCGTGATCCTCGAGAATTTCGCGCACACCTTGGAAGAGGTCATTGATCAAACCGATGTCAAACACGTGGTGGTGGCGTCGATGGGCGACCTGCTTGGCTTTTGGTTTGGTCGGTGGATCACCTTCGCGGTGCGCCACCTTGCGCGAATGGTGCCCTCATTCCGGCTGCCTTGCACCGATGGCAGGACCGTCACGCCCTTCAATCAAGCGATCGCTGAAGGGGGACTTTTGCCTCTCAGGGCTTCGACACAATCGCTGGACTCCATCGCGTTTCTCCAATACACGGGAGGCACGACTGGACTTTCAAAGGGTGCGGTTTTGACGCATCGAAATATAGTGGCCGCAATTTTGCAAGCGGAGGCTTGGTTCACACCCGCCCTCGCCAAAGTAGGCGATGTACGGAGAATCAACAGCATTGCCGCCCTCCCCCTGTATCACATCTTCGCGCTCACTCTCTGCTTGCTCGCAATCCGTTGGGGATCGCACATGACTTTGGTGCCGAACCCTCGCGACATAGGGAAATTCATACAAACGCTCAAGCACCGACCGTTTCATATGTTGCCGGCGGTGAACACGCTGTTCAATGCCCTCATGCAGCACCCACAATTCAAAACGGTCGATTTTTCACACCTTCAAGTGTCACAGGCGGGTGGGATGGCTGCGTCTGAAGGAACTGCCCTTCAGTGGCAAAAGCTAACGGGCTGTGCAATGGTTGAGGGGTGGGGCATGAGCGAAACCTGCGCGATTGGCACCAATAATCCCGTCACAGCTAGGGAGTTCTCAGGGACGATCGGACTACCACTACCCGGCATTGACATCTCCATCAAGGACGACGAAGGTAAGGATCTAGCCCAAGGGCAATCTGGCGAGATCTGCATTCGTGGAGCCAACGTTATGGTCGGTTATTACAAGCAGGCTGACGAAACAGATAAGGCATTAACAGCCGACGGCTACATGCGTACTGGGGATATCGGCATCATGGACACTAACGGTTATGTGCGCATAGTTGACCGCAAAAAAGATATGATCATTGTGAGTGGCTTCAACGTGTATCCTAACGAGCTGGAAAATGTGATCTCCCTTTGCTCCGGTGTAGTTGAGTGCGCCGCAGTTGGGATACCGGACTCCATCCAAGGTGAGTCAATAAAAATATATGTTGTAAAGAACACGCCTCTTCTCACTGAGGAGGATATTTTTCGCTACTGCAGAGAAAATCTCACAGGATACAAGATTCCAAAATATATCGAATTTCGTGACGAGCTTCCCAAGAGCAACGTGGGAAAGATCCTGCGCAGAGAGCTCCGCGCCGGAAGGTAATACTAAACATGCTACCTGACAGTATCATAGTTTTCGAGCGAGGCTGGCTGTCCGCAAACAATGTGTTATTAGTTGGTGCTGGGCCAGTAACGCTCGTGGATAGCGGCTACTGCACGCATTCCGAACAGACACTCACATTGATACGAAACGCCCTTGGGTCTAGGCCTCTTGATCGGCTTGTAAATACCCACCTTCATTCCGACCATTGCGGCGGTAATGCCGGCCTTCAAACCGAATTCCCTCAGCTAGCAACCTATATCCCACCAGGACATGCAGATGAAGTGAGCCGATGGGATGATGTTGCTCTCACGTACGCCCCAACAGGCCAGTCTTGCCCTCGATTTCGATTTGATCGAACGCTTGAACCCGGCTCCATTCAACAGTTCGGCGATGGGGAATGGGAGATCCACGCATCCCCGGGGCATGATCCGCATTCCGTGCTCCTCTTCTCAGCGCGGGACGGCATTCTGATCTCCGGGGATGCGCTCTGGGAGACTGGTTTTGGTGTCGTATTCCCTGAGCTTGAAGGAATTAGTGCTTTCAGCGCAGTTGGCGACACGCTAGACCTGATTGAGGCATTGGCGCCTAGTGTCGTGATACCGGGCCATGGCCGAATATTCACGGATATTCCGAGTGCGCTCAGTGTCGCACGTAGGCGTCTGGACGGATTTATGCGTGATCCCGCAAAGCATGGCGGTTATGCTGCCAAGGTCCTTTTGAAATTCAAGCTACTTGAAGTTCAAAAAATTAGCCGCGACGAATTACACACTTGGACAAACACAGCGAGCTATCTCGCCCTTTTACACGCGATGTATGGGAATGCTCGATCGAAGAGTGAATGGACTGACCAGCTGATTGAAGAACTGTCTATCAGTGGAGCACTTAAGATTGAAGGTGAGTACCTTCAAAACTGCTGAGTACCACCCCCAAAAGTCCCGTCACACACAATAGACCCGGGCTGGAATTCTCTGGGTGCTTCAGCGTCGATAAAGCGATTCGCAAAAAGCAAAACCCCCAACAGGATTAGCTGTTGGGGGTTTTGGGCTGGGATAAGAGCCTGACGATGTCCTACTTTCACACGGGAATCCGCACTATCATCGGCGCAGAGGCGTTTCACTGTCCTGTTCGGG
>CANFQF010000084.1 GCA_947449025.1 Comamonadaceae bacterium
GAGACGAGGCCGAGCGCCTGCGTTTCTGGAGTGGCCGCAAGAATGCCTTCCCCGCCTCGGGCCGCATGAGCCCGGACTACATGTGCATGGACTCCACCATCCCGCGCAAGCGCCTGGCGGACATCCTGCTGGCCATCGGCGAGATGGAAAAGAAATACGGCCTGCGCTGTGCCAACGTTTTCCACGCGGGCGACGGCAACCTGCACCCCCTGATCCTGTTCGATGCCAATGACCCCGACCAGCTCCATCGCTGCGAGCTGTTTGGCGCCGATATCCTCGAGACCAGCGTCGCCATGGGCGGCACCGTCACCGGCGAGCACGGGGTGGGCGTGGAAAAACTCAACTCCATGTGCGTGCAGTTCTCGCCCGAGGAGCGCGAGCAGATGCTGGGGGTGAAGCGGGCCTTCGACGGCCAGGGCCTGCTCAATCCGGGCAAGGTCATCCCCACCCTGAACCGCTGCGCCGAGTACGGGAAGATGCTGGTGCGCGGCGGCCAGATCGCGCACCCGGACTTGCCGCGGTTCTGAGAATCTGGGCGAGGCCTTAGGGGCAGTCCAGAGTTTCTTCCTCGTAGCCGACCACGCCGGCTGAGGCAGCTTCGTCCTGTGAGCCCTCCTGCGGATCCTCCGGCGGCTTCAAGCCCTGGAGCACCTGCGGGTCGGTGCTCCCCTGCGTCGGCAGCAGGGCCTCCAGCGAGCCCCAGCGCAGACGGACACCGGTCAGGGCGGTCGATGCGGCGGCGCTCGCGGTCTGCAGCGCAGGCAGCAGCAAACCAGGCAAGGTGGGGCCATCGATCAGGCGGTAGATCCCGCCGACGGGGCGCCCCGCGCCGGGGAGCAAGTCCAGCACCAGCGTGCTGGTGCCAGCGAAATTGGCGCTGTCACTGCCCGTCAGCTGGATCTGGTCATACCCGCTACCCCCCATGGCCATGCGAAGCTGCGCGCCGTCCGCCACGGTGAAGAGCCCCGAAATGGCGAGCCGGCCGGCCGCCGCAACGCCGTTGGCGACCGGTCCCGACAGGCGCAGGCTTGCTCCCGTGGCCAAGGTGGCATTACCGGTAATGAAGGCGCCTTGCGAGCCCCACAGCCAGGTCGCGCCCGACATCGTCACCAGGGGCGCAGTGAGCTGCACCTTGCCTTGGGTGGCCAGAAGGTCGGCGCCCTGCAGGTCAATCACCGAGCCGGGACCGACTGCGCTGAGCGTGATGCCGGCCGCGGTGATGGGCGCCTGAATGCGAAGCGTGGCGGCCTGAGGGTCGCTTGGCGTGGTCAGGCCATTGGCTTTCAAGCTGACCGTGCCCGTGCCGCTGGCTGTGATCGCTGCGGTGACCGAGAGCTCGGTGCCCGCTTCGAGTGAGAAGTTGGTGTCCTGGGGCAGCAGCATGGGCGAGGCCAAGGTGATCGCGCCCCGGGACTGGAGCCGGTAGCCCGTGGTGGCGCCCAGGCCGCCCACGGCGATTTGGGTGGCGCTACTCATTGGGTCCCGCTCGCTGCCGGCAGGCAGCAGCTCGATATTGCCCGTGTTGATGAACAACTCCCCCATGCGCCCGATCGGCGCGCGGGTGTCGACCGCTGAAGTAAAGCCCAGCTGGCCAGCACTGCCGACTTCCACCTGCCCGCCGTCGCCACCGCTTGCGCCCCCCCGGGCGCTGATGGCACCGGCGCTGCTCGTGTTCGCCCCGGACCAGACGACGACCTGGCCACCCGCGCCCTGCCCGGTGGCGTCGGCGCGGATCGTGGCCCCGGCCGCGAAGTCCGTCGTGTCGGCCGTGGGGACTGTGACCGCGTCCGCAGTCTGCTGGACGGCCCGCGCCGCCAGAAAGTCGCCCCCCACCCGCACCTGCCCGCCGCCCAGCTGCCTGCTGGCATCGAGCAGCGCGGTGGACTCCAGCACCACCTGCGGGCCGAAGACGTCGATGCCGCCCCCCCGGGCCCCATCCCCTGCGCGAGCGATCACCGTGCCAGACACCCGCGCTTCATTGAAGGCGCGCAGCACCACCTGGCCGCCTTCCAGCGCCACCTCCTGCGCTTCGATCCGCCCGCGGTGAGTCACATTGCCGCCGACCAGAAACACGTCGCCATGACGGGCAATGATGCTGCCCTGCACCGACACGTCGGCGGCGGTGGCGTAGTCGGAATCCAGGGCACGCGAGCGAAGCAGGGCTCCCTGCCGGCCGGCGATCAGGTCGGCATCCAGGGCATCGATGGTGCTGGCGGTGAAGCCGGCGGTGTCGACCACCGCATTGGCACCCACGGTGATGCCGGCGGGGTTGACCAAGACCAGCCGGCCATTGGAGCTGAGGGAGCCCATCAAGTCGCTGGGCTGAACGCCAGACACCCGGTTGATGGAGACGCTGGCGGCATTGGGTTGCTCAAAACGGACGGAGTGACCCGCCGCAATGGAAAAGCTCTGCCAGTTGAGCGAGGAGTATCCGGAGGTGCCGTTGGTGGTGGTGATCTTGAGAGCGTTGACCTGCGGCAATAAGGTGGCGTTCCCGACTTGTGCCTGCGAGAACACTGGCAGGGTTTGAGCCGCCAGGCCGCCCACCCAAAGGCAAGGCGCCAGGCCAACAGAGGCGGCAAGGGCCAAGGCCAGAGGCGTGGGGCGCGCCGGATTCCTCTCCCGAGGTGGGGTGTCCGGTGCACCTTGGAGGTTTCCCCGAACAGATGGAGCCGAAAAAAACATGGCTGACCTTCCTGCCCAGTGCCTGGGCGACCGATGAAGTAAATACTTTCGATTTGAATCGAAAGTAGCACATCAGCAATCGCTCAGCAATGCGTTCGGGTCGCGATTCAGGTCGGGATTGAGGGCTCGCGTCCAGGCTCGCCGGCCGGGAACTGGTCGAGCGCCAGGCACAGGTCGGCCCAGGACTTGGCCTTGTCGGGCAGGTTGCGCAGCAGGTAGGCCGGGTGGTAGGTCACGACCACCGGCACGCCCTCATACTGGTGCAGGCGGCCCCGCAACTTGCCGATGGGCTCCTGGGTCGCCAGCAGGGACTGGACCGCGAAGCGGCCCATAGCCAAGATGATGCGAGGCTGCACCAGTGCGATCTGACGGCGGAGGAAGGGCTCACATTGGGCAACCTCGGAGGGCTCCGGGTTGCGGTTGCCCGGCGGCCGGCACTTGATGACATTGGCGATGTAGGCCCGGTGCCCGCGGTCCAGGCCGACGGCCTTGAGCATGCTGTCCAGAAGCTGCCCGGCGTTGCCGACAAAGGGCTCGCCGCGCAGGTCTTCCTGCTCGCCAGGGGCCTCGCCGACGATCATCCAGTCGGCTTGGCGGTCGCCCACACCGAACACCGTCTGGCGACGGCCCTGGCACAGGCCGCAGGCCTGGCAGCCGGAGACGGCCTGCTCCAGTCCGTCCCAATCCAGCGCCTCGATGCCCGACGGCGGCGGGCCCAGGGTCGCGGGTGCGGACGCTGGCGAGCGACCGCTTGGGGCGGGTGCGCGGGCGATCGGCGGGGTCGGCGGAATTGGCGCTGCACCGGTACGGAGCGCTTGGGTCGACGCAGAGGATGCGGCGGACGGAGCAGACCGGCCAGAGGCCCCCGAGGCGACAGATGCGCCGGTGCCGGCCGGAACGGCCGCGGGCAGCGGCTCGAACAGGCGGATGCCCATTTCGGCGAGCATCGCGCGTTGGCGGTCATCGAGCGAAAGCGTCATGAGCGCATTGTCGCCGGGAGCGGGCGGCAGGGCGGCGGGGTCAAGGGGACGTCGCAGGGCCTGCAAAAAAACCGGGGCACTCTGGCCAGCTCAAAGTGGCCAAAGTGACCGACTCACAGCGGCCGGCTCATCACGATGGCGTCCTCGCGGGGCCCGGGCCCTGCGGGGTAGTAGCCCTTGCGCAGGCCCACCCGGCGAAAGCCTTGGCGCTGGTAGAGGCGCTGCGCGCCTTCGTTGCTGGCGCGCACCTCCAGCCACAGCCATTGGGCGCCCTGGGCCATCGACCAGGCCGCCAGCGACTCCAGCAGGCAGGCGCCCAGGCCCTGCCCCTGGCAATCGGGGGCGACGGTGATGTTGAGAAGGTGCACCTCGTCCACCCCCTTCATCGCCATGAAGTACCCCAGCAGACGTTCCCTGGTGCGCAGCAGGCGCCCCTCGTAGCCGGCGCGCAGGGAGTCGGCGAAGTTGCCGCGTGTCCAGGGGTGGGCATAGGCCGCCTGCTCAATGGCCATCACCGCATCCAGGGCGTCGGCCGTCATGGATGCGAACTCCGCCCGGTAGTTCTGCAACGGGGCGTAGGAGTCGGCGTCGGGCCAGGCGCTCATCGCGGACCCCCGGTGGGATGGACGAGGCCTGGGGCGTCGGGGTCGCGCCCGGCGGTGGCGCCCGGAACGGCCGCGTCCTGGCCAATAGGAGGCGAAGTCGCCATCGCAGATGTACCTGTAGCCGCAGCCGTAGCCGTAGCCGCAGCTATAGCCGCCGCAGCCTTCAGGGCCTCACGCTCCGCGGTGGTCTGGGCCACCTTGTCGCGCACATAAAGCGGCAGCGCCTGATCTGCGGGCAGGGCCTGGCCTGCCGCCAGCAGGGCAGGCGCCAGCCGCAGCAGAGCATCGGCTGTGGGCTGGGCCGGCAGGGACGGCGCGGGCAGTCGCCCGGCGTAGGCCGCCTCGACGTTGCCCGCGAGCAGGAAGCCCGGCGGTAGCACCAGCGCTTCGGGTGCGCCGAGCCTGACCTCGCCCTGCGCGTGCCAAAGGCCTTGCGCGAAGCGGTAGGCGCAGGCGTAGACCTCGCCCATGCGGGCATCGAGGGCGGCCAGCACCTCGGTACAACCATGCCGCTGCCGGGCGTCCTCGGCCAGCGCCATCAGGGTGTCGACCGGCAGTACCGGCAGATTCGCGCCCAGCGCCAGGCCCTGAGCCACGGCACAGGCGGTGCGCAGCCCGGTGAACGAGCCGGGCCCGCGGCCGAAAACGATGGCGTTCAGATCGGACAGCGCCAGGCCTGCTTGGGCCAGCACCGCCTGTACCGAAGGGATAAGGGTGGCCGAGGCCTCGCGGCCGCCCTCGGACACGTGCAGGGCCGTCCGCGCCTGGCCACCGGCCGTCCAGGCCAGGCCCACGAACAGCGTTTCGGTGCTGGTATCAAATGCGAGCAGATTCACGGTGACACGATTATCCCGCCCCGATAATTTGCCCATGCCAGAGCGCCCCTGCCACCCCGCCACGCGCCAAGCGCTGCAGCGCGCACAGGTACCACTGCGCGAACGGCTGCGCGCAGTGATGCCCCGGCTGGCCCGTGCCCTGACCGCATCTGCGGTGCTGGCCAGCCAGTTCGCTCTGGCGCAGCCCCTGCCTGCCGAGATCGAGGCCGCCCTGGCCCGCGCCCGGCTACCCCGCGAGGCAGTCACCCTGGTGGTCGCCGACGCGCAAGGCAAGGAGCCGCCCCGACTTTGGCACCGGGCACAGGTGCAAATCAATCCGGCGTCGATTGCCAAGTTGGCGACAACCTTCGCCGCGCTCGAACTGCTCGGGCCAGCCTGGACCTGGACCACGCCGGTGATGGTCGACGGCCCCATCCGCGACGGCGTGCTCCAGGGCAACCTCTACATCAAAGGCCAGGGCGACCCGCGCCTGGTGGTCGAGCGCCTGTGGCAGCTGCTGCGCCGGGTGCAGGGCCTGGGGGTTCGACGCATCAGCGGCGACATCGTGCTCGATCGCAGCGCCTTCCAGCTGGGGCCGCAGGATCCGGCCGCCTTCGACGGCGAGCCGCTCAAGGCCTACAACGCGCAGCCCGACGCGCTGCTGGTGAACTACCGGGCCATCGTGCTGCACCTCACCCCGCTGGGCGCAGGGCAGATTGCAGCGGTGCAGATGGAGCCGGCCCTCGCTGGCGTCGAGGTGCCAGCCACCGTACCCCTGACCCAGGCACCCTGCGGAGACTGGCGCGCCGGACTGCGCGCCGACTTCAGCCAGCCGACCCGCATCCGCCTCGACGGCACCTACCCCGCCGCCTGCGGGCCGCGCGCGTGGCCGCTGGCCGCGCCTGAGCCCACCAGCCAGGCCAGCCGCGCGGTCGAGGCGCTGTGGCGCGAACTGGGCGGCCAGCTGGGAGGACAGGTGCGCGACGGCCTGGTGCCGGCCGGCCTGGTGCCGGTGATCACCTTCGAGTCGCCGGCGCTGGCCGAGGTGGTGCGCGACATCAACAAGTTCAGCAACAACGTGATGGCGCAGCAGCTTTTTCTCACGCTCGGCCTGCAGCAAAAAGGCAGCGGCACGCTGGCCGGCTCGCGCGAGGTGATGCGCCAGTGGTGGCGCGACCGGTTGAAGGACGAGCCACCGCAGTTCGACAACGGGTCCGGCCTGTCACGCCAGGAGCGGATCAGCGCCGCACAGCTCACGCGCTTGCTGCAGTACGCCTGGGCCTCGCCGCTGATGCCCGAGTTCATCGCCTCGCTGCCGGTGGCGGGTGTCGACGGTACCGCCCGACGCGCTGCGGCTGGCGCCGGCGCCACCGGTGTGGCGCATCTCAAGACCGGCAGCCTGCGGGACGTGGCGGGAGTGGCCGGCTATGTACATGCAGCCGATGGCCGGCGTTATGTGTTGGTGGCTATTGCCAACCACCCGGACGCGGCCGCCATTCGCCCAGTGGTGGACGCACTCGTGGTGTGGACGGCTGGACCAGCGGCCGCTGCACCAGCAGCGCCCATATCCTCCGCCACGCCAACGCCTCGCCGCTGAAGCCCTCTACGCGAAGTGCGTCGCTGGTTTACCAGCGCACCCGCAGCTTGTTGTAGGCGTAGTCGCCGAGCTGACGATGCGCCAGGGGGGTGGGATAGACCCCATCGGCGAAGAGGTACTTGTTGGCGTCGTAGCCCGATACCAGATCGCCCGAGGTGGCGGAATTGCACAGTGATGAATCCACGTTGCCGGACCCGATGCCGATGCCCACACCGGCGGCGATGGTTGTGCAGGCCATGTTAGATCCCTTGAAGCTGGTGGAAATGACCAGCGCATTCATCTGAACCCGGGCATCGACCACCAGCACCTTGTCGCTCAGGTCGCTGATGTAGTAGACCAACTCGATATAGAACTCGTTGGTGAGGTTTTGCAAAAACGTGGTGCGGGTTGCCGCCGTGGCCCAGGGCGTGTTGCCCATGTTGTAGGGGCTGAGCACCACCACGTGCTGGGCGCCGTTGGTCACCAGCTGGCGGATCTGTGTGGCGAGCTCTCGGGCGGCCTGTTGCACGTTGAGCGTAGCGGCGGACTCCGTCTGGGAAGGCGAGGCCTTGACGGCCTGATAGCCCTCGGCGATCAAGTCCGAAGTACCGGCACTCACGACGACCAGGTCGTTCGCGGTAAAGCCGCCGGTCCAGCCGCTGATTTGGCTCGAGACGCTGGCGGCTGATCCGCCAACGGCGTCCACGTTATTGGTGATGCGGGCGTGGGCCTTGGCCTTCACGTTGACGTCGAGCGGGGTCAGGCCGTAGTAGCTGGCCAGCTGCCGCACCCAGTTGTTGGTCGAGCCGTCGCCGTTGATCGTGTAGAGGCCTGTAGCGCCCGAGCCCAACTTCATGTCGGCCATGGCATCACCGAACACCACCACCCGGGTCGGGTGAAAGTCTGTCACCACTGAAGACCCGCCGCCGCAGGACGCCAGCAACAGGGCCAGGGCCCCTGCCAGGAGGATGCGGAACGCGCGTTCAAAAGCCATGGGGTTTCTCCAATTGGCGGCAGACACAAAAACGAGAGTTTACCGAGCCTGCGGCCGATTCCGCCGGAGAGCGGGCACCCGCCGGGCCAGACACGCAGCTCGGCGTGGGTTACGCCAGCGCCACCCGTCGCGGGTCATCGATCAGCAGCCGCCCGCTGGAGCCGATCGCGCACACCGTCCCAGGCCGCCTCGGCCGGCGGGGCCTCGACCCAAATGAGACGGGCCCCGTCAGCGTCGAAATCGCGCAGGGCCGCGAACAGCGCACGCGCAGCGGCGGTGGCGTCCTGGGGCATGGCGACGAGGCGCACGCCCCGCGCGCCCACCTTCAGAGGCCGGCGGGCCCAAACGGCCAGGCCCAGGTCGGAGGCGCCTGGGCCCAGTACGTCAAGCGCGTCTTGCAAGGCCGGCCCGTCCATCAGCCGCAGGGGCGCCTGCGGCGCGTAGTGCGAGGCCAGGGTGCCCGAGGCGCGCGGCGCCGCACCGGGCATTTCTTCGGGCCGCCACAGGCGCTCGCCGCAGGCGGTCTGGATCTGTTCAAAGCCGAGCGCGCCGGGCCGCAGGAGCACCGGCTGGCCCCGGGTGCAGTCGACGATGGCGGACTCGATGCCGACCTCGCAGGCTCCCCCGTCGAGCACCCACAGGCCGTCGCCAAATTCGTCACGGACATGGGCGGCCGTGGTCGGACTCACCCGGCCGAAGCGGTTGGCGCTGGGCGCGGCCAGGCCAGCCACCGGCGGCACCAGGGTGGCGCAGGCCTGCAAGAGAGCGCGGGCTACGGGATGCGAAGGGCAGCGCAGGCCCACCGAGTCCTGGCCTCCGGCGGCTGCGCGGGCCACGCCCTCGCGACGCGGGACGATGACCGTGAGCGGGCCGGGCCAGAAGGCGGTCATCAGCCTGCGGGCCACCGGCGGCAGCTCGCGCGCGAAATGGGCTGCCGCCTCGGCATCTGCCACATGAACGATGAGGGGATGGTCGCTCGGCCGGCCCTTGGCCGCGAAGATGCCGGCCACGGCGGCCTCGCTGCCCGCGTCGGCCGCCAGGCCGTACACCGTCTCGGTGGGCAAGCCCAACAGGTCGCCGGCGGCCAGGCGGCGTGCGGCTTGTGCGATGGCGTCAGGGCGGTGGCCGTCGAGGATCACGGGGTCAGGTCCGGTGGGCAAAAGGCAAAAGGCAGAAACCGGTGGGCGGTGGGAGGGTCGGTGCAGAACCAGGGCGGCGGCGCGTGACGATGCAGGAAGAACGCGGCTGGCGCGGCCCTCAGAAGCGCTCGATCCCCAGAATGTCACAGGCGTCCAGCGCAGTAGCGCGCAGGCCCTGCACGTCGGCGCCGGTGAGCGTGAGGTGGCCCATCTTGCGGCCCGGGCGGGCCTCGGTCTTGCCGTACAGGTGCAGGTGGGCGCCAGGCAGGGCCAGCACCGCGGGCCAGTTGGGCTCGCGCGGCGCAGAAATGCCCGAGGGAGAGGCCGAATTGGCACCCGTATGAACACCCGTTTGGGGGCCGGTGCTGGTGCCCGCAGGAAACCACAGGTCCCCCAGCAGATTGAGCATGATCGCCGGGCTGTGCTGACGTGGCTGCACCAAGGGCAGGCCGGCCAGCGTACGCACTTGCAGGTCAAATTGCGACAGGTCACTGCCGTCCAGGCTCCAATGGCCGCTGTTGTGGGGCCTTGGCGCCATCTCGTTGACCACCAGGGCGCCGCCTTCCAGCACGAAGAACTCGACGCAGAGCACGCCCACGTAGTCCAGGCCCTCGGCCACTGCGCGGGTGGCGGCCACCGCCTGGGCGGCCAGGGCCGAATCGACCAGGCCGTCGACCACTTCGGTCACCGCGAGAATGCCGCCGCGGTGCAAATTGCGCTGCACCGGCAGGTTCACCATCTCGCCATCGGCGCCGCGCGCCACCACCACCGAGATCTCGTCGGCCAGGGGCAGCATCTTCTCAAGCACGCAAGGCACATGGCGCAGATCGTCCCAGGCCCGGGCCAGCTCGGCGCGGGTGGCGACACGGGCCTGGCCCTTACCGTCATAGCCCAGGCGGGCGGTCTTGAGAATGCCAGGCAATAAGCCATTGGCCACTGCGGCGAGTTGCTCGGGGGTCTCGATCAGCGCATGGGGCGCGCAGGGCACGCCGCAGCGGGTGAAATGGGCCTTTTCGCGGGCCCGGTCCTGGGCGATGGCCACGGCCTCGCCGCCCGGAGCGACTGGCCGGTGCGCAGCCAGCCGGGCCAGAGCCTGGGCCGGCACGTTCTCAAACTCGGTGGTGATGGCGCCGGCCAGGCGCGCCAATTCGGCCAGGGCCGGCGTGTCCAGGTAGTCGGCGTGCAAGTGATGGTGGCTCACCCGGCCGGCGGGGCTGGTGGGGTCCGGGTCCAGCACCGCGGTGAAGTACCCCAGGCGCTGCGCGGCGTGCACGAACATGCGTCCGAGCTGGCCACCGCCCATCACGCCGAGGGTGGCACCGGGCAACAGGGCGGCACGTGGATGGTTGCTCATGGGGTGTAGGGGCTGGTGCTTCAGGCGCCGGCCGGCGGCAAGGTGGTCGCCGCTGCCGCCTCGGTTTGCCGGCGGCGGAAGTCTTCCAGCCGGGCGCGCAGGGCCGGGTCATGGTTGGCCAGCAGGGCGACGGCAAACAGGGCCGCGTTGGCGGCACCGGCCGTGCCGATCGCGAAGGTGGCCACCGGAATGCCCTTGGGCATCTGCACGATGCTGTGGAGGGAGTCGACGCCCTGCAGGTGGCGGCTGGCCACCGGCACACCGAGCACCGGCACCGTGGTCTTGGCCGCCAACATGCCCGGCAGGTGGGCGGCGCCACCGGCGCCGGCGATGATCGCCTGCAGGCCACGGCCGGCGGCGGCTTCGGCATAGGCGAACATCTCGTCGGGCATGCGATGCGCCGAGACGACCCGGGCCTCGTGAGGGATCCCGAATTCCTGGAGAATCGACACCGCGTGCTGCAGTGTGTCCCAATCGCTGCCAGACCCCATGACCACGCCAACTTGAACCGAGCTCATGCCTGTTTTCCGTCTCTGTGGAAAAAGGGACTGATTTTAAGACCGCACACGGAAGCGCCCGAATGATTGACGTCACCATCGAAAACTTTGAAACCGAGGTCATCGCCGCCTCCCAGACCGTGCCGGTGCTGGTGGACTTCTGGGCGCCTTGGTGTGGCCCCTGCAAAGTCATCGGCCCGCTGCTAGAAAAGCTCGAGGTGGCCTATGCGGGCCGCTTCAAGCTGGTCAAGATCGACTCTGACCAGGAGCAGCAGCTGGCGGGGGCCTTTGGCATCCGCAGCATCCCAACCTGCATCCTGCTCAAGAACGGGCAGCCGGTGGACGGCTTCATGGGCGCATTGCCCGAGGGGCAGATTCGTGAGTTCCTCGACAAGCACCTGCCGCCCGCTGAGCTGGAAGCCGAGGAGGAAGTCGACGAGCTGCCGCTGGCCGAGCCCGGCAGCGCGGACGCGCTTGACGCCCTGCGCCAGGCGGCCGAGTCAAAGCCCGACGACGACGACGCCCGCTTCGACTACGTGCGTGCACTGTGGATGGCCGGGCTCGACGACGAGGCCAAGGTGGCCTTCGCGCCGGTCATTGCCCGGGCAGCCGGGGTGCGCCGCCTCGACTCTCTGCAGCGGGTGTTTGCGGCCAGCGACTTCGCCACCGGCCAACCGCCCCTGCCGCAGGCCGTGGCGGCCAGCGACGCGCGCATCGCCGCCAACCGGCGCGACTTCGAGGCCCGCTTCGACCGCGCACGCCTGCTGATGGCTGCGCACCAGTACACCCAGGCCCTCGACGAGTTGCTCGAGATCCTGATGCGCGACAAGGCCTGGAACGAAGACCTGGCGCGCAAAACCTACATCGCCATCCTCGACCTGATCGAGCCGCCCAAGCCCAAGGTGGCCGAGGGCCAGATTCCGCCGGACGATCCGGTGGTGGCGAGCTACCGCCGGCGCCTGTCGAGCGTGGTGCTGAGCTGAGAGCGTAAAACGACCCGGGCACCCCTCAGTACCAAAAGGGGTCGCGCTTGTACTGGCCTTCGCGCTGGCTGCGTAACGCCAAAACATGGACGATATCGAGCACTGGGTCGTGCCGGTACAAAGCGAGGTATCCGCCCGTGCCGGCGGTGATGACCAGCTCGCGCAAGCCCACCGTCGCAGGGCGTCCGGCTTGGGGGCGCTCACACAAACCGTTCAATGCCTCCAAGAGGAACTCGATGCGTGCGCTGGCATCTTCGGGCGACCGGGAAAACAGGAAGTCGAAGATCCGCTCGATGTCGCCACGCGCCCGAGGCGAAACGAACAGACGGGTCACGCCCCCGGCAACAGGGAGGGAGGGAGGCTGCCGAGCCGCTCGGCCAGACGCGAGCGGACCCAGGCTTCGAAGGCACTCCACTCGAGGACCGGTCCTCCGGCCTGCAAGGCCGCATCCCGCGCCAGCGCCTCCTCGTAGAACGCGCGCGCGTCGATCGCCTCATCGTCTGCCGCGCCACCTGTCGTGACGCCTGTCGCGGCACCCACTTGCCCCAGGGGCGCGCCGACGCTCCCCTCATTGACCTTGAACATGGCATTCCTCCTGAAAGGCGCCATCGAAACCTAAATCACGCCGGTTGTCATGTCATCCGTCGCGAAATTTGACAGGGCTGAAGGCCCCATCGCCCCATGGCCCTTTGGCCCCGTGCCGCGTGGCCGCCTCGCCTCAGCCGGTCAGCCGCTCCAGCGCCTCGCGGTACTTGGCCGCCGTCTTGGTGATGACCTCCTGCGGCAGCCGCGGGGCTGGCGGGGTCTTGTCCCAGGGCTTGCCGTTGATACGGACCTGCTCGAGCCAATCCCGGACGAACTGCTTGTCGTAGCTCGGCGGGTTCTCGCCTTGGCGGAAGGCTTCTTCGTAGCCCTCGACCGGCCAATAACGCGAGGAGTCGGGGGTGAGCACCTCGTCCATCAGCACCAGCCGGCCCTCACCATCGAGGCCGAACTCGAACTTGGTGTCGGCAATGATCAGGCCCTTGGTGAGCGCGATGGCCGCCGCCTCCTTGTAGATGGCGATGCTGAGGTCGCGAATCTGGGCGGCCAACGCCGGGCCGATCATTTCGACGGTGCGCTCGAAGGTGATGTTTTCGTCGTGTTCGCCCACCGCCGCCTTGGCAGCGGGCGTGTAAATCGGCTCGGGCAACTTGGCCGCATTGGTCAGGCCTGCGGGCAGTTGCACGCCGCACACGCTCTGGCTCTCCCGGTACTCCTTCCAGCCACTGCCCGCCAAGTAGCCGCGTACCACCGCCTCCACCGGGATAGGCTTGAGGCGCTTGACCAGCATGGAGCGACCCAGCACCTGACCGGCCTCGCCCGAATCAACCACCCGCTCGGGCAACTCGCCGGTGAGGTGGTTGGGGCACAGGTGGCCGAGCTTGCCAAACCAGTAAAGGGCCATCTGCGTGAGCAGCTCGCCCTTGCCGGGAATCGGTTCGCCCATGATCACATCGAAAGCCGATAGGCGGTCGGTGGCCACCATGAGGATGCGGTCCTCTCCGACGGCGTAGTTGTCTCGCACCTTCCCGCGTGCGAGCAGCGGCAGGGAGGTCAGGGCGGAGGTGTGCAGGGCGGAGGTCATGGGCATCCCAGGAAAAGAAACGGCCCGTCTGGCGACGGGCCGCGGGATTATCGCAAGGGGCGAGCTCGCCGGCGCAGAGCGCCTGGCTCAGTGGACCACTTGGGCCAGATCGCCCTGGGCGTACTTCTGCGCTACGACCTGCAGGCTGTGGCCCTTGATTTTGGCGGCCTGGCCCTCGCAGCCGAACTCGAGGTAGCGCTGCTTGCAGACCTGCTTGGCGGCCTCGCGGGCGGGCTTGAGCCACTCGCGGGCGTCGAATTTCTCGGGGTTCTCGTGGAGGAACTTGCGCACTGCGCCGGTCATGGCGAGGCGAATGTCGGTGTCGATGTTGACCTTGCGCACGCCGAACTTGATGGCGTGCTGGATTTCCTCGACCGGCACGCCATAGGTCTCTTTCATCTGACCGCCGTACTGGCGGATGATGGCCAGTAGCTCCTGGGGCACGCTGGACGAACCATGCATCACCAGGTGGGTGTTGGGGATGCGGCGGTGGATTTCCTTGATGCGGTCGATGGCCAGAATGTCGCCGGTGGGCTTGCGGGTGAACTTGTACGCGCCGTGGCTGGTGCCGATGGCAATGGCCAGCGCATCGAGTTGGGTGCGCTTGACGAAGTCGGCGGCTTGCTCGGGGTCGGTGAGCAACTGCTCGCGAGTCATCACGGCGTCGGTGCCGTGGCCGTCTTCCTTGTCGCCCTGCATGGTCTCCAGGCTGCCAAGGCAGCCGAGCTCGCCTTCGACGGTGACGCCCAGCCGGTGGGCCATGTCCACCACTTTGCGAGTGACGTCGATGTTGTAGTCGTAACTGGCGATGGTCTTGCCGTCGGCCTCGAGCGAACCGTCCATCATCACCGAGGAAAAGCCCAGATCGATGGCTCCCTGGCAGACATCGGGGTTCTGGCCATGGTCCTGGTGCATCACCAGCGGAATGCTCGGATAGGCCTCGATGGCGGCCGAAATCAGGTGCTTGATGAAGGCCTCGCCGGCGTATTTGCGGGCGCCTGCGCTGGCCTGCAGGATCACCGGCGCGCCGGTTTCCTTGGCCGCTTCCATCACGGCCTGCACCTGCTCGAGGTTGTTGACGTTGAAAGCCGGGATGCCGTAGCCGTTTTCGGC